>CAYYXE010000025.1:0-2231 GCA_964475655.1 uncultured Candidatus Saccharibacteria bacterium | reverse complement strand
AAAAGCGAGGTTCGAGCTCACATCCATAGACGCGCCGATCGAGCTGTTCTGCTGCTAGAAGCGTGCTTCCTGATCCCAGAAAACTATCAATAATGATGTCTCCTGGCTTAGTACAGCGCTTGATCGCGTTCTCATGAAGGGTGATCGGCTTAGAGGTTGCATGCTCGTAGTCCTTGGCTGCAAGTCGCTTTGCAGTCCAAATCTCGATGAAATCATCGACCTGCTCGAGGAGTTGGTTGCCTGTGCCGAACTCTGGATTGAGCACTTCAGTGAGTGAGCTCATCGCAGGTGCGAGATAGGGTCTTTGGCGCGTGCCATAGACTGCCGGCTCATATGCCTTGTTGCAGAATACTTTCGGTACACAGTTCTGCGAATTCTTAAGCCATAAGCACACGCGTTTGTTTGCGATGCCAAGCGTTCGGTATGCGTCTTGAATCAGACCAATATAAATCTGGTCGCAGTAATAGAAGACATGCGTGTCGGAATGGGATACTGCAAGAGATGCACTGATACTTTCTTTGATGAACTGCTTGTACTCGTCATATGTGCGCGTGTCATTTACTTTATCTCCTCCATACGACGCACGACCTCCAATGCCGCCGTCATAGTCTACGGAAATGTTATAGACAGGGTCACTGTAGATCATGCTTGCACGCTCATCTCCAAGAAGTTTCTTGAGAGTCTCTGGATTGGTACTGTCGCCACAAATGATCTTACTTTTGCCTAATCGTATGACGTCTCCCAGCTTAGTCTTCGGAGTCTTGATACTCTTCAGCTCTTTGTCGATATCGAAACCATCATTTTTTACTTCTTTGTCTTCATCCCAAAACTTTGCGAGTTCAACCTCATCGAAGCCTGCACTGGTGAGGATGTTGAGATCAAATGACTTAAGGGAAGCAATATCCCAGTCCCCACCGAGCGCATTACTTGCAATGAGGTATTGTTTCGCTTCTGCATCTGATAATTTGCGATTCGGCAATCTGACATCGATGACCTCATCTCCTCGTCCGAGCAATTGCATCACTTTGATGCGCTGATGGCCCGCGAGTATCCGACCATCGGTGTCGATGGCAGGGATCTCGACAAGATCATATTTCTGTAAGCTCTTCGTGAGATCTGCAAGTTGCTTATCGTTAATGACACGAGGATTTATGTCTTGTGGTACAAGTTCGTTGACACGCTTTTGGACGGTTGTCCAGTGTAGTTTTGTCATAATAATTTCTTAAAGGAATAATACGGAGATGACTGGTCCCCCTAAGTATCAGACCAAATGGGTACAGGGTCATGTAATCGTCATGTACTTGTGCTGGACGACAAAAAACCGCTTATTTTGTAAGCGGTTTTGAGAAGTTATTAACACAAGATGATGACTACTTAGAAAATGAACAAAAAAAGAACCCGTTATACACGAGTTCTTGGATTCATTTGTTGAGTTACTGCACATTCATTACACCGCTCTTAATCTGTTCAGATTCAAGCTTGTCCTTTCTAACAACAACCTGGTTGATCCATACGGATTTAATACTTCCATCTGGCTGAGGATATCTCCTGAAGTGACCCCTTCGTACATGCGGGGATTTTTGTGAAGGAAGTGAGATGTAGCTTTTAACGCTACTACCTCCGTCTTTCTCAATCCGAAGATCCATCACATTTCCTAATGGAACATCGCACCAGTTCATCAATTGTTCTGATTGATGAATGATCTTCTGTTCTTTTTCACTTTCTTCAGATGCGCCTATGTCTGTTGTAGTGACAATGGCAGACCCGATCGGAGCATCCTGTCCTGCTTCCGAAAGAAGCTTACAGAATCCGTTCAAAAATTCAGGCAATATCTCAAAAAATGGCTGGTTTTCTGCACCATCATTAGATTGAGATTTTACGCTTTCTTTTTTGAACAGGTTACTGAATGTGGATTTCACTCCATCAAATAGACCTTTTTTCTGCTGCTCTCTCTGCTCAGGAATAGTAACGACAACATTAAAGAAATGCGTCACACCACGACCGGTAAAGTTGTAGGCGCGATTCAAATCAGCTTCTGTGAGTTTTGTATTCCCATCGGCAGTAGTCATCTTTTCAGCCGTTGACCAGAGGTCCTTTAATCCTGTGGTGACACGGCGTTGCGAGAAAATCTTCCGCATTACCTGCTGGAATTGCTTTTGCTTTCCTTGCTTTGCGTAGCGAGTCGCCTCCGCAACATAGTTTCGTTCGGCAGGTTCCATGCAGAAGTCTTC
>CAYYXE010000024.1:0-2398 GCA_964475655.1 uncultured Candidatus Saccharibacteria bacterium | reverse complement strand
GGTGAAGGCCGACGGTTTAGTAAACCGTTGATTTAAACCACTCATCCACGCTTCCGTATATTCACTTTATGCAAACGCAAATCGCTTCGCGATGCCGTGGAGTTTGTTATACCATCCTCTCTCGTTCTGGGCAAAACACTCCCGATACTCTATAGTACCTCACATATGAAACTCTACACCTCTTCTACCACTGCATGGAGTGCGACACTTGCGGCCATCACGCGGGCGCAAAAGTCTATCTATATAGAGATGTACATTTTCTCAGAAGACACGACGGCGACGCACGACTTCATCACGGCACTCGTTGACCGGGCACGGACAGGTGTGCAGGTCGTCATGATCCTTGATGCCTTTGGAAGCATGGGGCTCTCCAGCAAAACAGTGTCGTTACTGAAAGACGCCGGAGTCGAAGTGCGATTTTTCCGTCACTGGATCCATCGCACCCACAGGAAAACCATCATTGTCGATGGTACGCGCGCGCTCGTCGGCGGCGTCAACATCACTGCGCATGCAAAGGATTGGAATGACTTGCAGCTTGAGGTCACCGGCCCCATCGTCAGACGCTTGCTCAAAGTGTTTACCCGTACCTACAAACTCTCCGGCGGTGCACAGCGACTCTTGGTGCTTCCCAAATACCTCACGCGTCGACACCGCGTACGCTCATGGATCCTCGAGCACACACCGCTTGCAGATCAGCTCACCCTGCGCACCTACTACCTCAAAAAGCTCGCCGAAGCGAAGCATCACATCACCTTTGTTACGCCGTACTTCATCCCGCACCGCTGGCTCCTTGATGCTATGGGAGAAGCAGTCGGACGTGGCATTGGAGTCGAGCTCCTTATACCCGAGACCACCGACTCACGCATCCTCGACAAGATCAACAGACACTACGCCGGCAAAGCACACGATCGAGGCGTATCGGTCTTTATCACACCTGGGACCAACCACGCCAAGGCAGCGCTCATCGATACGCGCGAAGGATTGGTCGGATCTGCCAATATCGACTCTCTTTCATTTGAGCGCAATAGCGAGCTCGGTATATTCTTTACAGAACCCGCCGCAATTGCACGGCTTGGTCATGTGCTGGAAAACTGGAAAACATCGGCAACACCCTTTACGCCGACACTGCATGCGCTGCCGTGGTACTACTTTCCACTCACATTTTTGCTCAAGGTACTCCACCCCTTTCTCTGACCTGCTATACTTTGCGGTACATGAAACAACACATCATCTTTTGGATTACGACCGGACTTATCGTACTCAGCCAAAGCATTGGTGAACTACTGGCTGCGGTGGGTGGAAGTGCAGCTGCAGGCGTCGTAGGGCTAGGCTACCCAGCATACGTAGTAGGATTTCTGGTAGTAGCAAAGCTCCTCGGAGGCATTGTCCTCATCGTACCCTCCATCTCTCCCCGCATCAAAGAATGGGCATATGCCGGATTTATGATTGATTTTATACTTGCACTCTACAGTATGACGATGGTCATCGGTATCACATCAGCTCTCCTGATCCCTTGTGTCGCAATCATCCTCCTCATCCTCTCATATCGTTCATACCACAAGATCAGAACCCTCAAAGCTCAGATGTAAGACAAACCCCGCTCGAGCTGAGAGCGGGGTTTGCGTTGATCGCAGCGACCGTTTGTATCGATAGACAACCCAAAGGATTGTGAGAATAGTATCGATACTACTGAGACGCGCACGATCTATACACAGAGACGTACCGTATGAATGCGGGACACTGCCCCGCCCTTATATTGTAAAAGCATCCTTTTAACGATTTTCTAAACTTGGGATAAGTTGACTTTATTATAAAATGTAGTATAATTGATTTAGCTCCTGATAGCGTTTATTTTGTACTGAGGTTCAGGACTCAGTTCTTCCAAAATCAAATAACAAATGGAATCTCTTGTACTTGGGTACATTTCCCTTCTTCTTGTATTGATTGCTGGCATCTTTCATGTACGACGTGTATGGCAAGGAATCATCGTCATCAGTCCAGTATCATGGTTTATCTGGTTTGCAGTAAGCTTTGCAATCCTTCTTTCCTACGGATCAATGCATACAAAGCACGAGTATTATGTAGCAATTGGCAATGTGCTTTTCCCGGGTATAAACTTTTTTCTGTCATTTCGACAAAAGACAAAAGTTGTACTCGATGAATGGGACTGGAGTGCGCTTACATTGGGAATAGTTTCAATCTCGATCTGGTGGTTTGTCAGAAACGATCCGACAGGATCACAGTATGCAAACTACATAGCCATTGTCGCAGATATGTGTGCACTTATCCCAACATTTAGGATGGTGCGAAAAAATCCAATGATAGAAAAGCCGCTTCCGTGGATATTGTTTGCACTTGGATTTGCCTTGAGCACAACAGTGATCGAACATCCTGGGGT
>CAYYXE010000023.1:0-2708 GCA_964475655.1 uncultured Candidatus Saccharibacteria bacterium | reverse complement strand
ACGTGCTAATGGCGCATTATGCGACTGCACAGGGCGAGTGGATGACGACCCAGTATGTACCATTTACCTCCACCCTCAAGTACACGCTTCCGGCAGGTGTCACCAGCATGAAAGGCTTCCTCATTCTCAAAAAGGACAATCCCAGCGGAGAGGCACGCTTTGACAACCAGCTCGTCATACCAGTAACACTCTCATAACTCATATGAAACCAGTATCCACCTTTTCTATCATTCTCACCGTCATCGCAGTCATAGGTATCGGCTGGGTGGTCTTTACGTACAAGGATCGTCAAGCAAACCCCATCAATACGACCGGCGAAGTAGCTCCGAGCCCTACGGCATCATGGCCATCTGTCGAAGTCGACAAAAAGACTATCAGTGACGAAAATCAGTACTACACGATCGATGTCACGTATCCAGTGACCAAAGATGTGGCGATCAATGACAAGTTTAAGGCATTTGTCGAAGACCAGATTGCGCAATTTAAAGAAGATACTGCGTGGGTGATGGATCCTGCTATCGAAAGCGCTGCGGAAGCGACGTTGTCTCTCACGATCGATTATCGAGAAGAGCGCAGCACACATGCTGACAACTATATCTTTACCATCTCGACGTACACGGGTGGTGCGCACGGACTCCAGATCACCAAGACGTTTGCGTTTGATGCGGTTGGTACATCGATCATGCAGGGCGATCTCTTTGCAAATCCCGATACAGGACTCAAAGCAGTCGCAACCTTTGTCCAAAAGGAAATCGAAAAGAAAAAGATCAGTGACGCAGAGTGGATCAAAGACGGCGCCGGTGCAACGCCTGACAACTACCAATCATTTGTCATCAGCGATGCCGGTGTGACATTTATCTTTGATCCGTACCAGGTAGCTCCATACGCAGCTGGTACCCAAAACATCCTCGTGCCATTTACGGTATTTAAAGCAAATCCGAAGCTTACTCAGTAGTCCTCTCTATATCGGCATCGCTCAGAAGCATCGGGTCAAGGCCTGGCGCTTCTCCGGTGATGCGCATGACATCTTTGTCGATCTTCTTGAGCTCCTTGGAAGCGCCACTGTAGTGGTTGGCCACGGTCTGGAGCGTCGTACCGATCTTGTTGTGGTACTCCTCGTATTTGAGCAGGTGCTTGCCGAGCTCGTCGACGCGCTTCCTGATCTCTTTTGCAGACTCTTCGATCTGCATTGCCTTCAGTCCCTGGAGCACCGTCTGCAAATAGGCAAGAAATGACGTCGGGGAGACGATGATGACGCGGTACTTGCTCGCTGCGCGTTGGATCAAGTTTTCGGCGTCTTCGCCGGCTCCTACGGTGCCCACGAGGAGGTCGTAGTAGATCGCTTCGTGCGGGATAAACATAAAGGCGAAGTCCATCGTGTTGTGTTCGGGCTGGATGTACTTGCTGGTCTCGGTGATGCGGTTCTTGAGATCGTTTTCAAAGATCTTGGCGAGGTCGCGCTTGCGAGCAGGGTCCTTTTCTTCGGTCATGCGGTTGTAGTTTTCGAGGGAGAATTTGGAGTCCACAGGGATCACTTTGTCTTTGACAAAGACTGCGGCGTCGACGATCGTGCCATCGGGGAATGCATATTGCATTGCGTATCCAGCAGGAGGCAATATATTTTTGAGCAGAGTCTCGAGATAGTACTCGCCGAGCACGCCGCGCTGCTTTGGGTTCTTCAAGATATCCTGGAGCTGCGCGAGCCCTTCTGCAAAGCCAAGCACTTGTTTGTTGCCTTCATCAAGCCGCACGAGGCGCTCCGTGATATCTGCAATGATGCGCGCAGACTGCGTGCTCTGGTGCTGCATCGACTCGCGGATAGAGCGCTCACTTTCGGAGAGTTTGCCATCCACAGTCTTTTGGAGATCTGCCACTTGCTGCATCAGGAGCTGGAAGCCGGTCGCGCTCGAAGTATCCACCGCCGGCTTTTTGGACTTTGTCAAGAAATACACGATCCCACCGCCAAAGAGGATGCCGAGGATGATATAGAGGGTTTGCATGAGGGAATTGTAGCATGTACAAAAAATGCCCTCGATAAAAAGGGCAGTAGGGTTATTGCATACCAAAATATCTCAATAAATGAATGAGCCCTATGTACAACGTACTATTTGCAGTACTGAGTATAGGGGGAAAGCAGTGGTTTGTAGACAAAAATTCTGACTCCGCTTTTCGAAGCAAGTTTACGATATCGCTTGCGGGATAGGTAAGAAATCTTGCTATAAATTCCAAATCTCTAACCCTAATCAATTTTGCAATGTCATTTCTGCCTACATCATAACGGAGGGTAAATACTCCAGGGGTGGAAAGTTCTGACTTGGGATCGTGTATATGAATGTCAAATATCCCAGTTTCAATTACTTTAGACGGGCACCATACATTGATGTAGCACCCGCTAGGTTGCTTCAGTGTCTCATAGGTTTCTGATGTTTCTGATAAAACCCAAAAATCGGCGGATTTTGTTGCGAGGTATTTCTTAATGATCATACGTATTATTTTTCTTTTACAATAAAACAATATGATGATTTTGTCAAATTACTTCAAAAACTTCTCAAGCGTATGCAGCCAATCGGTTTCATCCTGCTCGGACTGCTTCTTTTGGTCATAGAGCCAGCGGAGGTAGCCGATATCGATAGAGGCGACTTCTTCGATCAGACGGTCTTTGTATTTGCCAAACGTAAACGTACGGAAGGCGATAGGCTCTCGTGTGA
>CAYYXE010000022.1:0-2744 GCA_964475655.1 uncultured Candidatus Saccharibacteria bacterium | reverse complement strand
TCACACGAGAGCCTATCGCCTTCCGTACGTTTACGTTTGGCAAATACAAAGACCGCCTGATCGAAGAAGTTGCCTCTATCGATATCGGCTACCTCCGCTGGCTCTACGACCAAAAGAAGCAGTCCGAGCAAGACGAAACCGATTGGCTCCACACACTGGAGAAGTTTTTGCACTAATTTGACGAAAAAATAAATATGATGTAAAATGTTATTGAATAAAAAATCAATAGCATGGCACACAGAATCACTTTCCGATTCAAGGAAAGGCAAACAACAGCAATTTGGCAATGGACAGACATTGAACAGCAATCGAGGCATTGGAAACGCTCCCCTGTTATCCTTAATGAAATCATCATCAAGGCAACGGGAAGAAATCAGAACGCCGTCAATTATCCCGGTGGTGAGTTTAGAAAAAACATCATCTACACGGTTTACGATTACGGAATTTTGTTCCAGAAAAAGCGAAATCCACTGGAGGTCGTAGTGATATTTGAAAACAATGTTGCGGTTGATGTCGTCATTCCAAAGAGCAAACGGTATCAGATGAGGTATACAACAGGAGATCTTCTTGCAGCGATCCTGCTTACCGACAAACACTATGCGGGAAGCAACGGGATTGCGTATGGCAAACCATGTTTGCATCAAAACAAAACATTGATCAAGACGCTCCTGAATGAACTGAGATCTGAATTAGAACGTAACAAAAGGCCGCTTTAGCGGCCTTTTCTCATGCTACAATTCCCTCATGCAAACCCTCTATATCATTCTCGGAGTACTCTTTGGCGGTGGGATCGTGTACTTTTTGACTCGTTCCAAAAAGCCTGTGGCAGATGCCTCCAGCGCGACCGGCTTCCAGCTCCTGATGCAGCAAGTGGCAGACCTCCAAAAGGTCGTCGATGCAAAGCTCTCTGATAGCGAGCGAAGTATGCGCGAGAGCATGCAGCACCAGAGCACGCAGTCTGCGAGGATCATTGCCGACATCACCGAACGCCTCGTGCGGCTTGATGAAGGCAACAAGCAAGTGATCGGCTTTGCAGAAGGGCTCGCACAGCTTCAGGATATCTTGAAGAACCCAAAGCAGCGCGGCGTGCTCGGCGAGTACTACCTTGAGACGCTTCTCAAGAATATTTTGCCGCCTGCTGGATACTCGATGCAGTATGCATTCCCCGATGGCACGATCGTCGACGCCGCAGTCTTTGTGAAGGACAAGGTGATCCCCGTCGACTCAAAGTTTAGCCTCGAAAACTACAACCGCATGACCGAAGAAAAGGATCCTGCACGCAAGCGCGACCTCGCAAAAATATTTGAAAATGATTTGAAAAACCGCATCGTTGAAACTGCAAAATACATCCAACCCGAAAACTCCACGATGGATTTTGCCTTTATGTTTATCCCGCACGAAGCGATCTACTATGATCTCTTGGTGGGCACCGTCGGCGCTGGCGAAGATGCCGAAAACTTGATCCAACGCGCCGCATCCAAGTACCGCGTCATCATCGTCTCCCCTACGTCATTTCTCGCGTATCTGCAGACAGTGCTCCAAGGACTGAAGGCAATGCAGATTGAGGAGAGTGCCAAAGAGATCAGGAAGCGCGTCGACGAGCTCGGCCGCCACCTCATGAGCTATGAGGAATACCACAACAAGCTTGGCACGACGCTCAAGACCGTCGTCAACCACTACAACGCCGCTTCAAAGGAGCTCAAAAAGGTAGACAAGGATGTCATGCGCATTGCTGGCACTGAAGCCCAGCTCGAACCTCTGGTCCTTGGCGATGCCGATATCGAACGCACTACTGAGTAAAGACCTTGGGATTGGGTTTAAACACTGAAAGCGGTACCAGGATCTTTTGGGTGCCTGCAGCGTACGGTGCAACCTGGTATGCATCAAAGATAAACGTGACGCCGTTGTCTCCGATCACAAAATTGCCGTAGTTGTCAGCACTTGGTCCTGCACCTTCTTTGATCCAGTCCGCATCACTGATCTTCTTTTTGGCGAGCTCGCTTTGTACAAAGGCCGCAACTGCCTTGAGGCCTGTATCAGGATTTGCAAAGAGATCGCTCTGCGTGATCGGCGCGCCGTACTGATCAAATGCAAATGTCTTGGTCGCCTGCAGTCCGTGCGCCCCGCCGGTATAGGTCGAGATCGCAAAGACATACGTATCTGCATACGCACTTCGCTCTTGTGTGTAGTCCACAGTCAGCGACAGCGATGACTCTGCTGCGCTAGCAATACTCGGATCAGTTACCCACGAGGTGTCTTCTTTGAACTGCGCGATCTGATCTTCGGCAAATGCCTTAAGCTTGTCATTGATCGCCACATCGCTCGTCACTGGATATGTGACATCGATCGTGTAGTATTGATTTTCGTCAGAGATAGTCTTTTTGTCGACTTCGACAGATGGCCATGATGCCGTAGGGCTCGGAGCTACTTCGCCAGTCGTATTGATGGGATTGGCCTGACGGTCCTTGTGCGTAAAGACGACCCAGCCGATAATGATGACGGCGACGATGGTGAGCGTGATTGAGAAGGTGGATACTGGTTTCATAGTTATGAGAGTGTTACTGGTATGACGAGCTGGTTGTCAAATCGTGCCTCTCCGCTAGGATTGTCCTTTTTGAGAATGAGGAAGCCTTTCATACTCGTCGTGCCCGCCGGAAGTGTGTACTTGAGGGTGGAGGTAAATGGCACGTACTGGGTCGTCATCCACTCGCCCTGTGCAGTCGCATAATGCGCCATTAGCACGT
>CAYYXE010000021.1:0-2980 GCA_964475655.1 uncultured Candidatus Saccharibacteria bacterium | reverse complement strand
CCCGATCGATTTTGAGTCGATTGCGTCTACCATTCCGCCATTCCGGCATCGCACAAAAATAACGCTTCGCATTTTTGTGTCTCGCCGGAATGGCGGCCCACGTCGCTGTACTCCGATGAAAAGCAAAGCAGTTTGCTTTTCATCCATTCCGGCATATTTACTGGAAAACCAGCAATTTCCTTATTCTACAGGGGTTTTTGGGCTTTGCAAGGCAGGAAATAGGGAAATGCTTGACAAATTTTGTAAAGGGTATATAATGATCTCAGAACCTTCGCGATGTTGCGGGGTGTAAAAATTAAAAACATGAAAAAGTACAGCACTTTATGGCCTCCCGGAGCAACTGGGACACCAAACTTTTCAAGCCTCAAAGCAGGCTTTACTGAAAATATTGATATGCAGGCACCAAAAAACGGCCGGGGCTGGCGGCGAAACGCTAAAGAAAATAAATAAGCAGCGGGCAGCGCCAACAATAAGTGAGTACTGATTTTGTGAGTAATGGCAATTTATGTAAATCGAGCTCAAGAAGCTCAAAGGCGAATTAAGCCGGATTAACGGCAAAAGATAAACCCTCCTACATTGTAGGAGGTTCTTTTTATTTTTATACCCAAAATTTTTCATGCTATCATACTCACATGTCCGAAACTATTTCCAATTCTGTTTTCTTTATCGATATCGACAAAGTCGCTCCCAATCCATATCAGACCCGCAAGGAATTTGAGGAGGGGGCACTGAAGGACCTCTCAGAATCCATCCGGCAGTACGGCGTGTTGCAGCCGCTCGTGGTCTCTCGCGTCGAGACGGCGACTCCTGACGGCGGACTTACGACCACCTATGAGCTCATTGCAGGAGAGCGACGCCTGCGTGCAAGTAAGCTTGCAGGCCTCTCACAAGTCCCAGCACTCATCCGCACCGGAGATGATGCGCTCATGAAGCTTGAGCTTGCAATTATCGAAAACCTCCAGCGCGAAGACATCAATGCAGTCGAGCGTGCACGAGCATTTCAGCGGCTCATGGAAGAGTTTAAACTCACGCACACGCAGATCGGGCACAAGGTCGGCAAGAGCCGCGAATTTGTCGCAAACACGATCCGCATTCTCATGCTCCCAGAGCATATCCTCGACGCGCTCTCTGCGGGCAAGATCAATGAAGGGCACACACGTCCGCTGATGATGCTCAAAGAGCGCCCCGAAGAGCAAGATACACTCTTCAAAGAAATCACGGTGCGCAAGATCTCTGTGCGTGAAGCGGAGCGCATCGCACGACGCATTGCAGTCGACAAGGTACGCAAGAAAGAGCTCCTTCCAGATGGCGAGCTCAAGGAGATCGAACAAAAGCTCCAAGAGACGCTTGGTACGCGTGTGCACATCGAGCCACGCGAGCAGGGAGGCAAGATCACGATTGACTATTTCTCACCCGAAGATCTCGATACCATCATGCATGTCGTACTTGCAACACCAGCAGTAGAAACAGTACCGACTGTAGAAACAAAACAGGATATCGTAGATCTCGATGATCGAAGCAAAGAAGAAATAAAGAAAGATGAAGAAGACATTGATGAGCTGTACAATATAAAGAACTTTAGTTTATAACACCAACTGCGCTCAAATCCCGCCCTATTTTTATACCGAACACGATCTCCTGCGGATCGTGTTCTTGTCCTCACCAAAAATTTTTGTGTATGCTCACAAAAACCAAGCATTTTTGGTTGCGGCCGTATAAAAATAGGGCGGGATTTTCGCTTGTTCATACTGTTTTTAGGATGTGCATGCAAATGAGGAATACTGCGGATTTTTTCGCGGCCGCAAACAAATCGGCTTGGCTTTTCCGAAGGAAAACGATTTGTTGAGGACAAGATCGTGCTCCTCAGGAGAGCACGATCGGCGAAAAAATCTACAGTATTCCGAGTGGAGCACTACTCACGTGTCAGAAACTTCTCAAGCAAACCACCATGCTCTGCGATATAGTGACGTATCTTGCGCCGTGCGAAGTTGGTCTTGGCGTATTCGAGCCATTTGCTGGAGGGCTTGCCTGTTTTGTTGGTCACGATCTCGACGATGTCGCCGTTGTGGAGCTTGGTATTGAGTGATGCGATCTTTGCGTTCACACGAGCACTTGCCATGGTGTTGCCCACTTCGGTATGGACTGCGTAGGCGAAGTCGACGGGGGTAGCTTGCTCGGGGAGGTCGATGACATCGCCTTGTGGTGTGAACACAAAGATACGGTCTTGGAAGAGATCCATATGGAGCTGCTTGAGAAATTTGCTCGGGCTTCCGGCAATGGTTTGTAAATCTTTGAGTTCATCAAGCCAGGCGAAGTTGCCTTTGGTCTTCACAGACTTTTCTTGTGAAGCTTCTTTGTAGACGAGGTGGGACGCGACACCAAGCTCTGCTTCGTGGTGCATCTCTGTGGTGCGAATCTGTACTTCGATAATGCCGTGCTCAGTGATGACGGTCGTATGGAGTGACTGATAGCCGTTGGGCTTGGGCAGCGCGATGAAGTCCTTGATGCGCTTCGGGATCGGCTTCCAGAGCATATGGATAAGTCCAAGGGCTTGGTAGCAATCCGCAACCGACTTGGTAATCACGCGAAGCGCGACGATGTCGTAGACGAGTTCAGTGTTCATGTGATACTTCACAAGCTTTTTGTGTGTACTATATGTCGCCTTCACACGCGAATGCACTTCTGTATCTTTGATGTCAAACTCCTTGAGTGTCTCTACGATCTTTGCATATGCAAAGTCGGCAACTTTTTGTGCTTCAGGAACGATGTCGTCCATAATTTTCTTTGTTACTTCAAATTCTTTGGGGTAGGCGAAGGGGAAGGCATAGTCTTCGAGCATCGACTTCAGCTTTTCCATACCCATACGGCCGGCGAGTGCGGCGTGCACTTCGATCGTTTCAAGGGCGATGCGCTTCTGTTTCTCAGGCGGCACATGCGCAAGGGTCGAGACATTGTGCAGACGGTCGGCGAGCTTGATGAT
>CAYYXE010000020.1:0-3100 GCA_964475655.1 uncultured Candidatus Saccharibacteria bacterium | reverse complement strand
GCGCGCTGCATGAAGTAAAACGCTGAGCGCTTCTGAGGGTCTTCGCTATCGCGGAACGACTCGAGTCTATCCACAAATTCTTGGATCACGGTGTCGAGAAACATCGTCAATGTCTCGACTGCATCGGTATCTTTCCATTCATGATAGTGGCGAAGGTTGATCGATGAGAGACAGCAAACAAATGAGAGCTCGTCTGAGGTCGGAAGACAAATCTCGGAGCAGAGGTTGGAGCCGTAGATGCGCATGCCCTTGTCTTTGTACACGTCGACGGTGTTGTCGTTGACGGTGTCTGAGAACAGTATGTACGGGTAGCCGATCTCGGTACGGCGCTGGATGATCTTGGCCCAGATCTTGCGCTTCTCTTGGTCGCCTTCGACCATGGACTTCAGCCACGCATCTCCCACGGTGACTGCATAAGTCGACTCTTGGATCGGATGACCCTCCTTGCCGATGTTGAGAAATTCTTCGATGTCGCCGTGCTCGACAGGAAGGTAGGGTGCACAGTGACCACGACGCACCGTGCCTTGGCTGACGATATTGATGAGCCCATCAAAGAGCTCCATAAAGTGCACCGACCCTGACGAGTGGCCGTTGCCTTTGATCTCTGCACCCCGAGGACGCAGGTCGCCAAAGTATGCCGACGTCCCTCCGCCGTACTTGGTCATCATGCCGACCTCTGCGTGCGTGTAGAGGATGCGAGACATGTCGTCTGCCACAAAGCTTCCAAAGCAGCTGATCGGAAGGCCGCGAGTGTGCCCGTAGTTGGCCCAAATGGGAGTGGCGAGCGAGTAGTAGCCCTTTGACATATAGTCATAAAACTTATCCGCAAAGCCGGGCTTGCCGAGATGCTTTTCGGCAATGGTCGCGATCTCTCGGATGCGGTCTTCGGCAGACTGCCCGTTCATGAGGTAGCCCTTTGCCAAAAATTTTCTACTGTTGTCGTTTAGCCAATACATATCGTTATCATACCTCATTTACACTGCTAATGATTTTAAAAAAGATCGTCGCTCGTGATACTCTTGCTCTTTTTGTTGTAGTTGATCGACTTTTTGTTGAAGAAGTCTCCGTGCTTGGTGGCGATCACTTCGTCGTAGAACCACTCACTCTCTTTGAGAAGCTCCGGATCGGTCTCAAAGATACGCCTGATCCCGATACTCTGGAGCGAGTTGTTGAACCGTTGTTTGATAAATTCGATCACCACTGCCTTGGGAAGGAATTCGAGCTCTCCCTTTTCAAACATCCATTCCACCACTGCCTTTTCTGACTCAAACGCTTCCTCGCACAGCTTCACGACCCCTTCCTCAAACGCTGCATCAAACCACTCCGGATGCTCCTCTTTGATGATGTTGATAACGTCGATCCCAAAGAGTCCATGGATTTGTTCTTCTTTAGAGGTCGCTTCGACGGCATTGGAGATCCCCTTAAAGAGGTTTTTGTGCTTGTTGAAGGACATCATGACGAGAAATTGTGAGAAGAGCGAGACGTGTTCGATAAAGAGTGAGAAGAGGAGGATGGACTGCGCGTATTCTTGGTTGTCCTCACTGCGAGCATTTGCCAAGGACTTTTCGAGATAGTGGACGCGGCGCATGAGGGCAGGGACTTCTCCGATCGATTTGAATGCTTCGTTGAGACCCAAGATCTCAAGGAGGTGCGCGTACGCATCGGTGTGACGCACTTCACTTTCGGCAAAGGTCGCGCCGACCGCACCGATCTCGGGCTTTGGAAGCTTTTTGTAGATGTCACCCCAAAAGGTTTTCACGGCGACTTCGATCTGCGCGATGGCAAGCATGGCGTTCTTGATCACGTTGCGCTCCTCCGGAGAGACGTTCACTTTGAAGTTTTGGACGTCGCCGACGAAGTTGAACTCGGTGTGGATCCAGTATGAGTGGCGCACGGCGTTGACGTACTCGTAGAGCTCAGGGTACTCGTAGGGCTTCAGATACACGCGCTTCTTGAAAATGTCGCGCACCCGAGCCTTGTTGCGCTCCTCGCGGTACAAGATATACGCCTTGGCCACGTCAAAGTCGCCTTTGGTTGCGATTTCCTTTTCGACGATGTTTTGGATCTGCTCGACGTTGGGAACGAGCTTCTCGCCAAAGGTCTTGTGGATCTCTTCGAGTACGCGGTCAACGAGCGTGTTGAGTTCGGCCTCGGGGAGTCCGACTGAGGTTGCAGCGTATGCCTTGGCAATCGCGTTTGCGATACGTGAGCGGTCAAAGTCGACCACTGATCCGCTTCGTTTTTGCACAAGTACTGCCGTCATAGATGCTTCAGTATACTAAACATACGAGGCAGCAAAGAATTTTTGGTGCCAATTTCTATAAAAAAATATATAAAGGGTGTGTTGTAAAGAAAGGTGTCGAACGAGCGTTATATACAAGTTGTTTTTGGAAACAGTTTTAGAAAAAATTCATTTTTTGAAATCAAGGAGTGCACCTGGTTTGAAGTTATCCCCACTAGCCTCGCCTGCATTTAGCTCAAGCACATAGAGTACCTCACTGGGCGGATATACCATTTCTGGATAACTCTCGGGAAGCACCTGTGCAGCAACTCCGACTACCTTCCATCCTGCATCGATCCAGACAATGTCGATCGGGTACTGCATATCCTTCATCCAAAAGCCGTAGGTGCCCGGGCGTTCAAATATAAAGAGTTTTCCTGTGCCTTTGGAAAGGCTCTCAGTACCCGAAAGTCCCCGCTCTCTCTGCGCAGGGCTGTCGGCAATAGTCACCGGTATCTGCATTTCTCCTGCGGTAACGTGTGGTGGTACCCTATCTGAACGCAACAAGAGCACTCCAAAGAGAAGTGCTCCAATTGCTCCCAGTATGTATATGCGTTTGAGTTGAATGCGAGTATCTATCATTGAATTCAGCTTTCTATTGCCTCGATCTACCAGTCACGTGCTCTATAGATACACACGACGGGTTTTGCGCCCCATAACCTAGGGGCAAGGAGTGAATATTTCAGTCTTCACCACAACCTTTTTCTGAGTTACCTCAGTTCAACCGTATCAATCATACCATCATCCCGAAGGACAATTGGTGCGACATCTCAATTTGAGTTAATCCACGACCAGCTTCCGCTAGCCGTGCCTTGTTAC
>CAYYXE010000019.1:0-5700 GCA_964475655.1 uncultured Candidatus Saccharibacteria bacterium | reverse complement strand
ATATGTAGCTTTGAAGTCGGGGTCGTTTGAGTAATACCAAACCGATCATTTACCTGGTCGTAGGCAGAAGCACTTCCAAAAATAATCTTACCTTTCGTACCATTACTCGTTGATGAGAGCGTGAGGTTTTCACCAGAGCCAGTACCACCCACTACTGACTGTCCGCCCGATACACCAGTCGAAAGATTGGCTGTAATCGTGCCTGACGTATTGGTAAGACCAGTCGAAAACGTGTATGCATACTGCGGGATGTTGAGCGTGTTGCCGATCAGTGTTGCAGCACCTGAGCTACCTGTTGTGGTGAGGGTAAGTGCGCCTTGCTTGCCGTTAAATGTCGTCCAGTCGGCACTCGTGAGGAAGCCTTTCGTACTTCCTGAAGCTGCTTGTCCATTGGTATAGTCGAGAGATACTAGACCGCTTGAAGTATTGAAATCCGCTGCAGTAAACGTTGCTGCACCTTTGGTGGTACCATCAGCAGCTGCATCTGCGATAGAGATAGTATGTACCGAACGAGACAGTGGACTACTAAAGGTAAGTGGACTTTCATAATCAGTACCCGCAACTGCTGCAGAGACCGCAGTGCCGTCGCCCTTTAGAAGCCCTGTTACATTGGTAGTGATAGTGATAGCAGGTGTGGAGGTCGCAGTTGCAACTGAACCTCCAAACCCGTTTGCACTGACGACAGATACGGAGGTCACAGTGCCTGACCCGCCAGATATCGTCGCCCATGTATTGTCCCCCCTCAAATATGTGCTGCTACTTGGCGTGCCTGTGGCTGAAAAGTCTGCAATCTCAACAATACCATCGTCAAGTGCAGCAGCAGAAAGCGTGACGCTGCAGTTGGTGTCTCCTGGAGCACATGCAGGGTCCAGTGTCGCACCAGGCACATACGGACTACCCGGCGGCGTTGCAAGTACAAATGTTGCAGAATAAAAAAACAGAACACTCAGGGCAATGATGAGCTTGGAATGATTTCTAAAAAACTGCATACGTTTCACCTAGAAATTATATCATTCAAAAAACACTGACGCACTAGATCGCAAGTGGATATCTCACCTATAGCCGTATACCAAAAATCACTCGATACGAGTGATTTTAGTTCTTCTATTATTTCTTAAACGGAATGCCGAGGTGAGTGAAAAATGTGAGTGCTTCATCGCGACTTTTTGCAGTTGAGACAAGCGTGATCGCAAATCCAAACACATCCTTGAGATCCTCGTCAGATGTCTCTGGGAAGATCGTGTGCTCCTTGATGCCGAGCGTCATGTTGCCGATGTTGTCGACTGCCTTTGCATCGATACCACGAAAGTCCTTGGTACGAGGGATGGCAATATGGATGAGTTTGTCGAGGAAGTGATTCATGCGTGCACCGCGAAGGGTCACTGAGACCCCGATCGGGTCGCCCTGTCGTACCTTAAATGATGCGACTGACTTCTTGGCGGAGCGCACGGTCGGGCGCTGGCCCGTGATCTTTGCAAGGCGATCCATAATGGTGTCGTTTTTGTTGCGATCCTTCTTCATGCCCGTACCGGTACCACTTGAGATGACGATCTTGACGAGCCGAGGAGCAGCAAGAGCAGTCTTGTAGCCAAGCGCCTTGTATGAACTATCCTGTTTTTGTTTGGTGAGTTCCATAGTATTAAAATTATTTTGCCTTAGTCTTCTGCTTCTTCTCAGCAAGCTTCACATTTGAGTGATGGATGCTTGCCTCGCGCTCGACGATCGACCCCTTTTCGTTTTTGTTCTTTGCGCGCACGTGCACCTTTACTTTGTTGACGCCATCTACGATGACGCGGTCAAGAAGTACGCGCGACACGCTTCCCTTTGCCCCTTTGTGCTTGCCTGCGATCACTATGATGTTGTCTCCTTTTTTTACATGCATAAATATAACTCGTTATAGCACCTCTGGCGCAAGTGATACTATTTTCTGATAGCCAAGTTCGCCGATCTCGCGCGGGATCGGACCAAAGATGCGGCCCGCCTTCGGTTCTTTCTTGCCCTTGTCGATGATCACGACCGCATTGTCATCAAAGCGGATGTACGAGCCGTCCTTGCGACGAAATGCTGCCTTTTGGCGCACAACGACTGCATAGAGCACATCTTTCTTCTTCACCGCCTTGCGAGGCTGCGCAGTCTTGACCGAAAGCACGACCACATCTCCGATACCTGCATAGCGGCGCTTGCTTCCACCGAGCACTTTGAAAATCTTTCCGATTTGTCCTCCGGCGTTGTCTGTGATTTTTACGATTGATCCATCCATTAACATATGATTAACTCTTGATTACTTCAAAGCGCTTATCCTTTGAAAGCGGGCGCGTCTCGCGAAGCTCGACTTTGTCTCCGACCTTGTACGCATTTGCTTCGTCATGCGCCTTAAACTTCTTGGTGATCTTGTAGTACTTCTTGTACTTGGGATGCTGCACAAAGCGCGTCACCGCAACCACGACGGTCTTGTCCATCTTGTCTGAGACAACGGTGCCTGAGAGTATTGTGTTGTTGGTTGCTTTGGTAGTCATAACGGTGTTTGTATAATACTTATTTTTCTGATTCTGTCGAGATTAGCGCAGGCATCATTGCAAGCGCCGTGAGGACGCGAGCGACATTTTTGCGAGCCACTGCATACTCCTTGGTATTCTTCGCATTTTTTGCGACCGCCTTTGCAAGGGTTGCGCGAAGGTCCTTGAGCTCTGTTTCGAGCTCGGCCTGAGTCTTAGCTTTGTAATCAATCTTTTTCATACAGTTATACTCGTTCGACTACACGCGTCTTCAACGGGAGCTTGGTGCCCGCCTTGCGAAGTGCCTCTTTTGCGACCTCTGGCGTTACGCCATCTACTTCAAAGATAATGCGGCCGGGGAGCACTTCCATGCAGTATCCGTCGAGATCACCCTTTCCTCCGCCCATCGGCACTTCCGCAGGCTTTGAGGTGATCGGCCGATCGGGAAACACGCGGATCCACATGCGGCCGACTTTGCCCAGGTGGCGAGATGCTGCCTTGCGGGCTGCTTCAATCTGGTTGCTCGTGATGCGCGCCATCGACTCGGTCTTTAGGCCATGCGAGCCAAAGTTGACTGAGGTACCGCGCGTCTCTACACGACCGTCCATCTTGGTTCGCTTCTTGTGCCACTTTCTAAATTTTACTTTTTTAGGAAACAACATAGCTTATGCACTCTTCTTAGTATTCTTCTCTTCAAAGACCTGGCCCTTGTAGATCCATACCTTGATACCGATCACGCCATAGGCGAGGTTTGCACGCTCGCGCGCAAAGTCGATGTCTGCACGAAATGTCTGTAGTGGGATAGAGCCGCGCTTGAGCACTTCGCTTCGTGAGATCTCAGCTCCCCCGAGGCGTCCACCAAGGTAGAATTTCACTCCTTGTACACCTCGCACCGCCATCACCTTTTCGATGAGTTGCTTCATGACGCGTCGGTACGGAAGGCGCTTTTCGAGACCTTCGGCGATCATGTATGCGACAATCTTTGCATCACTATCAGGACTTGCTACTTCCGCAATCTCGAGCTTGATGTCGTCAGTCACAGTAAGCTTTGCACGCTTGAGTGCGGTCTGGATGTCTGCCTTGAGCTTGACTGCCCCTTCTCCATTTCGGCCGATGACCATACCAGGGCGAGAGGTGCGAAGGATCACACGGATTGCCTTTTGAGTACGTTCTATCTCCACACTTGAGAGATATGACCCGCGAAGGCGCTTTTCGAGGTATTCACGGATCGTGATATCGACTGCGAGATTGTCGACAAATTTTTTGTCCGTTGCAAACCAGCGCGATTTCCAATCACGGAGGATAACAAGACGATGTGCGTATGGGTGGACTACTTTAGACATATGGTTACTTTTTTGATTTCTTAGCTGGCTTCTTCGCCTTCTCAACTACCTGGCCAAGGGTCACGGTGACATGACTCATGCGCTTGTTGATAGGAGTGGCACGACCCATCGCACGAGGCATAGACCGCTTCATGACGAGGCCTTTGTTTACTTCGATGTTTTTGATCATGAGCGAGCTTGCATCAGCTCCTGCCTGGACTGCATTTGCCGCAGCACTCTTGATGAGCTTCTGGATGGGCAATGCGCCACGCTTCACGAGGTACGTAAGGGTTGCGTCAGCATCGGCAAGACGCTTTCCTTTTACGGCATTTGCCACAAGGCGGACCTTGCGGGGAGATTGTTTGTAGTTGGTGAGTGTTGCTTTCATGGTTAATTTAAAATTATTTCCCTGAGATAGTTATTGGCAGTACGACTACTTCTTGTCAGCAGTGGTAGCCTTGGCTGCCTTGGCTGCAGTGATTTCTGCTTCTTTCTTCTTTTGATCGATTTCCTTCTGCATCTTACCGCCGTGTCGGGTAAACTTGCGGGTTGGACTAAATTCACCCAAACGGTGCCCCACCATGTCTTCGGTTACGAGGACTTCAATGTGCTGCTTGCCGTTGTGAACGCCGAACGTAAATCCTACCATTTCTGGAGCGATTTGGCTTGCGCGTGCCCATGTCTTAATAACCCCAGCTGAGAGGGGCTGCTTGCCCTCAATTTTCTTGAGGAGCTTAGCATCGATATAAGGACCTTTTGCAAGTGATCGTGTCATGTGAGAAAAAAAGAAGCTCTCGAGTTGAGCTGGTCCCTATAGTAGCAAATTGGGCGACAAAGTCAAATCGCTAATTCCAGAGACGTACCGCCTTGGGAAGAAATACGAGAATTCCTACAAAAATCGCACCGACTGCTGTCAAAAGCACTGCTCCTGCGGCCACTACTGAGGTAATGGCGAGAATAATCAGTCCCCATTCGAGATGGCTGATACGGAGCACAAAGCCGAGTACCACTACTACTACCCCTACGACTGCATGCACCCACGCATTGTGCTGGGTCCGAAATATAATGCTCACTCCCCTGACCGCATGCTTGATGCTCTTTGCCCGCGCAATAATCGAAAATCGTTTCTTTTCTGAGAGGTGTTCCATATCACAAGTATACCAAATGCCCCCAATGTTTGGGGGCATAGTTTATTCAATACATTCAGCAGTGCCTTCAAGAAGATGAGTAACTTCTGGAAAAGGAGGATACACCTGTTCAAGAATATCCCAGATATCGGCATTACACCTTGGTTTTGGCAGGTATTCTTCCCTTGAAAAGAAGAAAGGTTCTACCCATTCAAATGTTCTCAGAAAGACCTCTGATCGAAAAAGTGAAAAACTTCCCGGGCTATGACTTTTGATCGTAAACTTTTTCGTTCTACACAATCGTGTCTCTGAGCAAAGGATGTGGGCAAGTTCAACCGTTAGACCAACATTGTTATCCTTTCTAAGCTGTATAAACAATTCAAGCAAATCATCTTTTGAAGCTTCAAGACAAAGTGCGGCAATGCACTGTCCCCAGTCTTCGCCTTCTTCGGTATACACCATATCAATAATTTCACTCGTGATACGGTCTATCCGTTTTGGAAAAGGTCGTGTCGTATTTTTGGTATGTTTCATAGTTTTAAAAATTTTCTCTATACTACCCCACCATTCATTTTTGTCAAAATAAAGAACCGGCGGAAACCGGTTCGATGTAAAGAACTTTGTTTGAGTACTTCTTGGGAGTACGAGTCTTGCGACCGCGGGTGACCTTGCCCCAGAGCGTCTTGGGGCGCTTGGTACCACGACCCTGATTGACAATCACTTTTTTCAGATGCGTGCTGCGTCAGCGTAGGCTAG
>CAYYXE010000018.1:0-6310 GCA_964475655.1 uncultured Candidatus Saccharibacteria bacterium | reverse complement strand
TTCATCGCTTCTATATCAAACGCACTATGGAGCTTCATCTTGGGCAGATCGGGGTCTGGGAAATAGCGATAGTCATTGGCGTTTTCTTTGGAACGCTGTGAGAACGTAGATTGTTTGTTCTCATCCCATCCGCGTGTCTCTTGGACGATTTCATCCTGTCGTCCTGCTTCGTAGAGTGCCTGCATGCGCGCGAGCTCGTACTCGATCGCCTTTTCGACAGATTTGAATGAGTTGAGGTTTTTGACTTCTACTTTGGTGCCAAACTTATTGGGATCATCGCTGAGCGAGATGTTGGGCTCAACGCGCATTTCACCCTTCTCGAGATTTGCTTCTGATACGCCGAGTGTACGCAGGAGGAGCTGAAGCTCGCGTGCAAAGTCTGCCGCATCTTTTGCACTATGAATCACTGGTTCAGTCACGAGCTCCATGAGCGGCACGCCGGCGCGGTTGTAGTCGACGAGCGTGAAGTCGCCGCGGTCGTGCTTGGAGAGCCCCGTGTCTTCTTCGAGGTGAATGCGCGTGATGTCGATACCGTTGAGCTGCCCGCCTGACACAATCGGATATTTGTATTGCGAGATCTGGTACCCCTTTGGGATATCTGGATAAAAGTAGTTTTTGCGGTCAAATTCGGAGAAGTCTGCGATCTCTGAACCGAGTGCAAGCCCGACCTGGATCACCTTTTTGATCGCTTCCTTGTTGGCCACCGGCAATGTCCCCGGATGCGCCATACACACTGGACAAATATTGACATTTGGCCGATCTTCATCTGGATTGTTGCGGCATCCACAAAACATTTTGGACGCAGTCGCCAATTCTGCATGTATTTCAAGGCCTATAACGGGATAGTACGTCTTCATAAGAACCCAGTATAGCATATATCGTCTAGGGATTGACATTTATCTATATATATGTAATATCAAACAAAATAATATTTTTCAAAACATTTAAAACTGAATAAGTATGAAGTCGACAGAAACATTAACACCCAAAAAGTTTATTGAAGATTACACGGAAAACTTCAACGAAAGAAAATTATTTCTTGGAAGCGAATTGAGCGACGATGAACGTGAGCTTATTACAAAATATGCTGCTCTAATGCCAGGCAGTATTAAACCTCTTTTAGAAAAATTTCTAAAAGGATTAAACTCCTCACTAAGAAGCGGGGAGAAAGAGGTATTGATGAATTTCATTAAACAGAAAGAAAACGAAGGTGCGGAAGAAATAATCCCACAACAGACGGCTGCAACAAAAATGGAAGTGTCTAAAAAAATAGCTTCCCCTGTCACAGATATGACAAAGCGCCGCACCATTATGCAACTTTTGATTGTGCTCTATGGTGTAACAGTTGAAAAAGGCGGCTTGGAAGCGATGGTGAATGAGGCAAGGAAGAAACATGCGGCAATGGTTGCAAATACATCACAATTATTTGGCCCCCTACTTGGGTCAAACAAAGGTCTTGTTGAAGGTGCTGGTGTATCCAAAGCGTTGAGCAGTTTATTTGAACTTACTACTAACACTGAAGTGTTTGATTCTGAGGAGACAAATACTCTAATTCGGTTATGGGCTATGCAGTACAAGAACATGTACTGCAGAATGAACACTGAAATGCCTGATACTGAGCGCAAAGAAAAGCTTAGGGGTAAAAAAGAAGATATTGTTACAGCAACAGCAACAAAGCTCGCTGAATTTGGTGGATACGAAGATGTTGAACCATTAAAAGCGGAAGTTGAAGCATTGCTACCCGAAGCTATTTCCTTTTTGCGGGATGAAGCAATTACTGTGTAGCTATCTACAAAAAGCAAGCCGGTTACATTTGTAACCGGTTTTTTATTTGACTAAAATTGCGGGTGTAGTATAGTAAAGAAAAATCATTGATTCTATCACTTTTAAAAACCTTTTAAATTTTTATGAGAAACAGAGAAGTCCCCCAAAAGCCATTTCCTGCCTATAGCAGTAGATTTGCAAACCTTATCGTTGCTAGTAAGAAAGATGTCCCTGATAAGACACCTTATTTCAATTCTATTCACAAAAAGGCCACTGCACAGATCTACGGTATGTTCCGGGGATTTACCGGCTTTGCAATTCCGTTCTCACAAAAAAGTATCTAGCCAAAACAAAACTGCCCCCGATGTTGTCGGGGGTTTGTCATTTTTATTTCTTGAGAAACTTCACCAACTCATCCTTAAACTCCTTCACTCCCCCTTCGTCAAAGAGTGTCACGGCAAAGACCTTTTTCTTTTCTCCGCCAGAGGCGGATCCGCCTAGGGCGGAAAATTTCTTAATTTCTTTGGAGACTACACTTTCGTCAGCCGTATCAGTCTTGGTGAGCAAAATGATCTCTTCTTTTTCATCGAGCCCGTGTCCGTATTTGGTAAGCTCTTCGCGGATCGTCTCGTATGCTTTCATCATGTTCATGCCATTTTCAAATGATACAAGGTGTACGAGCACCTTCGTCTTTGCGATATGCCGGAGGAATTTGTCGCCGAGACCCTTGCCATCACTTGCGCCTTCGATGAGCCCTGGGATATCTGCGATCACATAGCCATAGAGGTCACCGAGGTTGGGGTCGATCGTCGTAAACGGATAGTCGCCCACTTTGGCGGTGGCATTGGTGAGTGCATTGAGGAGGCTCGACTTCCCGGCATTGGGGAATCCCACAAGTCCGACATCGGCAATGAGTGACACTTCGATGTAGAGCTCGGCTTCTTCGCCCGGCTTGCCCTGAGTTGACTCTTGGGGAGATTGGTTGGTCGAGCCTTTGAAGTGTTCATTGCCGTAGCCACCTCCACCGCCTTTTAAAATCTGAATCTCCTGCCCTTCGCGCGTGAGTTCGTAGACGAGACCAGTCGTCTTGTTGGTGACGGTGGAGCCAATGGGGAACTCGAGGTACAAGTCCTTGCCGTTTGCACCCTTGAGCTGCCGGCTGCCGCCCGCTTCGCCATCCTCGGCCGCGTATTCTTTCTTGCCGCGATAGGTATCGAGCACGCGAAGTGATCTGATCGCGCGAATGTACACATTGCCGCCGCGTCCACCGTCGCCACCCGCAGGTCCGCCCTTGGGGATAAACTTATCCTGCCGCCAGCGCACAACGCCGTCGCCACCCTTGCCCGCCTTTACCTGTATTGTGATCTCATCGAGAAATGCCATATAGACTATGGTTATACCACACTTAGCCGATAACGGGCTTATTTTGCTTCATCCAATCCAAAACTATTTGTACAAATTCTTTACCATCAAATGGTTTGCCGTTTGCAGCTATAGTCCCGCCCGACGCACGGTCATGACCTCCACCTGATGCCATTCGCTGGCACAGATCTCTCACATTCACACTTCCAGGAAGTGATCTCGCATGTAGCTTACCGCTTCCATCTGCACGAGGCGTAATAATGAACCCCCACGGTTGTCCTTCTATTTTCGTCAGGTATTGTCCTATATAAATATGTGCAGCTGCACTTATGTCTTCTTCGGAATACTCATCGTGCTTTACATCGGCAATATCAAGATACGTATACTGCACACTTGGCCACCCCTCGACGGTTGCATACTCAGTATATTGTGCAAGAGTTTTCAATAACGGAATAATTTTCTTGGGAATGCCCCCATATCGGGATCGAAACTTATCTATGGACATACCAATTTTTTCTATAAGGATTGCGCCAAGACTTAATACGCCAGTCTGTCCTGGATTTACGAATGCGAAATTACCGGTATCGCCCACAATACCCAAGAGTAGTGATTCGGCAAGTGTTGGGGTAAGCAAACCTTCATCATCAAGAAGTGCGCGATAAATTAATTCTGAATTAGAAGAGTAATTGGTAGCAATAACTGAAAGTGTTGACTCATCTGGAGGAGTTGCGTGATGGTCAATGATGACCCGATTTGCAATGGAACGAATCTTTTCTGGTTGCTTCGAAACTCGAGCATAGTTATTGACATCAAGCATGACAAGTAGATCCGTATCACGTAGGTGGTCTGCGATATCAGGTACAAAGATGATGTTTTTGTAATTAGTAAAAATACTGTGTCGATGAGATGATTCACCTCCGTAGAGAATGCGTATATCCTTCGTTGGATATTTAGTACTCAAAATTTCATGCATCGCCATGACTGACCCGATCGAATCATCATCTGGCGAGAGGTGCGCAGTTATGACAATATGCTCGGCTTTCTCGACAAGCGCAAAAAATTCTTTCTGAAATGCTTCCATACTCTACTCCTCTACAAAATGCCCTACAATCCAGTTGATAATAGAGATGACGAGTGCGCCGATCACTGCTGCGCTAAATGAAGCCACGCTAAATCCTGAAATGATCTGCGCCACAATCCAAAAGAAGAGTCCGTTGAGGACGAGCGAAAAGAGCCCAAGCGTGAGGATATTGATCGGGAGCGTGAGCAGCGTCACGATCGGCTTCACTACCATATTGATAAAGACGAGACATGCCGCGACAATGAGCGCAGTGACTATAGAGTTGATCGAGATCCCCGCCACAAAGTATGGGAGTGCAAAGACGGCGAGTGTTGTGATGAACCAGCGAAGCAAAATCATAGGATAAGTATAGTACAGAACAAATTAATTAAACAAATCTTCGACGATCTTTTTGACGACCTGCCCATCGGCATTGCCTCCAGTTTCTTTCATGACTGCACCGACGAGTATGCCGAGCTTGCTCTTATCTGCCATACCGAGTTCTTCTTTCTTTTTGAGAGCGATAGCTTTGATCTCTTCTTCGCTCATCTGCGCCGGCATAAAGCCTTCGAGAAGTGCGAGCTGTGCCTTGTCACCTTCTGCAAGATCATTGCGCCCTGCTGCTTCAAACTGCTGTATCGCATCTTTGCGTTGTTTGATCGTCTTTTTGATGACTGCGAGTGCAATGTCATCGGTGACTTCATCTTGTGGAGTCTTGCCAGCTGCGACGAGTTCGTTGGTAAATGCAGAAATGATCCCTCGATACGTGTCAAGCGCCACCTGGTCCTTGCTTCGCATCGCGTCCTTGAGTCTCTCTCGAATGTCTGTGGAAATCATGGGTTGAGTATAACAGAAAAAGCTTTATTTTAAGGACTTTATACTGACTTGACATTTTATATTATAAGTGATATAATGTACTCAGAATAATTATTTTAAAATTTAAAACTTACAACTATGTCTCCTGTATTAGGTATCATCTTATTTGCAGCAGCAATAACTGCAGTAATGAAATGGATTGTTAACCCTATTATCGCAAAACGCGATGAAAGAAGTCGTCAAAAAGCCGTTGATCAAAACGTTGAATGGCAAATCAATGAATGCAAATTCAACGAAGTGACCATTGAAGTGCTCGCCAAACATTCTGATAAAGAACGTATGGCCCGTATAGCTTCAACAAGACTGGTGGACTATATAGCAGTGGGGACACATCCCAAACAACTTGCCTGCATGTTGGAAAAGCTCGGCCTATTCACAGCAACCAGAAATAACTGGGGTGCGAAAGAAATAGAATTGTCTGCCCTTATTCAGCAATACACACTACGCAGCCTGGATGCCCATGATATGCGTGTATATCAATCTATTACCTGCGAAGATATGAAGACTGGTTTTGAAAAATTAAACAAATCTTTCCTTACCAAGGTACCTGACAACATGTTGGTATGGTCACCACTTAATTGAAAATTGAACTAAAAAGTAACATCCGTCGGATCACTCCGGCGGATTTTTTATTTGCTATACTTCCCTCATGAAGATCTACTTTTTTGATACCGAAACTACCGGCAATACTGGCAAAGATTACCTCTGCCAACTTGCGATCAAGGAGCTTGGCGTGGATGAGCCCGTGATCAATGCGACGTTTAAGCCCGTCGTCCCGATCCCTATCGAAAGCACCATGGTGCATGGGATCACCAACAAGGCTGTGGCCGATCGCCCCTATTTCGACAAATCTCCCGAATACAAAAAGATCAAGGAGCTCTTTGAGGATCCCAACAATCTCTTCATTGCCCACAACGCAGCCTTTGATGTGCAAATTTTGAAAAATGATGGGATAGTGCCCGCAAATACTATTTGTACGTTCAAGGTGATCCGCATCCTTGATGAAGAAGGTAAATTTCCGATGCACAAACTCCAGTATCTGCGCTATGCACTTGAGATGGATCTCGATGTCCCTGCTCACGATGCCTGGGGCGATGTGCTCGTCCTCGAGCAGCTCTTCCTCTACGAACTCGAACAAGGCAAAGCGCTCTGGAACATGAATGACGAAGAAGTACTCACAGAAATGATGCGCATCACACGAGAGCCTATCGCCTTCCGTACGTTTACGTTTGGCAAATACAAAGACCG
>CAYYXE010000017.1:0-6397 GCA_964475655.1 uncultured Candidatus Saccharibacteria bacterium | reverse complement strand
GAGCCACCTCCCAGGATCGAACTGGGGGCCTACCCCTTACGAAGGGGTCGCTCTACCGACTGAGCTAAGGTGGCCTACCTGCGCAGACAGGCAATACGCTTCATTCTACCTTATTTTAAGAGTTTTTGAAGAGATGCTTGACGGATCTATATTAAACATGTAATGTGATTTTAAATGATTTTGTATGAAAAAGAGAATCACACGGTATCTCATACAATTCTCTCATAAGGTAATCAACAAAAAGGAATGGGGATTTTTGATAGCGACGGCTCGTAATGCTGAAACCTACAAAGACAAGATCATAGGTAACGCACTTTTCAAATCGTTACTAAAAGAATACATTCCCTTATCTGAAATATGTATGAGGATATACGTAAAGAAAAAAATGATAGCGTATAACAAAAAGTAACAGACCGCCACTTTCAATGTATGGAAGTGGTGTTTACTTTTTCTCAAAATAACACACGACGCTTCGTCGCTTCGCGGGCTTGCCTTTGATGTGATGCTTGCCCGAGAGCTCCTTTTTCATAAGTATGAAGTCTGTATCAAATGACTCTTCGAGTGCTTTGTCGGTCCATACATATTCATACACTTTGAGCTTGGGGTGGATGTACGCATTCTCCTCCCCTGCACTATGCTTCTCAAGGAGCTCTTTGGTATGACTATCACGCTCTGCATAAAATGACTTAAAGAATAATACTCCTTGCGGTTTGAGCACACGTGCGACTTCTTTGATAAATCGTTCGCGTTCTACATTGCGCAAAAAGTGTGAAGACATCGCATCGATCACGAGATCGACACTTTCGTCCGGAAGGTCCACAAGCTGATCAAGTGAACGAACTTTGAATACGAGCTTGTTTCCCCACTGCTGCTTACCAGCATTTTTTTGCGCCTGCGCGATCGCTTCATCAGAGATGTCATAACCCACACCACCGACTCTAAATGTCTCGTTGAGCCACAGCAAATTGCGCCCATTACCGCAGCCTGCATCAAGGACTGTCGTATCAGGACGCAGCACATCCTTGCCATACTCCTTCATCATCCAGCGTACGCATTTGACCAAGTCTGCCGAGACTTCATCCGAGAGCGCAAACATCCCCGGATCCTTGTACTCCTTATTCCAAAATTCTTTGAGCCGCTTTTCGTTCATAGAGTTATACTAGCATAATTTGACAAAATGTCTAATATGATATATAATCAATAAAAATCTTTTTATGACACTATTTAATATTATTTTATTGGTACTACGCATATGGCTTATGTATCGATTACTAAGAAAACTCATTGCAGTCCTACTCTTTAATTCTCTCAACAAAGAACAGCGTGCCAAACTACACGATTTCAAAATTTTCCTAAAGAGATGTAAAGAAGGTATCAGATACGACGTTGACGATGCCCAGTACCTGACTACGATTGTGATACCCAATAGAATGACCTTGATTGAGTCGTTTGTAGCAATTCAAAAAGAGAGTGAAGCATTGGGACTTACTACCAAAAAACTTAGACTTCTTTTAGAGAGCTATGGTACTGTTAAGGATCAAATAGATTTTTTCTTAGAAATCATTGCATTACACACAAGAAAAGGAGATGTTGTATAACGTCTCCTTTATTTTTGACTTTTCCCAACTAAAGGTATAAGGTTCAGAAAAAAGCACTTATGAAAAATCCGACGGACTTTTTCGAAAATTTTATTTTGCCCCTGACTGGATTAATCTATATTCTTTTTCAGGACTATAAGAGAAGAAAAAAGAACTCCCCTCCTAGTTGAGGGGCTTTTTCTTTACTGATTCTTCGGTCGTCTAGCTTTTGCTCGCTCAGTGTCATTGAGGAATTGCTTGCGCAGACGCACTGATTGCGGCGTGACTTCCAGGAATTCATCGTCTTGCATGACTTCAAGTCCGCGTTCGATCGAGAGTGTCCATGCTGGGACAAGTGTAACTGCTTCATCGCTTCCTGATGCGCGCATGTTGGTGAGCTGCTTGCCTTTGGTGGGGTTTACGGTCATTTCTTCACCTTTACTGGTGTTCCCAATCACCATGCCTTCGTACACTTCAGTCGTCGGTCCGATATAGAGCGTACCGCGATCCTGCAGTCCCCAGAGTGCAAATGCAAGCGCCTTGCCACTTTCCATACTGATCATACTTCCCACCTGGCGGCGAGTGATCTCGCCTGCATAGGACCTGAAGCCAAGCACCCGCGCGCTCATGATACCCTCTCCGCGTGTGTCGACGAGGAACTGATTGCGATAGCCAAGGAGGCCGCGAGTAGGGCCAGTAAATACCATGCGCACGGTGTTGTTTTTGAGATTCATGTCGCCCATGATAAAGCCGCGCATGCCGAGCTTTTCGATGACGACTCCCTGGTATTCTGCGGGTGCATCGATGGTGACTTCTTCGAACGGCTCGCTCTTTATGCCATCGATGTCCTTGATGATCACCTGTGGCTGGGACACCTGCATTTCAAATCCTTCACGTCGCATGGTCTCAAGGAGGACGGCAATGTGCATTTCGCCGCGGCCAAATACCTTGAAGCCTTCGACGGTGCGGTTCTCATCTGGGGAGAAGTCGACTTTGAGTCCGACGTTTACTTCAAGCTCGCGCTCAAGTCGCTCGCGAATCTGGCGAGAGGTCACAAACTTCCCTTCCTTGCCGGCAAAGGGTGAGTTGTTGACCAGGAAATCAAGCACGATGGTCGGCTCGTCGATGGTGATCGCAGGAAGAAGATCTGCATCTTTGTTTGTGGAAATAGTTTCGCCAATGAAAATGTCGGGGATACCAGCAAGCATGACGATGTCACCTGCCACTGCTTCCGCTACCTCTTCGCGCTTCATACCCATAAAGGTGAAGAGCTTGGTGATCTTTGCACTGCGTGTGTCGCCACCGTGGGTCTTTACATACACCGTGTCGCCCATCTTTGCCACACCTTCGTATACGCGACCTGCAGCAAGACGTCCGAGGAAGTTGTCGTACGCGAGGTTGAATGCCTGCATACGAAACTGTTTGGTTGTATCGTTGAGTGCAACAGGCACCTTTTCGAGGATCACATCAAACAAAGGCTTCAAATCTTTGCGCTCGTCAGTTTCTGCGCGCATTGCGACTCCTTCGCGACCGATCGCATACACGGTGGTGAAGTCAAGCTGCTCATCAGTCGCACCAAGCTCCATAAAAAGTTCAAATACTGCATCGTGCGTTGCAGCACAATCACTTCCCGGCTTGTCGATTTTGTTGATGACGACGATCGGCTTCAACCCAAGCTCAAGTGACTTTTTCAAAACGAACCGAGTTTGCGGCATTGGACCCTCTTGTGCATCCACAATCAGGAGCACTGAGTCGATCGAGCGAAGCACGCGCTCAACTTCCGATCCAAAGTCCGCGTGACCTGGCGTATCAACGATGTTGATCTTGGTACCTTCGTACATCACTGCGGTGTTCTTGGCATAGATCGTGATCCCGCGTTCTTGCTCGAGCTGATTGGAGTCCATAGATGCACCCGCGAGTTCTACTCCACAAAATGCGAGCATTTTGTCCGTAAGTGTGGTCTTGCCATGGTCCACGTGCGCGATGATGGCGATGTTTCTGATTTGCATAAAAGTATTTAAAATCTAATAAAGCGAACGATTATCGAACACTTGAGCCGTTAATCGGGTTTGAACCGATGACCTCCCCATTACCAATGGAGTGCTCTACCAGCTGAGCTATAACGGCAGTAGAAGTGTGCCGCCAAATCGCAGGCGACACACTTAATAAAAACACAAACAATGAACAAACCATTTCCTGACCAGTGAACTGTTACGTACTCTTTAAACGAATGGCTGCTTCCAAGCCAACGTCCTGGCTGTGATGGAAATGGACACCCCTATAGAGAATGCCCATTTACGATATCACAAAAATGTATTTTTTCAATTACCGGACAAACGTAAGCGCCGTCCCCTTTTTGGTACCGCGGCCAGTACGGCCGATGCGGTGGATGTAGGTGTCGTAGGTAGAGGGTGTGTCGTAGTTGATGACGTGTGAGACGTCGGCGATGTCGATACCCCGGGCCGCAACGTCGGTTGCGATGATCGCTTGGATGAGACCTTTCTTGAGAGAGTCGACTGCACGGTTGCGCTCACGTACGCGCATGTCGCCGTGAAGCGCTGAGACCTTGAGTCCCCGTGCTCGCAAATGCCGCGCGAGCTCATCAGTATGACGCTTGGTCTCGCGGAATATGATCGCCTTGGTGACTTCTGGCTTTGCGAGGATGTTTGAGAGGATGTCGAGCTTGTCTTCGCGACCCACACGCACGACATCTTGGTCTACACTTGATGATGTGTCACGTGTCTTTAGTGATATGGTTACTGGATCTTTGAGAAAGTCGCCACAAAGCTTCTTGATATCAGGAGAAAACGTCGCTGAGAAAAACATTCCCTGTTTACCTGCGGGCATCTTGCCGAGGATCTCGCGCATATCGTCGATAAATCCCATATCGAGCATGCGATCGGCTTCATCGAGTACTACGGTATTAAAATTACTAATGTCGAGTTTGCCACGTTCAATGAGATCCTTCACGCGTCCTGGCGTACCGATCACGATGTGCACGCCCATGTCGATCTCCTTGATCTGGCGATTGATCGGAAGGCCGCCTACCGTAGAGACACTAAAGAGTCGCATGCCAAAGGTAAATGCACGAAATTCTTCTTCGATCTGCTGTGCAAGCTCACGAGTCGGTGCAAGCACAAGTGCTTGGTGCATGCGGTCCTCTACAAATTTATTGATGATTGGAATCAAAAACGCAGCAGTCTTACCTGTACCTGTTGCGGCAATACCGATGACATCTTTGCCTTCTAAAGCGACCGGAATTGCCTGGTCTTGGATTGGAGAAGGAGTTACAAAATTTTTACGGGCAAGGTTTTTTGCAAGACTTTCGTGAATGTTGAAATCACTAAAGGTATGTTTTGCAACATATACCTCTTCTTCGGTGTGTTCTGGGGCACGGTTAATAAATCGCGACTCGTCGATGAAATCCGCCTTTGGGCCGCGCCTGCCGCCACGTGCACCGCCACGACTTTGTCCACCAAAGCCGCCTCTGTTGCCACCGTATCCTCCCCCGCGTCCTCCAAACGAAGGTCGTGATGAGCTCCCGCGTGAAGAAGATCCGCCCCGAGATGGGCGTCGTCCGTAGCCGTCTTCGGCACGAGTAGAGCCGATAGAGGTAATGATGCCGCCAGCATAGCCGCTGCTTCGAGTAGGCTTTGAGCGAACGTTTGTAGAGCGTCCCCGAGGACGCGAGTGTGTAGTTTCCATTTTTGTTATATTTCTTAATTACTGTGTCATCCTGACCCTCGTAACTAAGTCGATAACACAAAATGAGTAATGAGCTATAGTAGCATCCTTTCTATATATTGTCAATTATCCCCCAAGTTGTTGTGTGCTTTGGTCGAGCCAGTCGAGGATCTTTTTGGAATCAGTCGTGCGGCTCTTGGATCCGAGAAATACCACTGTGTAGTACTCGTAGTCATCAGTCGGACTCGGAGTTACGAAGGCGAGGTTTTGACCGGCGAGGTTGGTGAGGCCGGTCTTGCTCATAATCACCTTGTCTTTGTACATCTCATCGCGGTAGAGTGCATTGGTTTGTTTGAGAGTAACGGGAGTGTTGGTGCGCAGGTCAGTGATTTGCGCCGTGTCTTCGGCCATGATGTCACGCAGGAGTGGGTCGTGCTTGTAGATGTCGTTGAGGAGTATGGTGAGCTTGTAGGGAGTCATGCGGTTGGGTTTGATGCCGAGCTTTTTGGCTGGATCAAGGCCTGAAGGGTTTGAGAAGAGTGTGGTCGTGTAGTTGTTGAGACTGAGGATGCTGTTCATCTTTTGGAGGAAGGTGGTCTTGCCGACAGTTTCCATAAACGCGACCGCCGCATCGTTGCTTGAGCTCACGAGGAGCGCCTTCAGCAGGTCATCGCGCACAAATTGCGCGCCTGGCACAATACCAGGAAGTGTACCCTCTGTCGCAGCTGCCGCTTTGGAAATGGTGAAAATAGTATCAGGCTTGTAGAGCTCTTCGACTACCTTTGCCGTGATGAGCTTGGTGAGGCTTGCGATCGGATACACATAGTGCTCGTTTTTGACATAGATCGGAAACATCGCCCCATCCTTTTTCCAGCCATAGATTGCAATACCTTTTGCAGATACCGCAGGAAATGCAGGGGTTGCTGCAAACGTCGCCCCTGGCACCAATATCAAAAGAAGTCCTAGAAACACGTATGTTTTCATTACGGGACCAGTATATCACACTACATTCTAGGAATGTAAAGCAAATGATTCCAAGATCTTCCACTCCCTATCGCCCGCATATTCAAAAATAGTCACATTATCAAAAGGAATAGTAAAATCCGGCTTTTCTAGATTCATAGTATATTTCCATA
>CAYYXE010000016.1:0-7997 GCA_964475655.1 uncultured Candidatus Saccharibacteria bacterium | reverse complement strand
GTATACTTCCCCTATGCACCCCACCATCAAGAGCCGCTTCGAACAGTTCTCCGACGGAGTATTTGCCATCGCGATCACCCTCCTTGCCATTGAGCTGAAGGTCCCGACACTTACCTCAGCGACAGTCGCAGGCGGGATCCACGAGATTGCAGTACTCCTGCCGACCATCGTGACCTTTGTCCTCTCTTTTGTAACGATCGCCATCTTTTGGGTCAACCACCACCAGCTCACGCAGATGTTTGAAGTGGTAAAGCATCGCCGGATCCTCTGGCTCAACGTGCTGTTTTTGCTCTTCCTCACGCTTATACCCTTTGCGACTCATGCCATGAGCAGCAACCCCTTTCACCCACTTGCCATGCTGACCTACTCGGGGATATTTTTCGGAGCATCCGTTGCCTTTAGCGCGCTTCGATACTTCATCCATCGCGACATTGGCGAGAGCCGTATCAAGATGGGGCGCAGCCTGGTGGGTCCGGTCTTCTATCTGCTAGCAGTCATTCTTGCCTTTTATTCAGTCTGGATCTGCTACTTCCTCCTTGCGATCCCTGCCCTCTTTTACTTCCTCCCCAAGGACCATACGCCGGCACAGTAGCTATTGGCGACCGGACGTGGTATAGTGGTATCCGTTGTAATGTCTCCTCTCGAACGGGCGCGTTGCACGATACTAGTAATTTGAAATAGTTTTCATGAATAATAAAGTTTTCGTTGGAAGTCTCTCATGGGGCACAACCAACGACACATTGGCAGCACACTTCTCTACAGTTGGTACCGTCACCAAGGCAGATGTCTTGATGGACAAGATGACTGGCAAGAGCAAGGGCTTTGGCTTCGTAGAGTTTTCTAGCGAAGAAGAAGCTCGCGCAGCAGTTGAGAAGCTCAACCAGAGCGAACTCGACGGCCGCACTATCTTTGTCGACCTCGCTCGACCAAAGGAAGAAGGCGCTGGCAATCGTGGTGGTCACGGTGGAGGCTTCGGTCGCCGCGCGTAATCCACGCCACAAAACACCCTTTCATCTCGAAAGGGTGTTTTGTATTTTTGCATAGTTTGTATACACCCGAGAATGTTACACTCAAGCCATGCTCACGCTCTCTTCTCCCGTCTCTAGCCTCATCCGTCTCCGAGAGACTGTTGCAAGCGGGCTCAAAAAGCTCGGCATTCATACGATCAGTGATCTCTTGTATCACCTACCCACTCGCTACGCGGACTCATCGATCTATGCATCTATTGCAGCACTTCGCGAAGGAGAAGAAGCGACGATCCGCGCACGCATTACGAAGCTTACGGCAAAGAAGGGTTGGAAGAGCAAGATAGCCATGACCGAAGGAGTCGTCGAAGACGTATCGGGCTCTATGCGCGTCGTGTGGTTCAATCAGCCGTATCTCTCCAACATGCTCCATGTCGGAGACATCGTCGAGCTCACCGGCAAAGTGAGCATGTACCAAGACAAAGCATCGATGCAAAATCCGAGCATCAGAGAAGAGAAGGCGCTTCCGATCGACAGCCATGACTCACTCTTTGGAAGTACACAAGAAACGGGCGGCGCGCTCATCCCCATCTACCCCGAGACCAAGGGCGTCTCGAGCGAGTGGCTGCACCATGCGGTCATGCGCGCACTTGCAGAGCTCAAGGACATACCTGATCATATTCCTTCACAACTTCTCAAACAGTACTCACTTCCTGCCCTCAAAAGCGCATTTATATACATTCACTCTCCCAAATCCAAAGACGACGCGACCAAGGCGCGCAAGCGATTTGCCTTTGACGAGATCCTCACCATCAATCTCGCTCGCCAAAAGGAACGCGCGGAGATCAAACACAAGCAGGCATACAGTATCGACACAACGACTGTCGACCTCCAGTGGTTTACCAAGCGCTTCCCGTTTGCTATGACGGGCGCACAGCAATCGTCCTTGAAATCTATTCTCCACGATCTCGAACAAGACATCCCGATGTCGCGCCTGCTCGAAGGAGATGTCGGAAGTGGCAAGACTGCGGTGGCAGCAGTTGCAGCATATGCGACGGTGATGAATCGCCCCCACGCCACTCCTCTGCCGGGAGCTTTGCGGGGCAAGCCTCAAAGTTTTGGTAATTTGCAGGTTGCATATATGGCACCGACTGAGATCCTTGCGACACAACATTTCGAAAGCTTCATCGAATTCTTTGGAGGCTCTGGTATCTCGATCGCGCTCATCACCGGAAGCGGCGCGCGCAAGTTCCCCACCAAAGTTGCATCGAGCCGCACACCATGGACGAGTATTTCGAAGCCCCAGCTCAAGAAATGGATTGCAAACGGCGAGATCCCGATCGTCATCGGCACGCACGCGCTTATCCAAAAGTCACTCGAGTTCAAACACCTCGCCCTTGCCATTATCGACGAACAGCACCGCTTTGGGCTCTCGCAGCGCAAAGGTTTGGCCAAGAAAGACGCGCACTTCCCCCACCTGCTCTCCATGACGGCAACTCCCATCCCGCGCACGCTCGCGCTCACAATCTACGGTGACCTCGATCTCTCCGTGCTCGACGAGCTTCCTGCTGGACGCAAATGGCCAGAGACCCGTGTGGTGCAAATGAACAAACGCGATGCAATGTATGAAGAAATAAAAAAAGAATTGAAGGAAGGAAGACAGCTGTATGTCATTTGTCCCAGAATAGATGACCCGGACCCAACCAAAGAAAAAGTTATACAAGCCAAATCAGTGACCGAAGAAGCGAAGCGTTTGCAAAAAGATATCTTTCCTGAGTACTCGATCGGCACACTCCATAGCAAAATGACACCAGCCGAGAAAGACAAGGTGATGCTCTCGTTTAAGGCGCACGAGATAGATATCCTCGTCGCAACGTCAGTGGTCGAAGTCGGTGTCAACGTCCCCAATGCAACTCTCATGATCATCGAAGGCGCCGAGCGCTTTGGGCTCTCGCAGCTCCACCAGCTGCGCGGACGCGTGATGCGAAGCTCTCATCAGCCGTATTGCTATCTCTTTACCGAATCCAAATCAGATCGCACGGCCGAACGCCTCACCCACTTTGTAAAGGCTTCGAGCGGGTTTGAACTTGCCGAGTACGATCTGCAGATGCGCGGCATGGGAGAGCTCACCGGCCTCAAGCAGTCCGGCATCAGTGATATTGGTATGGAAGCGCTTCGCAACCCCAAACTCGTCGAAGCGGCGCGAGAGAGCGCCAAAGCCTTGATCGCACAAGATGAGGCACTTGCCGCTCACCCGCTCCTGCTGGCTCGCGTACAAGCGTTTCAGAATATTCATTTGGAATAACGGGTGGGAGTAGATGGACTCGAACCATCGACCACCGAGGTATAAGCTCGGCGCTCTACCGACTGAGCTATACTCCCTCAAATCAGTACTAACGATTATATACAGACTAGGCAAAAAGAAAACCCCGGTGGTGTTCCGGGGGGTTACTTCTTCAATAAAAAACGGTGGGTGAAGTTTTGTGATTTTTTGCTTGGTACTTTTTTCTCATACTTTTGATTGCACATAAATATATTATAAATACCACAAAATTCAATAGTGCAAATATGAGAACTTCTCCCCATGCATCAGCACCGGGCTTAAACCATATACCCACAAGCACAATACCGTTTGTCGTGAGGATCAGTGTTACAAAAACCGCAATAAAGGATATCTTAGGGGTATCGTATGTATTAGCTTTTTCACAAGCAGCTCGGTTTTTATACAAAAAATGTGTGCACACTACTACATTGATAACGAAAAGCGCAGGCATGGCAAATGGCAAAAAGAGTTCGATTGTTTTATTCATGATTGTAAGTTTTTGTTTGTCACGATTTTACACTTATTATATATTTTGTCAATATACTCCGCTTTCCGTCCCTATTTGGTACACTCTATGTATGAATGAATTTGTAGCAAAGAAATTGGGAGAGGTATTGGCATTTAACAACGTCGGCAACGACACCCTTGCTCGCGGCAAGAGCGCACTCATGGAGGCCCTTGGCGAGGAGAAGTACATGGACATGGAAGAAAAGAACCGCATTCATGGCGAAGCCGTGATCAAGGTGGCAACTGAGGCAGGGGTCATCGACACGACTCTTGCAAAGGCCGAAAAGACTGAAGAGAAATTAAAAAAGATGCGCGACCTCTATGTCGGCGACCAGTGGGACAATGCGACTGAACTCTTTGAATGGGGAGGATTCTTTGAAGGAGCGGCAATCGTTCACTGGAATGTAGTCAAAGGTGCGGCACAAGCACTCAACCTCTCAGATCTGCTTATCCTCTGCGAAGAAGGCATCAATTGGCACTACGAAGTCCTTGAGATCCTCGAAGGCGAACTCGAACAAGTGGCTGCTGACAAGGCAGTTCGATAACTATGGAGGCGCTCCCTAATCCTGAACAACGGAAGAATCAGTTGCGTGAGTATTTTAATGTAGCCGAAGGAGTGCAGCAAAAATTTATTGTCGCTGAAGATAAAGAGACTAATGAAAAATACATTTATACTTCTCGGGATGATTTACATATGCACCTTGTAAACAAGCTATTGGAAAAAGGTGAAAAGTTTTTCGCACACGGAGGTGGATCTGTAGTATTTGATGATGGAATATATTATTTTTCTGGGAAATCTGCCCAGCTTGGAGAATTCAAAAAAGAAGACATTGAAAGTATCAGAGAAAAATTGTTTACTGAAAAAACTTTCGAGTTCAAAGAATAATTTGTTTATGGTGTAAAAGTTTTTGTAATAAGCATTGAAGTATCAAACGGCACAAGCGACTGCAGCACAAATTGCTTACTTAATGGACTGACCTGCTCTGCATGTGTGATAGCTTTGGTCTGTGGATCAATCGATACCATCGCAACCATGCCGCGCATGGTATGTGGTGAGAAGTATTGGTCAAAGATGAAGTTGCCGAGACTGTAGTAAATAAGCTTACTGTTGTATTCTTCTACTTCTTCCATCACATGCGGATGATGTCCGACGACGACGTCTGCACCTGCGTCTATGACAGAGTGCGCAATCTTTTCCTGACGAGCAGTTGCTGGAGAGTATTCGTTGCCCCAGTGGAATGACACGACGAGCACATCTACCTGAGCCTTTGCAGCAGCAATGATCTCGGGAAGCTTGGGGTCATTTGCAAGGAGAATGCCGGGCTTGGTATCGGTAGCCGCAAGCCACTCAGGTCCTACATCAGTCGCACCCAGGAAACCTATTTTCATACCGCGCACTTCGATGACGCGCGGCGTTGTCGCATCGGTATAATTCTCCCCCGCTCCGGTATAGAGCAAACTATGTGCAGCAAGATTTTCGATTGTCTTAGTAAATCCTTTCATCGAATAATCCCCGACGTGATTGTTGGCAAAGGAGACAATATCAAACCCTGCGGCTTTGAGTGCGGGTAATACTGCGGGATCCATACGGAATGAAAATCTGCTGCCCGTGCGCTTGCTAAATTCATCGGTCACTGTGCCTTCGAGATTGCCAAAGGTGATATCAGTATCTGCGAGATAGCCCGCATGTGCAAAGAGTGCGCCGTAGTCGCCACTCATATTCTTTTCGACACTTCGCTTTACGCCGCGATCGAGCATCATGTCGCCGACAAACGTGATAGTGATAGGCCTTACCACTTCTTGTTTGATTTGGGTGATCGGCGCACGTGCTTCGGGACGATGGATTGCAATCATCCCAACTGCTCCGACCACTACCAGTACTCCAAGCGCGATGTAGGATTTCATAGACTAACTCTCGATCTTTTTGAGCGGGATGCCATGAGACGAGATAAGTGCCTCGTACTCTGGCTGCTCGAGTGTCTCGACTTCGATGAGCTTCTGCGCGATTGCGTCGAGTACTGCACGACGATCGGTGAGCACGACTCTCGCGCGCTCAGTTGCCTCTGTCATGATGCGCTTTACTTCTGCATCAATGAGCGCACTGGTTGTTTCTGAATACTCCTTGCCTTCGACACCCTGCCCAAACATCGCCCGACCCCCATCGTTTTCCAGTGCCAGCGGTCCGACTGCCTCGCTCATTCCCCATCGTGTCACCATCGCACGCGCAAGATTGGTCGCAACCTGCAGATCATTGGACGGCCCCGTACTCACGTCCCCAAAGATCATTTCTTCTGCGACATAGCCCGCCAGAGACATGGCGATATCGTCGAGATACTCCTTCTTGGTGTTGAGTTTGCGTTCTTCGAGCGCGATCTTCATCGTGTAGCCAAGTGCGCGGCCACGTGAAATGATCGTGACTTTGTGCACTGGGTCCGCATCGGGAAGGACTGAGGCAACCAGCGCATGCGCGGCTTCGTGATATGCGGTCACTTCCTTTTCCTTTTTGGTGAGCAGATGACTTTTGCGCTCAGGACCGATCATGACCTTTTCGATGCTACGAATAAGGTCAAATTGTGAAATCTTCTTGCGATTTTCGCGTGCGGCAAGGATCGCACCTTCGTTCATAAGGGAGAAGAGATCAGCTCCACTAAACCCTGGCGTACGCTCTGCGATCACTTTGAGATTTACATCTTCACCAAATGGTTTCTTGGTTGAATGAACCATGAGTATTTCTTCGCGGTCTCGCCGATCAGGCAGATCAAGGGTGACGCGTCGATCAAAGCGTCCGGGGCGCAGGAGGGCTGGATCAAGCACGTCAGAGCGGTTGGTTGCCGCCATCACGATCACCTTGTCATTGGGCTCAAAGCCGTCCATTTCTACAAGGATCTGGTTGAGGGTCTGCTCGCGCTCGTCGTTGCCTCCGCCATAGCCCCCTCCGCGCACTCGCCCGACCGCATCGATCTCGTCGATAAATACTATTGCGGGAGAGGCGCGCTTTGCCATCTTAAATAAATCGCGCACACGACTTGCCCCTACTCCGACAAACATCTCGACAAACTCGCTTCCCGAGAGATGAAAGAACGGCACGCCTGCCTCTCCTGCAACCGCTCGTGCAAGCAAGGTCTTTCCGGTACCTGGGCTTCCGGTGAGGAGCACCCCTTTGGGGATGCGCGCACCTATGTCGAGAAACTTCTTGGGGTTGCGGAGGAAGTCGACGATTTCCTTGAGCTCTTCTTTGGCCTCGCGCGCGCCAGCGACGTCCTTAAACGTCACTTTGTTGTTTGCATCAGAAGGATCAGTGACGCGCGCCTTGGACTGTCCAAACGTAAACGCCTGCATACCGCCCTGCTTTGCCTGTCGCGATATCATCCAAAAGAAAAAGATGACGAGCCCGATCGGCAAAATGATCGGCAAGATATTGAGCAGCCAAAATCCAAGACCGGACTGCGATACGACCTTGATATCGACCTTGCTGAGCACGTCAGGCTTCACGCCGTATGAGACGAGTGTCTCGGTGAGGGCGGCGTCACTTTCCTTTTTGGACTTCACCACTGATTCGTCGGTCTTGGTGATGGAGAGATCTTGTCCGTCGATCGAGATAGCCTTCACTTCACCTGCATTCACCAGACGCGCGACTTCTGAGAGCCCCACCGTCTCCGGCTTCCCTGTACCAAAGCCGCTCACAAATGAGTATGCGGCAGTGAGGAGCGCAAAGACGAGAAGCGCAGAAATAATGTATGAGCCGACCGAGCGCTTATGGGGAGCCTTGGGCATTTTTTTAACTGGTTTAGAAGACATGGGTGCATTATACACAAAAACGAGAATTTGGTTGGAAATAAAAAAAGCACCTCATGTTTGATGAGATGCTCATAAAAGCTTATTTTGTTTTTATGCGGATGCACGAAGTATTTCAAATGCTCTGCCAAGCGGTCTAGCAGTAGGAATCATTCTGCTCTTTTCAGGCCGCTCCCAATAATAAACCGGAACCTTCATTTCATCCAACAGAATTGCTCCTGTGAAATCTTGATTTTGCATTTCAGTAATCCAGCGAAATGCTTCGTGGGTATCGGCAACAGGTAATTTGGGGCAATCCTTTGTTGGGACACCGCTTGTTAAAAACATTATCGTAGCCTCTTTTTTCATAGTAAATATTTTTTCTGTATACTACATATGTTTAATTTTATGTCAATACTACCTCTTTA
>CAYYXE010000015.1:6329-8005 GCA_964475655.1 uncultured Candidatus Saccharibacteria bacterium | reverse complement strand
TTGCAGTCGGCGCGATCAAGCCATACATTGCCCAGCTTGGCGAAGCATACGGACTTGGAGGAGGGGAGAGTACAAAAGCTACCGACTACAGCGATCTGCTCAAAACGATTAATCAGTAAGTTGCCCAAACGCTGATTTTCGGGTATAACATACAGACCAACGCATTGCTCAGATAGCTCAGTTGGTAGAGCATTCCCCTGAAGAGGGAAGGGTCGCCAGTTCGAGCCTGGCTCTGAGCACAAAAGTGATATACTAAACAATATGAAGATTTTTAAGTTTCATTTGAATAAAAGTTCTAAGAATCAGATTAAAAATTCTGCCTCTTTTTCGCATCTTAGCAAGGTTCAGCAAAAAGAAGTTCTCAAGAAAGGTGCTGAGCATTTCTCCAAATACTTTAGCAAGTCATTTGAAAAATTAGCAAAAGAATAATATGGAATCTGATCAAGTTATCTATCCAACAAGGACTGATATAGAAACTTGGATTCAATTTTTGACAGAAACAAATAATTCCCTCAAGAAATTCTTGCCGATAACTAATGAGCATTGGTACACCAAAATTCTCTCAGCGATTCAACAGGTAAATAATTCATATATAAAAGGGGTAAGTTGTAAAGCTGCGCATCTCTTTTACTATATAATCAAGGATCACCATTTCCCCGACGGCAACAAGCGAAGTGGTATTGCGATTGCATACCTATTCTTCTTGCTTAACGGATATGAAATACGGAGCGGGGAGCGTGTGCGAATGCTCGCAAAAAATGTCGCAAAAAGCCATGGATCAAAGCAAAAAGACAACTGGATTGCGAAAATAGAAAAAGAGTTTTCGTATCTTTGTAAATCTATTTCCTGATACAAAAACCACCTCACAACATGAGGCGGTTTTTGTATTAGATAGACTTAATCTTGAGCACACTCCTTCGCTTCTTGTCGATCTTGGGGAGCTTGATCATGAGCATGCCGTGGCGTTCGATCGCTTCGGCGTCATCGATCTCCACTTCTTCGGGGAGCGTCACTGCTCGCTCAAATGCGCCCCAGTAGAGCTCGCGCACGTGGTATGCGTCGTTGGGGATGCCCTTACTCTCTTCGCGCTTGCCAGAGATGCGCACGAGGTCGCGGGTGATGTCGATCGTGAGGTGCTCGGGGAGTACACCTGCGATGAGAGTCTGGATGATGATCTCGCTTGGCGTCTCATAGACGTCGACGGGGAGCTCGCCGACCTCTTCATTCTTGGCGGTATGGGTGAGCTTGTACTCGTCTTCGTGGTCGACGGTGTGCACGTGTTCTTTGTTGGTCGATCGGACGACTTCCTTTTTGGATTCTTTGACGACGATGTCCTCGTCAGTATCGTCAAAGCGAAGGTTGCCTGCTAATCGTTCAAAGAATGATGGTTTTTTCATAGGTTAGGAAGGGGTGACGCTCGGAGTCATGCGTCTAAATTTTTCGAGAATCACGTGACTGATAATGGCAACGATCCACAAGTATCCATAAATCTGGATGAAGCTTGCAGTGTCATCCTTTAGTATAAAAAAGTTGAACGTACTATGCAAGAAGATTGCACCTGCAATACCGATGAGTACGCCAAATGCTTTGACCGCGCGCGGTGTGAGCGTAATGATGATGCCGACGAAGCAGCTTGCAATGGCGTGAAGCAGGGTAGAGCCAAAGAACCGCAGGCC
>CAYYXE010000015.1:0-6229 GCA_964475655.1 uncultured Candidatus Saccharibacteria bacterium | reverse complement strand
TCGGTGACAAATGGCATGAAGGGGTGTAGAAGCCTAAGTGATCCTTCCAGTATATAGTGCAGTGTTGCACCGTAGCCTTCCTCCTTTTTGCTTGCCTCAAGTATCTCGTCGGCAAAGCGTGTCCAGATATAGTTGTAGAGTGTCTCGGCGGCAGTGTGCAAACGAAATGCATCGAGGTCTTTGGTAATAGTTGCTGCAAGCGCATCAAATTCTTCTTTGAGACCTTGTTTAATTTCTCCCTCATTTGGCTGTGCCATCACAAAGCGAGTGATATTCCAAATCTTGTTTGCGAAATGTTTTTGGCCTTTGATTTTGTCTTCGGAGAGCTTCATGTCAGTGCCGGGTGCAGTGCCAAATATGAGCGCCATGCGTCCTGCATCAGAGCCATACTTTGCGGCGATGTCGAGCGGGTCAATGCCGTTGCCGAGGGATTTAGAAAACTTTTGGCCTTTGTTGTCTCGAACGATACCAGTAAGCAAGATTGTCTCAAACGGTATGGTGCCGATCACGTATTGTGACATCAATATCATGCGGGCCATCCATGCAAACAAAATCTCATACGCAGATACAAGTGTGGTGGTGGGGTGGTATATCTTGAGATCCTCAGTTTGAGCTGGCCATCCAAGTGTAGAAAACGTCCACATACCACTTGAGAACCACGTATCGAGACTGTCTTCGTCTTGTGTCCAGCCTTCTCCATCGGGCGCTTCAACTCCGCAGTACACCTCTTCTCCTTTGTACCACACCGGTACTCTATGGCCGTACCATATCTGTCGTGAGATGCACCAGTCGCGAAGGTTGTCGATCCAGTGAAAGTACGTCTTGCCAAAGAAATCTGGAACAATAGTGATCTGTCCGGCGGCAACAGGTTCGCGCATGAGTTCCTTCAGTGTCTTATTGCCACGTGCTGCGATAGGTTTGTTTACATCGATGAACCACTGAAGTTTGGGAAGTGGCTCGATGATACCACTCGTGCGTTCTGCAGTGGCGACATTTTGATCGATCGTTTCTTCTTTTTCAATAAGTCCTTCGTCGCGAAGCCATGACACAATCGTTTCGCGTGCTTCAAGCACTTTCTTGCCCATAAGTCGTTCGTCACCAACAGTCATCTTGGCGTACTCATTGATCACTTGCGGACGAGGGAGGTTGTGGCGATCGGCGATTTCCCAGTCAGTCATCGAGTGTGCAGGAGTCACGCCAAGCGCGCCCGTGCCAAATACTGGATCTACTTCCTTGTCCGCAATCACTTTGATGTGGATGTCTACACCGCAAAAGTTCGCATCGTATTCTTGTCCTACAAACTGTGCATAGCGCGCATCATCGGGGTGTACTGCCACTGCGACGTCACCCACCTTTGTTTCGGGGCGTGTGGTAGAAATAGAAATAGGGAAGTCTTTACTATACTTAAATGTGTAGAGTGTTGCCTTGCGTGCCTCGTACACGATCTCGTCATCAGAGATTGTGGTCTGACCTTTGGGATCCCAGTTCACGATGCGGTTGCCGCGATAGATAAGCCCGTCGTCATACATTTGTTTGAACACGGTGCGCACTGCGAGACTTCTTTGCTCATCAAGCGTAAATGCTTCACGTGACCAGTCACACGAGAAGCCAAGCGTTTTGATCTGGGACACCATTGTGTCATGACTTTGCTGTGCAAATGCGCGTACACGCTCAAGAAATGCTTCACGTCCGAGATCGTGGCGAGATTTTCCTTCTTCTTTCTTTATAATGCCTTCCACTTTGGACTGCGTCGAGATCGCTGCGTGATCAGTACCAGGGACCCACAGCGTACGAAATCCTCGCATGCGATGATAGCGAATCAATATGTCTTGTACGGTGCCGCCAAGTGCGTGGCCCATGTGGAGCACACCGGTCACGTTTGGTGGGGGAAGGACAATGGTGTATGGCTTTGCATCAGCCGATATCAACCCATCCTTGATCATGTTTTCGGGAGTGAGGTAGCCGCTGTCTTCCCATTTCTTGTATATAGAGGATTCTTCGTCTGCAGGATTGTAGGGCTTCAAAAGCTTCTCTGGTATAGAGGAGTTGGGTTCCATGAGGCAAATAATACCATTTTAGAAGGCTTTTGGGGAGTGGTGTTGACTTAATACAAAATAAATGTAAAGTTTTAAAAAAATATGTTATGGCAAAAATCAAACCAGGTTCTCGTAAAAAACTTGAAATTTACAAGAAACAAGCTCTGAAAAAAAATAATCGCAAAAAATTTGTTAGAATAGATTTTCGTTTATGGAAATCAAAAAATAAAGTACCCGCATCCTTAAAAATGTATGAAACAAGGTATATTCCACCTTTTAATGATTATTAATTACAAACTCAAATTACCATCCGCTTTCAATTCATCATTGGAAGCGGTTTTTATTTCTCCAGAAATAATCTGCGTCATCGCTGCTAGCCCAATCATGACCGCATTGTCAGTCGCAAGCCAAGGTTCGGGGAAGAGGAGCTTAGTGTCGGGTGTTTGTTCTAATACTTGTCGCACAAATTCTTCGCGCAGGTAAGAGTTCGCTGCAACACCGCCACCGACGATGATGGTCTGTGCGTTGTATTCTGAGGCAGCTTTGAGTGTCTTGTATACGAGTACTTCGATCGCAGCATCCTCAAATGCACATGCGAGCGCAGCTTTGTCATCTTCACCCATGTCTCCGTGATCGCGGATGGCGTAGAGTGCGGCAGTCTTGATACCCGAGAACGAAAAGTCGAAGTCGCCAGAGTGCATCATAGGTCTCGGTAGTGTGAATGTATTATCTATATTTTTCTCACGAAATTCTTTCGCAAGTGCAGATATTTTGGGACCACCTGGATAGGCGAGATCGAGCATGCGTGCCACTTTGTCAAAGGCTTCACCGACGGCATCGTCGCGTGTCTGGCCAATTTTTTCATACTCACCAAATCCATTTACAAGTACAAGCTCAGTGTGTCCGCCAGAGACAAGAAGTGAAATGAGGGGGAAGGTCAATGGTTTGAATGTGAACACCCTCTTCGACAGAGAATAGTTTCCCAGATCGGACACTTGGGTCGATGTCTCAGCCTGACTTGCAAAACTATTCTCTGTCTCATCGGGCTGGATTGCTGCCGTCACGATGTGTCCTTCCATATGATTGATAGGGATGATGGGGATGTCCCAGATAGTAGATAGCGCGCGTGCGGCATTGATACCGACCCAGAGCGCCGGCTCAAGTCCGGGGCCAACGGTCACCGCGATATAGTCGATGTCGGGCTTGGCATAGTACGTGAGGAAGGGGACGATATGCTCCTTGAGAGTCGTTTCTTTGTCATCGAGGAAGGCAAGCTGCTCGGCTACCCCTGCCACCGGCGCATCAACTGCTTCGAGGAGCTCACTGTCGGAGAGTGCTTGTTCGATGAGAAAGGTAACCTTTTCGGCATGCGCACGCTTGGCCATGGCCGGGAAGACACCGCCGTATTGTGCATGGAGCTCAATCTGAGAGGCGAGAGCGTTGCCGAGGACTTCGATCGTATTTCCTTTGAGAGAGAGGATAGAAATGCCCGTCTCATCACAACTTGTTTCGATACTGAGGATTTTCACGAAGCCACTATACTACAACATTGCGTTTTTTGAAAGATGTGGTAATGTGAGGAAAAATTCACAACATGAAAAAACAACAAATACTAGCTGTCATTTTGATTGCAAAATCGGGTTCTGGTAAGGGAACTATTGCTCAAGCACTTCTCGATCTTGATTCAGTGGAGTATAAAAAGCTCGCATTATCTGTATCCGATACTACTCGACCTCAAAAGAATGGAGAGATCGATGGTGTCCATTACAATTTTATTGCAGTGGATGAATTTAAAATTCGTGCCCGACTCCACGATACTTATCTTGAATGGGAAGAGTATGCTGGTAATCTTTATGGTTCACCCAAGGATCAGTTTAACCGTAACTTCGAACAGGGAAAAATTACACTGTATGATGTAGAGCCAAACGGTGCCCGTAAACTTGTTGAAAAGATAGGAAGAGAACATGTAAAAGTTTTTCACATCGTTGTTCCTGATGACCAGAGAAAAGAAAGGGTAAGGCAAAGGGCCAGAGATAGTGAAGAAGAACAAGTAGCAAGAGAGTTGGATGATAATAAACGATTTGACGATTCTCTTAGTGAATTTGCAACTACTATTCTATATCTGGATGGTTCAGTTGCAGGTGTAACTGCAAATCTTATCTATAATGAACTATTTCAGAAAGCAACAGTTTAGAGCAAATAACCCCTCACGAAAGTGGGGGATTTTTTGTTATACTCCCTCCATGCACACCACATGGAAAGAAGAGAATAACGCGCTCGTAAAGACCTTTGAATTTAGCAGCTTTACCAACGCAATGGTATTTGTAAACAAGGTCGCGGACATTGCCGAAGAGATCCAGCACCACCCCAAGATTGAGATCGAGTACATCACCGTGACACTTACGCTCTCCACGCATGAGACGGGAGGGACGATCACCGACCGAGATCGTGAGCTTGCGACCCGCATCGACATGCTCGGATAGTGGCGCTATGATAAGGGGGTGATTAGTTTTATCTTGCCGCTTGTCCTCGCGTACAAATACTGGGCACTGTTTGGGATTACATTTATAGCGGCACTTATTCTTCCCGTGCCACCAGGGACGCTGATTATGGCGAGTTCTGCATTTGCCTACCAGGGATACTTTAGCTTTCCGCTCGTGCTCCTCTCTGCCATCCTTGGCAACATCCTCGGAGATAATCTCGGCTACTGGCTTGCACGTATATATGGAGTGCCAGTGCTCTCGCGCATCGGATTTAAGAAGGTGCTTGCTGCGCAGAGATTTAAAGAAGTTGAAAGGCTTGTCCAGCGGCGTCCTGGCTTCATCCTCTTTGTCAGCCGTTTTGAGGTCTTTACCAATCTTGCCGTCAACATCATTGCAGGACTCAGTCGAGTCCCGTATCGCAAATACGCACTCTTTGTGGCAATTGGCGAGATCTGTCAGGTGACGCTCTATGGCTCGATCGGGTATTTCTTTGGATCCAACTGGGAGCGCATCGGCGCAGCCATCGGTCACACCTTTCTCATCATCGTCGTACTCCTTATCGCACTCGTCATGCTCTTTTGGAAGCGAATCATAAAAAACCTGAAAAAGGAGGAATAATAAAAACCGGTGGTGAGCCGGTTTTACTAATTTAAGCAGCAATCTTGAGTAACTCCGCTTCAGCGTATGCTTCATTGTTTTCTCCTTCTGGAACATCAGCATGCTTTTGTCTAACCTGTTGCAATGCTTTTGTTTCGACACGCTTTGTCTTCAGGAGAAACACCATGAACACATCTGAAGAATGCAGGTCGATATCTTTTGCGAGTGCGTTTACCTTTTTCATCGCAGTTACATATCCAACCTGACCAAGTATTTCAGCTTCTGCTGTGGTCACATCCGAAATGTGGGATGAAATGAGTACAAGTTTTGTAGGCGTTTTTTGCCCGCGGTATACCTCGATAAATGGATCAGTGAATATTTGTTTTGTCTCAAAATTGATTTGACTGAGTTTTGAAATTGATTCTGGTACTGTTTCAAAATCAGCATCAGCTTTCCATGTGCCTGCAGCCAATACTGCAATAGAAAAATAAATACCGTTCTCCTGACATGCTGTAAGAAATTCTTTCAAACCTTTTTTGTCTTTGAGGCTAGAAAAGAAAAACCGTACCTGATCTCCTGAAAACAGCTTCTGTAGCTCTGCCAATGCCTCATCGCTGCGGTATTGGAGGTATACGGTATACCCTCGCTTGAGTAATTGCCTGACAAATCCAGATCCTATTCCGCCAGACGCACCGATAATAATTGCATATTTTTTCATACTTTTTATATTTTAGATTTGTGTATTTTACTGCACACGATAGCATATCCAAAATGTATTTGAAAATATAGGATTATTAGACGAAGGTCAGGTCACTTCTGGGAGAGATGGGTATTACCGTTTTATAAGAATAATTGCACTACTATTACAAATATAGATTGAAAACATCCTTGAGAGAGGGTGTTTTTTGTTTGTGGCCACGAGGTACTACGTAAAATTCTTCACATGTGGTCACGAATCACTAAGTCTTTTATTTCGCTTCGCTCACAAAAGCCAAAGTGTTCGCGAAGCCTCCTGCGGCACGATCTGCTGATCGCCCGGCGCGCTGGTCCTACGGACATCGCTTGCGCCTTCACCATGTACGAAAAAACGCGAAGCAGTTCGCGTTTTTTCGT
>CAYYXE010000014.1:0-8804 GCA_964475655.1 uncultured Candidatus Saccharibacteria bacterium | reverse complement strand
CGACCCTGATTGACAATCACTTTTTTCAGATGCGTGCTGCGTCAGCGTAGGCTAGATTGCGGTAATTTTGTAGTTAGTAAATGCTGCATCAAGGAAGTCTGTACGGATACCTGCAAATCCCTCGGTGTCGATCACCGCACTTCCATACATGCCTGGAGCATCAGTTGTCTCAAGCGTGAGCTTCCATACCCCTGTATTGCCGACATCGGTGTACATTTTGATAGTTACCCCGGCGGTAGTGTTGGTAACGACACTGCGGATACCGATAGGGGTATTGAGCGGAAGAAGGTTTGCGCTGGTATCACGGTTGTATGTTCCCGGAAACACTTTTGTTGAAGCCATCGTATAGTAGGTACCGTTGTATTTCTTTTTGATCACCGCATTGCCATCGACACGGAGTCCGACATAGTACAAGTTGTCGCCGTTTTGGTATCGGTTGAACAAGAAGAGTCCGTTGGATGCATTGCGGTTAGTGCTTGCACTTTGGTTGATAGCAGAAATCGTGTAGTACACCTCTTGAGAAAAATTTTGCCAGAGGCCTTTTTGTACCAAGCGAAAAATGTTTTGCGGATGGACTCCCCCATCAGTATCTTCTGGGTTGGTAGCTGCGTACTCTTTGAACCAGCTATCGCTTGCAGGAAGTGCTCCTGAGACTGTCTTTGCATTGGCATTGCCGGTATATAGGTACGCCCCCGAATTGACCCACCACCGTTGACTACTTGAAAGTGACGCGCTATTGGTCTCGACAATGGTCGCGGTAGTTGAAAAGCTGTCAGAAAAAGAGCTTGGGTCAGGTGCGGGAGTGGATGTCGTAGGGGTGGACGAAGCTGGCTGTTGCTTTTTTCTGCGTCCTTCGCGAGCTGCAGCGAGGAAGTCCTCTGCGTCTATCTCGGCTCCATGCTTCAAAAACACCTCTTGTTCTCCTTCTCGAGAGACTGCAACCGAAGCACTGTGCGAATGAATGACGAAGTACCCTGCCGCACCAGCAATAAGGACTAGTGCTACCACCATGGTGTTTTTCATAGGGACAGTTTAGCTCGAAACGGTAAACTGTTCAATCACAGCTTCAGCAGGATGTTCGGGATCCCAGATTTTGACCCCTGTTCGCCCCCTCGAAAACGGCACCCGTATGTCACTGAAGAATCTCGTGTTGTTTACAGAGCATGCTAGCTTGCTCGCTGCATCGATATGCACCGCAAATGTCAATCGTCCCTGTCTTGCGATGGTCGGGCTTTGTACTGAGCGCGCCAGTTCTCTGATCACTCCATTTTGAAATCGCTGAAGATAGACTCTGTCACCCGAAACACCACAGATTAGATAATTTTGAGGGTCTTGATATGCAACAATAACCCCAGATGACTGTGTGTCTCTAGAAATGAGTGTCGTGGTTGTGGTATACCCGGTCCAATGTTGAAGCCCTACAAGAAACGTTGCGATTGTGTTTGGAGCATCCGCAATGAGTTCGACGCTTGTCGGATCCACCAAGAGCGTGCCTTCTTGCCCTCCTTTTGTAACAAGTGCGGTAGTGTCAGTTGCAAAGTCGTACCGAGGAGCACGTGGGGCAAAACGCTCAAGGATACCGATGAGAGTATCGGCCGGCATATTCTTTACCTCGATGCGCCTGATGGTATACGGATTTTCTCCCCGAAAGTTGTACGGTGGCTCAACAATGTGTGTTGTGTCATCACTATCGTTTGCCTGGAGAAATGCAAGCTTGAAATACTTTTTGACAATCGCATCGTTGACCTTGCCAGCAGCGGGATAATTTGAAAAGTCTGCACGCCCATAATCGTTGAGCGGAATAGCCCAGTACAGCGGTGTTATGCCCAACCATTCTTTGAGATCGGCAATATTGTTTTGGTAGTCAGTTTCAATACGCGTACTAAACTCTAGATCTGTCTCAAGGCGATCCTCAGAGAGAAGATAGAGCTTGGACGAAAGGAATCGCCCGCGCAGATCGCTTGTGTCTGGGCTTGTTATGATGTGATCGTGCGATTGCCGGCCGTGCGCTTCGATCTCCCACCTTCCCGTATCCCGGACTGTTTGAAGCTCTTCTCTGGTGAGATAGAAATTGTTGCCCGCACGCTCTGGGCCTGTTGCAACAAAGAGCGTTGCGGTAAATCCAAGCTTCTTGAACACATCATCTGTTGGATAAAAGCTGTCCTTGCGTCCATCATCAAAGGTTATGATTATTGGTTTGGGTGGGAGCGTAAATTTCCCTTGGAGAAATTGATAGAGCTGATCGACAGAAATCGTCTCGTACCCATTTCGCTTGAGCGCTTCCATGTGAGCAACAAAGTTTTTTTGTGTTGTATTTTCAGTATCTGCTTTTGCGGTGACCCCATGGTAAAGCAATACTGGAACTGCCTGCGCAGGACGGCGCGTGGCGGTATCTACTCCAGAAACAACAGGAGCTTTAGGTTTGTACGTATAGTACCGAGCAATCTCTCGTGTGTTGATAAACGATATAAAACTAGATGCACGTTTGGAAAAGAGCGTGTACGTGCCAAACGCAACTGCAACAATGCCGACTGTTGCGATAAACGGGAGTGCCTTTGAAAAAAGTGATGTGTGGTTCATAGTAAGTATTATCGGGTACCCCACCGGGTATCTGTCAAACGGATAATGGCGAGCGGCATCTGCCACACAAGTACAACCGAATAAAAAATAGAGAATGGTACTGCATAAAACCAGTATTTATTGCCAGAGAGCAGATACTCATACAGGCCAAATACCAAACTCATCAGTGAGACACTCGCAAGAAAAAGCATCGCCATAAACAAATTACCGTGAATAATGTTGGACAAAAGTCCTGCTCCGACAATAAACGGGCTCACGATGGGGATGATGAGGTTGATATAAAAAGACGCCGCCGCAAATGGATGCTTGCGCCACATAAACAGCGCCGCACCGCACGCACCCTCGCGAATCCATGATTTTTTCCAACGGAGTTGTTGCTTAAAAAACTTTTTGTACGTATCAGGAACAATCGTTGTTGCAATTGCGTCACGGCAGTACGTAACGTTCCACCCTGCTTTGAGCACAAAGTTTGTCAAACTTCTATCGTCTCCAAATGTGCTCTTCGTACCAAAGACTGTACGCTCAAGCCATGCAGGGGCGATCGCTCGCGCGACATCCGTTCGGTATGCCGAAAAACACCCCGGACAGCATGTCACGGTCCCAAAGACACTCTCTGCCACCTTAAATACATCAAACGAAATCCCGTACCGAGCGGCCTGCATTTTGGTGAGCATGTTTGTGGTATGGTTTTCTACCTTGGTGTTTCCAGAAATTGCGCCAATCCTCGGATCTCTCAGAAAGTGATCCACAAGCTTTTTGACTGCACCAGGAGCAACGAAGCTGTCTGAGTCTACAAATACGAGTATGTCTCCGTTTGCACGACTGATGCCGTATGCCATTGCCTCACGCTTGCCTTTGTTGTGCGCAAACGAGACTACGTCAAATCTGACTTCTTTGGTTTCAAAATCCTTTTGGGCACGCTTCATCTGCGCAAGCGTATCGTCGGTCGACCCATCATCTACGACAATGCATTCCATCTTGCTTGGATAGTCTGACTGGATACATGTCTTGATCGTCTCATAAATCGCATCCTCCTCGTTTTTTGCGGCGATCACAAATGTGACCGTCGGATATCGCTCCGGGCCAAATCGATGCGTGTGCCTATCTTTATAAAAAAACGTTACGATTGGTCGTGACAAGAGAAAGAGTGTCGTCACGCTGGTATACAAGGATACCCACCAGAGATGCTCTACAGAAAATATCTGCATGAGTTTATAAAAGATAACCGCTTCAAAAAGTATAAAAAATAAAACACCTGCCAAAATCTTGAAATATCGTTTGCGTGATGCAGGTATTGCTCGTTTGGAGTAGGTGTGCGTCGCGTGCTCAAAACGAATACTGTTAGATTGTGCAGTCATGTCTCTTTGGTGTGATAGTTGTCACATACTGATAAAATCTACCTGCAAACACGCCCCTAAGAAGGGGCGTGTGTACAAATTATTTCTTCCCAACCTTGCGACGCGCAACGATGTTGTGGTTTGAGTACTTCTTGGGAGTACGAGTCTTGCGACCACCGGTGACCTTGCCCCAGAGCGTCTTCGGACGCTTGGTACCTCTGCCTTGCACACCTTCACCTCCACCGTATGGGTGGTCGACGGGGTTCATGGCAGTACCACGGACCGTGGGGCGGATACCTTTCCAGCGTGAGCGACCTGCCTTACCGTACTTCACAAGTTTGTTTTCGTCATTTGATACAGTACCGATCGTTGCCCAGCAAGTTTCTTGGACGCGGCGGATTTCAGATGACGGAAGCTTGAGCTGGGTGAAGCCGTCTTGCTGCGCGACTACTTGCGCGAACGATCCGGCCGATCGTACGATCTTTGCTCCTGCACCTGGCTTAAGTTCAATGTTGTATACAAATGCACCCGCAGGGATAGCCTTGAATGGAAGGCGATTGCCCACTTCGATGGGAGCCTTTTCGGAGACGACAAATTTGTCCCCTACTTTCATTTCCTTGGGAAGGACGACGTAGCGCTTTTCACCATCGGCGTAGATTGCAAGACCGATAAATGCGCTGCGGTTGGGATCGTATTCGATCGAGTCGATACGAGCCGGGATGTCGTGCTTGTTGTACAAAAAGTCCACCATGCGATAGAGCCGCTTGTTGCCCCCGCCTTTGTGGCGAGTCGTGATGCGGCCGAGGTTGTTGCGGCCGACTGCGCGCTTTTGGCCCTTGGTGAGGCTCTTGGTAGGCGTGCTGCGAGTGAGAAGCTTGCGATAGTCGATCGTGAGGGTCCCGCGGCGTGATTTGGTTGTTGGTTTATATGATTTCATACTGTTTCAACTCGATTACATGATATCGATCGTAGTGCCTTTTGGAAGCACGACATATGCCTTCTTGCTGCGCTTCCCAAAGCCGAGCTTGCCGCGCTTGAAGAAGCTCTTGGGCTTTACGTTCACGGTGTTTACCTTGATCGGCGTTGCCTTGTAGGTCATGACAAATGCCTTGATGATCTCGCTCTTGGTCGCGCCCACTGCCACGTCAAAGGTGTAAGTAGCGTGGCCTGCGAGGTTTGCCGCCTTTTCAGTAATGCGAGGATGCTTGAGAAGCGTTACGTCTGCACTTTTTGCAGTTGTATTTTTTGATGAAGTTGTAGTCTTTGTTTTAGCCATATATAAATATTATTTCATCTTTTGCTCAAGGACGGGTACGACCGCAGTAGGATTGACCACCACAATGTGACGCGCGTTGACGGTCGTCATCGGGTTGAGCTCTGCAGCAGTAGTCACTGTTGCACCTGCAAGGTTTGCAAAACTCTTTGACACAATATCAGTGAGCTCTGGTACGACGACGAGTGTTGTATGACGCTTGCCACCACCGAGACGAGCAAATGAATCAACCTTTGCCAGTGTACTAAGTACACTGGCAGCATCCTTGGTCTTGATAGAGGAGAGTGCGAGATCATCCACAAAGAGCAGTGCGCCGTCTGCGTAGTGCTTGGAAAGGACGGTAAAGAGAGCTTTGACGCGAGCCTTTTTGTTGATCTTCTTGCTATAGTCTTTCTCATTGCGAGGACCATGCGTCATACCGCCACCTACCCAGATAGGACTTCGGGTAGAGCCGTGTCGCGCGCGACCTGTTCCCTTTTGCTTCCATGGCTTCTTGCCTCCGCCCGATACTTCTGATCGATCCTTGGTGTGCGCAGTCCCTGCACGCTTGTTGCTCATCATGCTGGTCACGACTTCGTGCACGAGGTCGCCGTTCCACTTGAGTCCAAATACTTTCTCAGGAAGTGCGATAGTACCAGCCTTGGTACCCTTGGCAGAATAGATAGTCGCGTCGTATGAAATTGTTGCTGTTTTCTTTGTCATAAAATTAACTCATACTCACGATACGAATGAGCGAGCCGCGTCGGCCCGGCACTGCACCGCTGATGTAGAGCGTACCTGCGTCAGCATCTACTGCTACTACCTTAAGGCCTTTGACAGTCACGGTGTCACCACCAGTGCGTCCCGCCATGCGCATACCTTTTACCACGCGTCCTCCCGCACGTCCTGGTCCGCCACCAATAGATCCTGGTTCGCGTTCTGAGTGCTTCTGACCGTGAGATCGTGGTCCTCCCGCAAAGCCGTGGCGCTTCACGACACCCTGAAAGCCCTTACTCTTGGAAGTACCAGTTACGATCACTGAGTCGCCCGCAACAAATGCATCGAGTGCAACTGCATCTCCTACCGCAACTTCAGCTGCCCCGTCCAGACGAAATTCCTTCATTCCCTGGTATGCCTTGCCATCATGTGCCTTCAGTTGGGCCTGGTTTACGCGAGATTCCTTCTGAGTACCGTACCCTACCTGAACTGCATTGTAGCCATCCTTTTCGAGAGTCTTGATTGCAGTTACGACGTTTGGTGCAACAGAAATAGCAGTGACCGGCGTCACCACACCCTTCTCATCGAAGTGCTGGGTCATATTGAGTTTGGTACCGATAAGGTATTTCATATATGTTCGTGTCCCGGTGAGCGATACAGCTCGATGGGATATTGGACCATTTTTACAAACGCTCAAGCGCGTTTTAATTGGTAGGAGGATTATACACGGGTTGTATTTTTATGCAAGGGGTACTACAATTGAACCAACGGAATAGGAAATAAGCACCTATTTACTGGTCTGTACCAGCCGGCTTCTGGGCTTAGTGTTCACGCAGAACATCGACAAAATAGATCATTTTGTTCTTTATTTTCAAACAATCAGATACATCGCACCGATGTTATGGACACTTATGTAAACCCGCCTTGTACGGGTTTTATTTTTTCATGATAAATTGTTCCAAATCTGGCGTAGAGAACACTCGCTGCATATCCGATTCTTTAAGAAATGCTACAGAGCTTCTATTTGAGAATCCCACATATTCAATAGTTTTACCTTTCGATTGAGCAAACTTGATCGCGGGAATAAGATCAGTATCTGAGCTGATAAGTATTACTGAATTATATTCATTTTCTGCAGCACCGATAACCATATCAATAGCCATTTTTACATCAACACCCTTTTCTCTTATTGAGTGGTCGTACACTATTTTCCCACGTTCAATAATAAGTCCCATATCCTCAAGCTTTTGAAGAAACTTTTGCTGACTACTGACCATGCTTGCAGATTTTTCTGTATGATCTATATCTCGAACAATACCTATATAATATTTGATTGAAACAATAGTTCGACCAGCCGCAAGATACTCGCAGAATTTTTTATAATCAAATTTTGCACCTTTCGGAAGTAAGGCTTGTTTTACAGTACCATCAAGATCAATAGTTTCTTTATAAAAAGCACTATATGTATTGCCTCCATCTATAAGAATACAAACTTTTTGTTGATCATCCATCTTTAAAGTATATACCAAAAACAAAACTGCCCTTGCCTTACGGCAGTGGCAGCGATGTTAATACACAGAATATACACGAATCATGGGCAAAAGTCAATCCTCTGTGGATAAGCAAAAAATCCCCATTCGGGGATTTTTTGCAAATGTATTTCGTTTTGCGATTAAGAATCACACTTTAGCGGGATTTCGCCCGAGTAGTCGCAGGGCGAAATCTGTGCATAAATCACAAACCAAAACCGCCCTTAGGGGGCGGCTTATGGTTTGTGATTTACATCATCTTTACATCAATATCGACACCACTTGGCATGGAGAGGTTCGTGAGAGCCTCGATAACCTTGGGAGATGGGTTTTCGATATCAATCAATCGCTTGTGAACACGCATCTCAAATTGCTCACGAGCGTTTTTGTAGATGAATGCAGAACGGTTGACGGTGTACTTTTTGATTTCAGTTGGAAGCGGGATTGGGCCACGCACTACTGCATCGTAGCGTACTGCAGTGTCCACAATCTGCTTTACTGATGCGTCCAAGATTTTGTTTTCGTACGCACGGATGCGGATACGAAGCATACTTTGAACATCATCTTTTTTGGTAGGTTTTGCTTTTGTTGCCATAGTGTGAAGAACTCGGAATGGGCTTGGGGTGCTATACGTGGGTTCTGATGTTGCTACCTATAGCTCCAAGCGGTCACCCCTTTGGTTCATTACGCAATAATCTTGGTAACAATACCTGCGCCGACAGTCTTTCCACCTTCGCGGATCGCAAACTTCATTTGCTCTTCCATCGCAACAGGGACGACGAGCTTGACGTTGATTTTCACGTTGTCGCCTGGCATCACCATTTCGGTACCTGCAGGGAGCGTTACTTCACCGGTCACGTCAGTAGTTCGTACGTAGAACTGTGGCTTGTAGCCGTTGATAAATGGAGTGTGACGGCCACCTTCTTCCTTTTTGAGGACGTAGATTTCACCTTCAAACTCGGTGTGTGGCTTCACTGAGCCCACCTTTGCAAGCACCTGACCACGAGTAAGGTCTTCTTTCTTGGTACCGCGAAGGAGAATACCTGCGTTATCCCCTGCCTGACCCTGATCGAGCTGCTTGTTGAACATTTCGATACCAGTAACGGTGGTGTTTGCAGTATCCTTGATACCAACGATATCTACCGTCTCACCTACCTTTACTACACCGCGTTCGATACGGCCAGTTACCACCGTGCCGCGACCTTCAATAGAGAAGATGTCTTCGATCGGCATGAGGAATGGCTTGTCGAGATCGCGAACTGGCTCTGGAATGTAGTTGTCGAGCGCATCTGCAAGCTCAACCACCTTTTGTGCCCATGGATCATCAAGAGATGTTGACTCAAGCGCCTTAAGGCCTGATCCGCGGATCACGGGACAATCCTTGTCAAA
>CAYYXE010000013.1:0-13043 GCA_964475655.1 uncultured Candidatus Saccharibacteria bacterium | reverse complement strand
AATTTTGTCAAAAATAAGAAATCCTCCAACATAGTTGGAGGATTTCTTTGTGTGGACCCTAGGAGATTCGAACTCCTGACCTTTGCTTTGCAAAAGCACTGCTCTACCAGCTGAGCTAAGGGCCCTTTTGTCGTATAGCGAACCAGACCATTTTACTGTAAATCGCCAAATATGCAAACCAAAACCGCCCCTGGTGGGGCGGGACATGGTCGTTAGTTATCGGTCTTCACGTGCAGCTTTGATGTCTGCTTTGACATCGACGTTGAGTGCCTTGAGTCCTTTGATGATGGTCTCGGCATCTTTGCGGGCAGCTTTGAGATCATCGTGGCCAGCCTTGAGCTTGGCACGCGCATCTGTGAGTGCCTTACGATTTGCGTCTTGGACAGTCTTATCGCCATTGTCGAGCTTGAGGCTTGCAGAGAGCGTGATAGCTGCAGCCGCATTTGCCTTTGCTTCACTGATCTGCGTCTGCATATCAGCATACGCCGTCGTAAGTGCAGTTACATCTTTGCCCGCAGTCTTGGCATCGTTGATGCGAGTCTCGAGCTTTGTGCCGAGAGTTGTCATGAGCTCTGCAGTGGTCGTGAGGCGATCTGCGCCGCTGAGGATGGAGAGCTGGGGCATGACGAGCATGTAGATGCGGTAGCCTTTGGTGATAGAGGCGATGTCAGCTTTGAGTGTCGCTTCGTCTGTGTCAGCCTGGATCTTTGCTTTGAGTGTCGTGAGTGCGTCGATCTCAGCCTTCACTGTCGCCTTGATGCTTGCCTTGCTTGAGTCAGAGACCCTCTTCATGGCATCGATGCGAGTAGTGAGCTTATTTAGCGAGTCGATGCGTCGATCGATCTCTGCAACTGCGCGCTCTTTGGTTGTGAGCTTCGCGTCTGCGTTGGCATCGACACGCACATCGACTGCGCGACGATCTTCCATTCGGTTTGCGGACTTCTGCTCATCTTCGGGATGATCGCGTCCGGTACGTACATCGGCATCAATGCCGAGAAATGCTTTGAGTCCGCCTCTTCCATCCTGCTTACCTTCTTCGGCACGCGCAAGCGGCGCCACAGAAAGTACTGCAAGTATGACGAGAAGTGCAATTGAGTTCTTTTTCATAGGGAGGATTTGTTAGTCTGCTAATTATTTCATTGCGCCGTCAGCTTCGACTTCACTCTCGCCTACCAGCTTGAGCTGATTATCGATGGACTTGAGATCGTTGTCGAGGTCTGCATTGCTTGAGCCAGTCGTGAGCTTCACATCTGCAGACACATCTGCCTGCGTGCGATTCTTTTCTTCCATATCTTGGCGGTGAGAGCTATTCCAGACGCCCCACCCGATGCCGCCAGCAACGAGTACTCCGAGCGCGATTTGTGCAAGTAATGACATAGGTAATGTGTGTAAATTGTGTTCGCCCTGATTGGCGAAACTCTATCAAGTATATACCACGGAGGGTACCCCTTAGAGACGACCAGTGTGCAAAACGTATTACCTTTACACCCTGCAAAGGTGTGTCCTATTCACCTAGCGCGTATGGCCCGCGACCAAGCATCGCAAGCGCGAGAAATGCTCCCGCAAGACCGATATCGCGCGCACCTACCCCCGTAAGTCCGACCGTCATTGCAATGCTGAGCATATGGAGCGTCAGCAGTATGGCAAACGGCCTCACCTATACGCCAAGGAGGAGAAAGATCGCCGCAACTACCTCAAAGAGTGCGTTGAGTATCACAAACGTGTGCTGTGAAATAAAGAAGTCAGACGTCCACGCAGGAAGCACGCCATACCACGACGCAGGTGCCGCGAGTTGCGAAAACGCAAACCACAAGAGTACAAAGGCGAGGACGTAGCGCAAGACGAGTGGTGCGTATACAGGAGTGAAGTACTTCATACTATTTGACGAGTGCGCCTATCTTGAAGCTTGCAAGCACTCTCTCAGGCCCGCCCTGTCCGCCGTGCTGATCATTAAACTGTGCCGACGCATCGATGCCGCACATGCCCTTGATCGCAGCCCGCCCGCCAGGATGCTTGCTGATCCAGCTCGTGACGTTGTACACGCCGCCGTTGACAATGGTCCAGCAGTCTGATGCATTGCTGTGCGTTGCTACCTGAGCCGCAGTATAGGTACCCGCGGTAGTGGTGGGCTTGGGAGTCGTAGTGGTCGGAGAAGGCTTGCCCGCGTTTGGGTTGATAGACTCGCTCGGTGCACTCGTCGGCATAGAGTACGCATCATCCGTATCCTTTTGCTGGCTTTGCACGATGACAAACGCTCCCGCAATGACAATGACCGCTCCTACAATAATCCCGATTGTTTTGTTGGTATTCATATATGACGAGTGTAGCACACCTTCTAAAGACAGTATGACTATCTCTTTTCATACAACTTCTCCTTCTCTCCCCTTGTGAGCTTTTTGATCTCTGCTTCGCGCTTGCGTGCTTCAGCAAGTGTCGCAAAGTGCTCGCTATATGCGAGTGTGACTGGCCGTCTGATCTTGGTATAGTGCGCGCCACTCTTGGCATGGTTGTGCTCACGGAGCCGTCGTTCAAGATCAGTCGTTGAGCCAGTATAGAGGGTGCCGTCGGCACAGGTGAGAATGTAGACGTAGGACATTGCAAGATTGTAGTACACCAAGATGATAATTGACAAAATATCTGTACGTTATAGTATCCAGAAAATCATTGCACATGGAAGCTACAATACGAAAACCACTACTGACCGATGCTCAACTCAAAGTACTTATGCTCATATGTGAAGACAAAGATACGGAGGAAATGGCAACCCTACTAAATCTGAGTCCCCGAACAATAGAATACCGTCGTATTACTCTAAAAGATAAATTTGACGTTAAGACAATTGGCGGGCTTGTATATAAGGCATATAAACAAGGATTTGTATCGACAGAAATTACTGAGAAAAGATCAACATAAAGACTGGAATTATTCCAGTCTTTATTTATTCCGCTTCACCGCAAGCTTCACGATCTTTTCCAATTCTTTAATATTGATATCAGACAACTTGTTGATATAGAGACATCCACCACCTTCTTTGTGTTTCCCGAGCTTCAAGAGGAAGTCGTTTTCACCTTTTTTCTCCACCAATCCGCCATGTGTCATAGTAAAGGTTTTGAGCCCATAGAGTGCGATGTTTTGCTTGCGCGGCGCAAATCCGATCACCATCCATTCCCCGATCTTGCCACTGGCATACGTATACGTCCGTCGCCCAAATCCTACGATCGACGCACCCCACATCTCAGGCTTCCATTTCGTCACTTTTTCCATCATGTCACAGATAGCAATGCAGTCGTCGCGCTTTTGCGAGTCTTTGATACTTTTGAGGAATTTCTCAACACTCGCCTTTGTTAGTTTTGTTTTTACCTCTGCCATATGTATTCTTGCTACCCGACAAGGACTCGAACCTCAATTAACAGGACCAAAACCTGCTGTCCTACCATTAGACGATCGGGTAATTACGCGTCTTTACGCTTCGATTTTATACCACAAAATATGCCTTATTTCAAAGGCGCTTGCTCAAGATTGAGCATCTCAATAAACGCAAGCTCTAGCGGCAATGCAGGCACTGATGCATAGCTGATGCGCTCGATCGCAGTGATGAGTGAGATGATGCCGCGAGACGAGATCGCTTCTGTTGCCTCGACTGCCCCGCGCTTCACAAGCTCGACATAGCTCTCACTATGCTCCGCCTCAAATCCTTCGCGCATGCTTGGCGAGTAGCGGTACATGAGTGAGAGTCGCATGGTGTTGAGCAGGAGTTGTGCGAGCAAGAGCATATCAGTGTGGTGCGTTTCTGCGTGCCCAAGCGCCTTGTACACCGCGTCCATGTCTTTGTTTATGAGTGCACTGTAGAGATCGTGGATCACCGAGAGCGATGGTGCGCCCGTGATCGTCTCGACGACTTCGCGCGTGATCGTACGGCCTTTGGCTGCTGAGAATATCTTTTGGGCGATCGACAGCGCATCTCTAAACGATCCGTCTCCCAAGAATGCAATCAGTGCTGCGCTTTCGGCATCGATCACAAAAGATTCTTGCTCGGCGATCCGAGTCACTGTATCGGTAAGCACCTTTTGTGACGGCTTGCGGAAGCTGAAGACTTGGCAGCGCGAAAGGATGGTCTCGGGGACTTTGTTGAGTTCTGTGGTCGCCAAGATAAATATCACATGCGCGGGTGGCTCTTCGATCGTCTTGAGCAGTGCATTAAACGACTCCTTGGTGAGCATGTGCACTTCGTCGATGATGTAGACTTTGAATCGAGATGAGAATGGCAGCACGCGCACATTGGCTCGGAGCTCGCGGATGTCTTCGATGCCGCGATTGCTTGCTGCATCGATCTCGATGATGTCCTCTGGGTTGGTACCGAGCGCTCGCGCAAAGATGCGTGCCACTGACGTCTTGCCGGTGCCGCGAGAGCCGGTGAAGAGGTATGCGTGGGAGAAGTTGTTGTTCTCAATAGACGCCCTCAGGACCGAGACGATGTGCTCCTGCCCTACGACACTCTCCCAAGCCTCGGGACGGTATTTGCGATATAAGACCTGGGTCTGCATATGTAGCCACTATTCTACCAGAAATAAAAAATCCCCGCTTTTGCGAAGATTTTAAATTTCTTAATTTCTCTTGGTTATAGCAATATATGGATCTTCACCTACTATACGCTGAATGAAAAGGTTGAGTGCATTTTCAAGGCCTGAGAAAAAGTCTTCCAATTTTTCAAGAGTTTCTTTATCTTTAAGTACGATTCTTGTACGCTCGCCTGTTAGCAGTGTGTGCTTTAGAGCGAATGTTAGATAAAGCAAATTACTAGCCCCATTCTGGTCCACAACAGGCTCAATCTCAAGCCCATAATCTTTTTCATGACCTTTAGGTACCGGCTCCTTTAGGAAGGCATCGAAGAATTCATTCTGTTGGTCGTAATATTTGTGAATTACAAACCTGATATTACTCTTCAAATTTGAATGTGCTTTATCACGTTCAAATTCTTTTTCTTTCAGAATCTCCTGCAAAGAGGATACATGCTTACTTTGTAATAAGGCCTTATTTACAGACCCGTCTACAATACTTGTTATTTCTTCATATTTCATAAATAATGTTTTTTCAAAATTACCATGTATTGAAATTTTGTCAATGATCCAAAAACTCCTCCACAACCCCCTCCACTTCCCCACTATTTTTGGTCTCCATCAACTTGATCCGCAATTCCTTCGCCCCTTTAAACCCTGTACAGTACGCCTTGTAATGCTTTTTCATAATCGCAAAGGATTTCACATCGCCGAGTTTTGCTTCAAATAACTTTGTATGCTCAACCAACACTTTTAGTCGTTCTTCTACTGTGATGGGGTTGGTATTTGAAATCGGTGCGCCGCGTTTGGTTTCAAAGAATTTCTTGAGAAATGGAATCTTTGCAAACATAGATTTTTGCGGAAGTGTCGCTACCACTTCACGACCTGCATCAAAGAACCACGGGTTACCGAAGAGCGCGCGCCCTACCATCACACCATCTGCTCCACTTTGTTTTGCCTTAGTTCTCCCGTCGGCAAGGCTCGTCACGTCTCCATTGCCGATGATCACCGTCTCCGGTGCAATCTTGTCGCGAAGCTTCACTACTTCCTTTATATAATCCCAATTTGCCGGCACGAGCGAGAGGTCCTTGCGTGTGCGCGCATGCACAGTGAGCGCTGCAACTCCTTCTGACAGTATCATCGGTATCCACGTATCGATCTGAACTTGATTGTACCCAACGCGCGTTTTGACAGATACTGGTATATCTTTGCCTGCTGATGCAATGCCTCTTTTTGCCGCTCTGATTATTTCACGCGCAATCTCTGGTGTCTTGATCATTGCAGCACCTGCGCCTTGTTTCTCGATCGTCTTGTCGGGACAGCCCATGTTGATATCGACTCCATCAAAGCCGAGCTCTGCTGCAAGCTTGGCCGCTCCTTCCATATTTGTAGGATCTGCCGAGAAAAGCTGCGCGACGATCGGGCGTTCTGCTTCGGAGTATTCGAGATCACGTGACAGTATTTCCCTCCCCTTCGACATGAGTCCATTTGCCGAGACAAACTCCGTCCACATCACGTCGGGCTTCCCGTACTTGGTGATGAGCGCGCGAAACGCCGCATCAGTCACATCTGCCATCGGTGCGACTGCAAAGAACGGCTGTTTCTTTTCTTTTAACTTTTGCCAGAAATTCATAGCTTATTGAAATTTATAAATCAATTTATTGGCAAAGCGCACGTCGAGGTACTGAAGTACCTTACTTTGATCATGATACTGGCGCGATACTGCATCAGTCCGGAGCGCGCTGTAGAGCGTCTGGAGCTGCTCTTCGACATCTTCGCTTGGATCAAAGTAGATCACTGATTCATGGGTGAAGTGTGCAACGTATACAGAGAGCTTGTGGTCTGACTCAAAGCGCATAGACAGTGGCACGATATCGATCTTCTCAAGGCGTTCTTTGAGGAGATTGACCATCGCCACCTGCTCGGCGGTGATGGGTGCAAATGGATACTGCTCGCGCGCGCCGATATAGAGCTTGAGGTACGCGCTTCCGGAGAAATACGGTGCATCTGCAAACACCGTCCCTGTCTCATCCATAAACGCACACGCATCATCGCACCACAGATACACGCCGGGGTACTCCGTCACCGTGACGCGAAGCGAGCTCATGCCATCGCGATCGACGACCACATCCTTCAGTCGTGGAAACGCTTCCTTGATTGCGGCGGCGATAGCTTCATTGTGTACGAGAAATATACTCGTCTTGGGCAAGATCCACAGATAGTAGCCGTCGAGCATGTTGAGTGCGTATTCGCCGATATCAAACGGATCAGCGACACTGGTCCCGTCCACATGCACTGCCTTGACCTGCAGCTTCGGTGCACGCAAGAGCAAGACGAGGCCTACCCCTACTGCGATGATGCTCGTGATGACGGTGATGCGCTTCCATGACACACGTGCCTTCTTTCGTGTGGAAGGCTTTTCGTCAGTCTTGAGTACGCGACTGTTGTACGTGCGCTCATACATAGTTATTTGCCGAGATAGTCTTTGCCAATATATGGTTTCAATACTTCAGGTACCTTGATCGTGCCGTCTGCTTGCTGATAGTTTTCAACGAGGTGCTGCAAGATACGTGGCATTGCAAGTGCGGTATTGTTGAGTGAATGCGCATAGCGAAGTTTTCCTTCTGCATCGCGATATCTGATATTGAGTCTTCGTGTTTGAAAGTCATGGAAGTATGAACACGAATGCGTCTCACGAAATGTTTCTTGAGAAGGTACCCATGCTTCAATGTCGTACTTTTTGACTTGTCCGAGACCAAGATCACCCCCGCAATTTATTACCACATGATAGTGCAGTCCAAGAGCCTGCAAAATTTCTTCTGCATTTCCCAAAAGTTCTTCGTGTAGTTGTACCGATGTCTCATGATTGGCTTCACACAATATTACTTGTTCAAACTTGCGAAACTCATGCACCCGAAAGAGTCCTTTGGTATCTTTACTGTGACTTCCCGCTTCGCGGCGAAATGCTGGCGCAAATGCGAGCTTCTTTATAGGAAATGCGCTTTCTTCGATCACCGTATCAGCAAAATAGCTCATCGTTGCAACTTCAGCAGTGCCAGAAAAGTAATCATTGTCTTGTGTGCGATACATATCATCTTCTCCTTGTGGGAGGTAGCCTGTACCAAAGAGCGTCTCACGCCGCACCAGTGATGGCACGATCATGAATTCGTAATCCTTCTTATTGTTCCTGAAGTGATCGACTACAAATTGGTGCAGTGCAAATTCCAAAAGTGCTCCATCACCTTTGAGAAAATATCCGCGAAATCCCGCAACCGCTGTACCCTTTTCAAAGTCTGCCATTCCTAGGCTTTCCATGAGAGCAATATGATCTTTGGGAGTAAATGAAAACACTGGCTTATCGCCCCATACTTTTGTTTCCACATTCCCAGTATCATCTTCGCCCTCCGGCACGGTCATATCCGGTATATTGGGCACTTGGAGCATCAGCGCCTGCCAGTCTTTCATCACGACTTTGACTTGCTCTTCGGCAGCTTGCACCTTTTCTTTGAGCGGCTTCAAATCTTCGATGAGCTTTGCACGGACTACAGGGTCAGTAGCCTTGGGGATTTCTTCACCGAGTTTGTTTTGCTCAGTGCGGAGCGCTTCAAATTCCCGCTGTGCAGCTGCACGCTTTTCTTCGACTTCGAGGAGTGCGGAGACATCAAAGTCGAGGTGCTTCTTGCGCGCAGCCTCCTTGATCAGGTCAGGGTGTTCTTTGATGAATTTGATGTCTAGCATAGAGAGTACTATAGCGCAGATCACACTATTTTTGAAGGGTTGTATAGGTCAGATACAGCATTTTATGTTTTGGTTAACTTTTGCATTCTATTATATGTACATGGATGAGTTTCCTATACACGATATCGATCCGATCGAAGCATTTCCGGCACTTGCCGAGATCCCCGACCCGCCCAAGGTGCTCCACATGCGTGGATCACTCGAGAGGACCATTGGCACCAAGCTCATCACCGTTGTCGGGAGCAGGAGCTACACCAGCTATGGCAAAAGCGTGTGCGAATCATTGATCAAATCCCTCGCAGGCTACCCTGTCACCATCGTCTCAGGTCTTGCGCTTGGCATCGACTCGATCGCACACCGTGCCGCACTTGATGCAGGTATCCCGACGATTGCGTTCCCAGGATCGGGGCTCGACTGGAAGGTACTGCACCCCAAGCAGCACAAATCTCTGGCCCAAGAAATCCTTGCGTCAGGAGGCGCACTCATTTCGGAGTTCAACAATGACACGATCGGTGCGATCTGGACATTTCCACGCAGGAACCGTCTGAAAGCCGGACTCTCTGACATGGTCATCATCATCGAAGCGCGCGAAAAGTCAGGTACACTCATCACCGCGAGACTTGGCACTGAGTACAACAAGATAGTGGGAGCGGTGCCCGGCTCGATCACCTCTCCCAATTCCAAGGGCACCAACTGGCTCATCCGACTTGGTGCAGTGCCGATCACCGAGAGCCGCGACATACTCCAAGAGCTCGGCTTTGCCGAAAAGCTTACTGAGGATATTTCTGAGTATCTCATGCTCACACCAGACGAAGAGCGCGTGCTCAAGGCACTTGGCGAACCCAAGACCAAGGAGCAACTCCTCCTCGAACTCGCTCTCCCTCCCGCAGAAGCCAACATCATATTTAGTACACTCGAGATCAAAGGTGCGATACGAGAAAGTCTGGGATTTGTGGAGCGTATTGTCTAATGAAAAAAGGAGGAGTATAGTAGAGAAAACCTAAACAATTTTTCTTATGTTAAGCACGCTTCTTTATCATCACCAGATGTATGCACACAGGTTGCGTACACAATCAGTAAGAAACCGTTTATCTTTGAAAGATTTCCGAAGACAGAAACGGGGTCGCATGAAAGAAAAATTATAATAACCGTAATAAAAGCCAGCAGCCTATATTGTAGGCTGTTGTTTGTTTTTATTTGGCAAATTCTTACGCACATGGTATTACTGCATCTATTATTATGAAGCTCCTCATCGTCGAGTCGCCCTCAAAGGCGAAGACAATCGAAAAGTATCTCGATGGCGCGTATACCGTACGCGCATCGGTCGGTCACGTGCGCGACCTTCCCAAGTCTCAAAAGAAAGCAATCGATATCGAAGGAGGATTTATCCCGCATTATGAGATCAGCAAGGGCAAAGAAAAGGTCGTCGCCGAGCTCCAGCATCTCGCCGAGAAGGCCAAAGAGATCGTACTTGCTCCCGACCCTGACCGCGAAGGAGAAGCGATCGCATGGCACATCGAAGAGCTTTTGAAAGCTGACAAAAAGGTCAAGGCTCCGATCACCCGTGTGACGTTTAATGAAATCACCAAAGAAGCGATCCTCGAAGCGCTCACCCATCCTCGCCACATCGATACCAACTTGCGCAAGGCCCAAGAAGCGCGCCGTGTCCTCGACCGACTCGTCGGCTATGATCTCTCAGGCATCATTTGGAAAAAGGTGCGCTACGGACTCTCTGCGGGTCGTGTACAATCCCCGGCCCTTCGGATCCTCGTCGAGCGCGAACGAGAAATCCGCGCGTTTGTTCCCGAGACGTACTGGGCACTTACGGCTGATTTCTCCACCCAAGGTGGATCGGCCTCGGGCCGAAAAACAAAAGAGACTATTACTCTAACTTGCACAGAAGAACCTCGCGATCGCAAAGAAGTAGATCGGATCATTGCAATAGCAAATAAAGAAGATTGGCTTGTAAAAGATATCAAAGAAAGCGAACAAAAGCGAAGTCCTCGCGCACCGTTTACGACCAGTACGCTTCAGCAGGCAGCATCATCTCGCCTTGGTTTCTCTCCATCTCGTACGATGCAAGTCGCGCAAAAGCTCTACGAAGCCGGACACATTTCATACATGCGTACTGACTCGACGACCCTTAGTAAGCAAGCGATCGGCGCAATTGCAGGCATTGTCGAAAAGAAATACGGCAAGGAGTACCTCGAGCTCCGCGAATACAAGACCAAATCCAAGAATGCCCAAGAAGCCCACGAAGCAATCCGTCCTACTCACGTCGACAAACTCTCTGCTGGGAACAACGAAGAGCAGAAAAAACTCTACGCACTGATCTGGGAGCGCACGGTGTCGAGCCAAATGGCTGATGCAAAACTTTTGAAAACAAGAGTTGTGGGAAATGTAACATCTGACAGCATTCCAGACTTTACTGTGACTGGAAGCCAAGTACTCTTCCCGGGATGGCTTGTCGCAGATCCCGATGCGCGCGGCGAAGATGTAGAGCTCCCCGCAATGAAAGTGGGCGAACCGTTGAAGCTTCTAGAATTCAAAGATCTCGAAAAGCAAACCGAACCACCCAACAGGTACTCCGAGGCAGGTCTCGTCAAAGAACTCGAGGCGCGCGGCATTGGGCGTCCTTCTACGTACGCATCTATCATGCGCACCATCGAAGAGCGCGGCTATGTGGAGAAGCTTGGCCGATCACTCAAGCCCACCGACACAGGTGAAGTCGTCTCGACATTTCTCGAACAAAACTTCATGGAGTACATCTCTGACACCTTCACTGCAGAAATGGAAAATGAGCTCGATGAGATCGCATCAGGGGAACGCGAGTATGTCAAAACACTCCGAGACTTTTATGGACCGTTTTCAAAAGACGTCAAAGAGAAGGACAAGCTCGACAAGGCGACAACCCTTGAAGCTGCTGATCCGAAATACACCTGCCCCAAGTGTGGAAGCGGCATGCTGGTCAAGCTTGGCCGCGGCGGTAAGTTTCTTTCATGCGATCGATACCCCGACTGTGACGGCGCGCTCACGATCGATGGAGTCGAGATCAAGGCAGATGAGCCAATCGGCATCGATCCTGCGACCAAGCTTCCTATTTATACAAAGGTGGGACGCTTTGGCCCGTACGTCCAGCTCGGCGACATGCCTACCAAGAAAGTAGCGACTAAGGCTGCACGCGATGCCAATGGTAAGCTCATCAAAAAAACCCCCGAAGAAAAGCTCGCCGCAAAAGAAGCGAAGGAAAAAGAAAAAGCGCAGGCGAAGCCAAAGATGGCTTCGATCCCCAAAGAAGTCGATCCATCGACCGTGACCCTTGAGATGGCGCTCCACTACCTCGCACTTCCCCGCATCCTCGGCAAGCATCCAAGCGATGGCGTCGATATCATTGCAAACGTGGGCAGATTTGGACCATATGTGGGGCATGATCGCAACTTCCGCTCGATCAAAAAGCCACTTGATCCGTATACGATCACACTTGAGCAAGCACTTGAATTATTAAATCAGGAAAAAAAACCCAGAGGCTTTCAACGAAAGAAAAAATAGAAAAGAAACCGGGAGGTGAGCTTGGGTAGGGACCCAAGCGCAAGACCTTTTGAGAATTTTTCAGAGCGAAGCGAATGAAAAAGTCCAAAAGGTGTACTGACCCTGTAAGGGTTTCAGAAAAAGAAGAAATAAAAAAAAACCGATCCATATAGAACCGGCTTTTACATTGCGTTTAAAAGTTTTTACTCATTTGATAACTGCATTTGCCCAGAATATTGAGGATTAACTACCTCTACCAATACCGCATACCCATCACGATCAATTTTTTGCAAAACCTGATCCCGAAGTTGGTTTGACATGCCACCATCGTACAAAACAACCGGCGGGCAACCATAATAAAGTATTTGCTCATGCCATCCAAAATAATGATGAAATATAAGCGTTACTTTATCTACAATCACCACCTTAAATGATCCTGCCGGAGGATTGTACCAATCAGGGGCTTGTGCCACACAAGTAGTCCTTTGTTTTGGTGTTTCCTTGGGTTTACATTCTTTTTTGCAAGAAGAGAAAATGCCGAGTATGGCTACGAGTGCTACAGCTAAAATTATTACTTTTTTCATGTTTTAAATTTTAAACATTATATTATAAAAAGTCAATTAAGTCAACATCCCCTATATTTCCTTAAAAAATAAGGTATATTTAGGATATGGCTCACGTACCAAATCACGAGTTTATAAAGGTCGACACGGTGGGTATATTTTTATCAATGTAATTTATTCAGGAATTATATTTCTCTGATTTTGTACGTGATGGATTTCCAAAGTCTTATTTCTCATATCTCCCACCCTCTTTCCTCCGACGAAAAGGCGTTGATCGAAAAAGCATTTTTGTTTGCACAAGAAAAGCATAAGGATCAAAAAAGAAATAGTGGTGAGCCGTACTTCACTCACGCAGTCGCCGTAGCCGAAAACTGCGCGAAGCTCGGGATGGACACGGAGACAATCATTGGCGCACTACTCCATGACGTCCTCGAAGACACTGACGCGACCGAAGAAGAACTAGCACAGATGTTTGGGGAGAATATTGTGTTTCTCGTCAAAGGCGTAACGAAGCTCGGACATCTCAAGTACCGCGGTGCAGAACGACATGTCGAGAGCTTGCGCAAATTTTTCGTCGCCATGGCCGAAGATGTGCGTGTGCTCATCATCAAGCTCGCCGACCGTCTGCACAATGTCTCGACCCTTGCGCATGTGCCGC
>CAYYXE010000012.1:0-13128 GCA_964475655.1 uncultured Candidatus Saccharibacteria bacterium | reverse complement strand
CCACACAAAGAAATCCTCCAACTATGTTGGAGGATTTCTTATTTTTGACAAAATTTAAACCTATTTCATAAAAAAATAGTCACTTGACCCTAATTTTGAGAAGGAGTATATTCAAAGTCCCAGAGCAGGAGCAGTAATGCAACAGCACAGGGATGTTCATCTATAATAATAAAGTTGCGATAAAAAGTAACCTACAAAAAGAAGGACATGCTATCAGATCTTCGATTTCAAAAGTAAAGGAGTCTTCAAAACCTCACAAGCTTCTGGAAAGAAGGGTAGTGCCAGTACGCATTTCAACGCTTTAAAATCCCATTCATTTCCGAAAGGAAACAGAAAGACTAAAAGCAGAGTTTTGCAAACTGCACTACTTACTCTGATGCGAATCAGTTCATTCATTTTAAAACAAAAAATACAACACATACTAAGCCGGTCATTGGGATCGGCTTCTTTTATTATTCACTTCTGTAGTATAATACTGAGTATGAAAGCATTTGGATATCTACTGCTCATCGGGATCTTTATCGGCGCGTGGTGCCCGTGGTTTGAGGCGACTGAGGCAAAGCAGCTTATTTACAATAAAGTGCGCGAAAGCCAGTCGACGCTCCAAAACGGCTGCGTCCTCACCATCGACCAAAACTCTCTTGTAAAGATGCCCTTTGGCTACAAGCAAACGGTTGCCTACAACTGCACGCTCAATACTGACTTCCTTACAGAAGGGGAGAATGCGGCCTTTGTATTTTTCTTCAAAGAGGTCATCAACGTGCCGCACCCGATCATCAAATAAAACCACGGCACCATACATTTGACAAATGTAAAGCCTGTGCTACAATACGGGGAAACTTATTTTAAAAACAAATAAACCCCGAATTATGAAAAGAATACTCCTTTTTGTTGCAGCTAGCAGCATGGCTACTTTTGTAGGTGTACAAGCACAAGCCCCGCAATTTGATTTTAGTATTACGACCCCTACAGTATGTACCCAAGGTCAACCAACAACACTCTCTGTTGTTATGCCGACGCCTGGTTTGATATATACGTGGCAGCAATACAAGCAGGCCACGTGGAATTTCATTGCTGACAGTGTTGATGAAATTACTGTGATTGATACAGGTGCGTATAGAGCTATTGCGTGGCCCGACGGACACTTTAAGAAGTCAAATACCATAACACTTTGTCATTGTACTGTATTACCACTTAAGGTAAGTTCATTTACTGGTGTAGTTCTTGAAAGCGGCACGCTGCTTACCTTCGTAGTAGAAAATGTGAATGCATATACCAAGGTATTGTTTGAAATTTCTACTGATGGGCGTAGCTGGCGTACACTTGCAGATGTAAAGTATGTGAGTGCGTACAGAGCGCCGACAATTGTTGTACCAACATGGTATCGACTCAAAGCGGTGCGTCCCGATGGCAGCTACAGTATCTCAGACGTCAAAGTACTTAGCCCGGAAGTAAACGGGAAGATTAATTTGGCAAAGCCGTTTACGGTAAGCATTATTGAATATGCAACAGGCAGAGTAATGAGCTCTATAGAGGGCCTTACAAGTGCCTATGCAACCACATTGCTATTTGCATACAAGCACCCATTCAAAACATCACCTGCGTTAGCGATGTATGTGTTCAAATTTGAACAACGTGGCGTGTTTGAGGCAAGAATAGTAGTCAGATAATTTTAGGGTTCCTTCAGTGTAAGCCTTCTCAGTAATGGGAAGGCTTTTTTATTTGGTACAATACATATATGAAAAAGCAGATGTCATTTGCAGACAAGGTGCGGGTAGTCGTGCGCACTATCCCCAAGGGCAAGACGATGACGTATGGAGAAGTCGCTAGGAAGGCTGGACACGCAGGAGCGGCGCGTGCAGTCGGCGGGGTTATGAAAGAGAACTTTGATCCGTCCGTGCCGTGTCATCGCGTCATCCGCAGTGATGGCAAGATAGGCGAGTACAATCGCGGCGGACCTGCTGCAAAGCGCAAGCTCCTCATAACAGAAGGTGCACTCAAGTCCTAATATGCGCTATACTTGTGACTGTATGATGAAATATTTCTTTTCACTTCTACTTGTTGTTGTTCTCGCAACGTCAGCATATGCTGCTGACGCAAAGGTGTGGTTTACGCCGATGCCAGGCAAAGAGCCAGTGTCGCTGACTACCGGCGATCCCATCCTTATCTATGCAAAGCTCGACAACGTGCTCAAGGATCCAGTGACGTATGTGCTTGCATTTACCGTAGGAGAAAAGACGATCGGGAGCAAAGTAGTAACACTTGCTGGCTACACGGCGCAAGATACATCTGTAGAATGGAAGATGCCTGAGACAAGCACTGATGTCCTCGTCACGGTCGCCAAAGCCACCGACAAGAACAAAAAGGAGCTCAAGGCGCTCGCGGGTCCCATCGGTACGGTCACTGTGGGGGTACCTGTGGCTACCACACAGCTTGATCTTGGTCCGGTCAAAGGATGGGTAGGAGACCTCGTATCGGCACTTGAAGCGTGGAGAGTCAAGCAGAGCGAGTATTTCACCGCACTCAAAGATGAGGCAAAGGAAGTACTCTCCCGTACCACGATCAAAGATGTGGGCGATCTCTTGCAGCCCGAAACTCCCACTCAGTCTGCGACTGATGCAAATCCTCAAGTAGAACAAAAGGACAATGGGACGACATTGGGCTATCTCAAGCTCATATATGCAACTGCAGGCAAGGCATTCTTTGGACACAAGGGCGTGTATTTTGTCACGATCATTCTCGCAGCGCTCCTCCTCATCCGCCTCCTCTTGAAATTGCTGTTCCGATAAATGAACGGTACAATCGAGCTATGGTTCGAAGCCTTATCGCAATGCTCGCGCTCATAGCAGCAGTACTCTGGACACCGTTGTGGTTTCAGTGCGTACTGGTTGCGCTTGCAGTCGTCTTTCTTCCCAAAAAGGCCCTATTTCTCATACCTGCCATCATCTCGGATGTGCTCTATGCGCCCACTGGTGCGCTCAGGCTCGGCAACCTCAAGCTCACGCTCATAGCTGGTGCGATGATCATCATATGGCTCATCTTTATCCGACAAACCCGTATCGCACATGTGGTGGAGGCGTAGACACAAACGAAGAATCAGCGAGCTCAATCCTGACGAAATCTTGATTGATGCACGCAACCTGCCGTCGTTTGATCGGCAGCAGTTTGAAGGCAGACTTGAGCGGCCGATTGGCAAGCGCTCGCTCAACGCACTCCTTGTGCTCATGGGGATTGTTGCGCTGTGCTTTGTGGGGAAGCTCGGGTACTTGCAGATCGCGCGTGCCCAGTACTATGCCCAAAAGAGCGAACAAAACAGCCTCGATCATACACCGATCATTGCAGATCGCGGCGTGATATATGATAGAAATGGTGTCGAGCTTGCATGGAATGCGATTGGTGCCGAGGGTCCGACCATTCGCTCATACACGACCAAGCCCGGCTTTGCCAACATGCTCGGCTACGTCTCGTATCCGACCAAAGACGCCAAAGGCAAGTACTGGCAGTTTCAGACGGTCGGCAAGGACGGCATCGAGCAGCAGTTCAACAAAACCCTTGCTGGCAAAAACGGTACCAAGCTCATCGAGACCGATGTAGCAGGCGTTGTGATCGCAGAGAATGCCATCGATGCACCCATCCAAGGCGACAACCTCACACTCACGATCGATGCGCGTGTCCAAGAAACGCTTGCGCTCGGCATCAAAGGACTCGCCGAGCAGTCAGGATATGTCGGAGGTGCGGGTGGTGTCATGAATATCGAGACGGGTGAGCTCCTTGCGATGACGACGTACCCGGAGTACAACCAGCACATTCTCTCAGACGGAAACGATGCCGCGACGATCAACAGTTATTTCAAAAGTGAGTCCCGTCCATTTCTCAACCGCATGACGGAAGGCTTGTACGTACCCGGATCTATCGTGAAGCCCTTTCTCGCGCTCGCGGCACTACGCGAAGGCGTTATCACTCCCACCAAAGTCTTGTACACCACTGGAGAGCTTCGTCTGCCCAATCCGTACAACCCAGGGCAGTATTCAGTCTTCAAAGACAACAAAGATCATGATGCAGTCGATATGCGCAAGGCGATTGCGGTGTCTTCCAACGTGTACTTTTATGAGATCAGTGGCGGATTTGGCGAGCAAAAGGGCCTGGGCATAGATCGCATTGAGAAATACATCAAGATGTTTGGGATTGGTCAGAAGACGGGGACCAATGCGGCAAATGAACTAAACGGCACGATCCCGAGCATTGCGTGGAAGGCAAAGGCGTTTCCGGGTGATCCATGGCGCATTGGTGACACGTACCATACCTCGATCGGGCAGTATGGATTTCAGACGACGCCGATGCAGATGCTTCGTGCCGTTGCGAGCATTGCATCGCACGGCAAATTTGTGACGCCGACGATCATCCCGAGCAGTGTCGCGCACCTCGACAGCACCACGCTTCCATTTACCGATGAGGAATACAATGTGGTATCAGACGGCATGCGAAGCGTAGTGCTCGAAGGTACGGCACAGTCACTCCAGCATCCCACGCTCCATGTCGCCGCAAAGACTGGTACGGCGCAGATCAAGGGCAATACCCGGGTAAACTCCTGGGCAATCGGCTTCTTCCCCTACGAGAAGCCCAAGTATGCATTTGTCGTACTCATGGAAAACGGCCCCATCATCTCAAGTGGCGCATCCAATGCGTTTAAGCCCGTCGTTGCGCTCTTTGCCGACACCCCAGCGCTTCTTGAATAAGAAGGCGCTATACTGTATAGTACTCACTTCATCATGAAAGAAATCATCACCCAAACAAACCATGACGCCCTCGTTGCTGAGCACAACGAGCTCACGACCGTAAAGCGCCCACAGATCATCAAGGCGATCGAATACGCCAAGTCACTCGGTGACCTCTCCGAAAACGCCGAGTACCACATCGCCCGCGAAGAGCAGGGCAAGCTCGAAGAGCGCATTGCAGTGATCGAACACATCCTCAAGCATGCAGAAGTAGCACACGGTGTGGCAAATGGCATGGTACAAGTCGGCTCGACCGTCGTCATCCAAAAGGAGGGTGAAGCGAATAGTCGCACGATCACGATTGTCGGTAGCGAAGAGACTGATATGCTCTCCGGCAAAATCTCCTACAAGTCACCGCTCGGCGCATCTCTCTACGGCAAGCAAGCCGGAGAAAACATCACCGTCACGACTCCGAAGGGGGAGATTGTGTATAAGATTGTGAGTGTGAGTTAGAAAAAATCGCATTTCAATAAATAGGGAAATAAAAAAGCCACTCCGTTAGGTAGTGGCTTTTAAGATTCATTTGATTAGACAATCGGGTAATCTTGTAGTCCTTGCAAGCATAGATTTTGCATTCTGGAATTATCAGGAAATGATCCCCGGGCCTTTTCCCAAGAATCACGATCAGTGCATTTTTTCTTAATGACTGCAAATAACGCTATCTCACCAATATTTCCTTTATAAAGAGGAAGCCAATATTGTACTGGTTTGTAATACTTTGCGATTTCATCAACTTCCATTTTTTGTGCCTTATCTAAGAAGCACTCAAAGGCGATTGTTTTTAGTTCAGCATATTGATGCATCCCTATTTCTCTTAGTATAAGAAGAATATTGCCCAGTAGCTGAGTTTCCAAAAAACTTTTGTCGATGTGCCTGGCGTACAGCTTCATTGTTTCAATGAAACCTTTGGAGGTTATTGCTTGTTGTACAATTTCTATTTCTTTACTTGTCATGGTAATAATTTTTAATCAATATATCATTTAATTTAATTTTGTCAAACAACCCTTTGTTATCCACAGTAGGCCTATTTGCGGCGGGGAATTGAAGTGGGGTATAATGGCATGAAGTGGGAAGAAGTGGTATAGTAGAAACATGTTAATCGGAGAATACATCCACACTATTGATGAGAAGAACCGCCTCTCCTTTCCCATGAAATTCCGCAAGGAAATGGGGAAGAAGGTGGTGATCGCACCGGGTATCGAAGAGTCGCTCTTTGTGTTTACTCCCGATCAATGGCGCAAAACTGTGGATCGTCTCGCCGAAGGCTCATTACAAGAAGAAAACCGAAGCTTTAGCCGCTACCTCATCGGAGGAGCGTCTGAGGTCGAAGTGGATGCAAACGGCCGCATCTTGATCCCTGAAGGTTTGAAAACGAAGCTTGGGATCGAGGACAAGGTAGCGATCGTCGGCTTGTACACCCGTGTCGAACTGTGGAAAGAGACAACATGGAAGAAGTACAAGAAGGACGTCGAGACCAAGGCGGACAAGCTTGCAAACCATCTCGGCAGCGTCGGAGTTCTCTAGTATGAATCACGCATCTCTGCATATACCCGTTCTTTTACAGGAAAGTATTGACGGACTCTTGCTCCAGCCCGGTGACGTTGTGATCGACGGGACATTTGGGGGCGGAGGACACACGCAAGCGATATTGGATCAACACAAAGACGTAACACTCATTTGTGTAGATCTGGATGAAAAGGCTGAAGCGAGATTTAATGATCTCGGTATCAAGGCAACCTTTGTCCATGCCAACTTCAAAGATGCATCTGTTATTTTGCAGAAAGCAGGGAAGAAGGAGGTGAACAAAGTCTTGCTTGATCTCGGTACGAGCACGTTTCAGCTCTTGGAGGATGAGCGAGGCTTTTCATTCAACTCTGATACACCGCTCCAGATGACCCTTTCGGCAAGCGGATCCCATACAGGATTTACCGCATGGGACATCGCCAATGAATGGTCCGAAGAATCTATCGCCGACATCATCTACGCCTATGGCGAAGACCGCGCAAGTCGCAAGATCGCACGCGCGATAGTCGAAGCGAGACAGATCGGGGAGATCAAGACCTCCAAGCAGCTTGCAGACATCATCCAGTGCGCATTCAAAAGCCATGGCCGCATTCACCCTGCGACCAAGACCTTCCAAGCATTTCGCATCGCCGTCAACGATGAACTCTCTGTCGTAAAAGAAGCACTCACCAATTGGTGGGACGTCCTTCTACCCGGAGGCCGCATCGCCGTCATTACCTTTCACAGTCTCGAAGACCGTATCGTCAAACAATGGATGAAACAGCATGAACGCGTTATCACCAAGAAGCCCATCGTGGCGACACGGCACGAAGTACAAGCCAACCCTCGATCACGGAGCGCCAAGCTTCGCATTATCCAAAAACCATAGAGAAGTCCCATATGATCACCGCACTCAAACACAGACTCGACAACCTCACCGACATCAACAAAACAATCCGTTCTGTCACACTCTATACGTGGGTCACTGCAGGCGCGTGCTTTGCATGCTACTTGTACTTTGTGGGCGCGATCACGTTTTCTGTCATCAAGGAGCGGGCACTTCAGCAAGACACCAAGACCCTTGTCTCAAACATGGGCCAAGCTGAACTTTCATACCTTACACTTCAGAAGTCTCTGACCAAAGACTACGCAGCGCGCGCGGGATTTATTGTGCAACCTGTAGTATCATTTGCAGTGCCACAAAAGGCAGTTGCATGGAATGTTGGACGCTAAAATACATCGCCAGAGAATACGCATAGTCATCGCAATCGTCGTGCTTATCGGAGCGCTCGTCATCATGCGCTTGTTTTCGCTCCAGATCGTACATGCCACTCTCTATAAAGAAAAGGCAGAGCGCCAGTACATTACGCCGGCTGCCGATAGCTTTGATCGCGGCACTATTTACTTTACTCAAAAAGACGGCACCACCGTCGCTGCCGCAACAGTGGTCAACGGCTTCAAGCTTGCCATTGCCCCTGACCTTATAGAAAACCCATCACACACATACGACAAGCTCCACGCCATCGTCCCGATTGACCGTGAAGCATTTCTTGCCAAAGCGAGCAAGAAAGGCGACCCCTACGAAGAGATCGCCGACCGTATCGAAGCGCCTGCCGCCGAGCAGATCACGGCACTCGCGCTCCCCGGCGTCTCACTCTATCGCCACAAGTGGAGATTTTATCCGGGTGGTGAGCTTGCATCGCGTGCGATTGGATTTGTCTCCTATAAAAAGGACGTGCTCACCGGTACCAACGGCATCGAAAGCTACTACAACGACGTCCTATCGCGCTCGGGCGCACAGGCATATGTAAACTTCTTTGCGGAGATCTTTGCCAATGTGAAGTCAACCGTCTTCAAAAACACCTCATCGACCGGAGATGTCGTCACAAGCATAGAGCCGACCGTGCAGTCTCAGCTCGAGCAAGCCATTGCGCGCGTACAGGGCACGTGGGGAAGCGACTTGGTGGGAGGTATCATCATGGATCCGTATACGGGCAAGATCATTGCGATGGCGGGAATGCCGACGTTTGATCTCAATGCCTACGGCGATGCCAAAGATCCGAGCGTCTACAACAACCCCTTCGCCCAAAACAGATACGAAATGGGATCGATCGTAAAGCCGCTCGTCATGGCAGCTGCGATCAATGAAGGTGCGGTGACTCCTGCGACCAAGTACAATGACTCGGGATCGGTCACGATAGACGGCAAGACGCTCAACAACTTTGACAAGAAGGGCCGTGGCAACGGCGTCACGATGCAACAAGTGCTCAACGAATCGCTGAACACCGGTATGATCTTTGTGGAGCAAAAGTTGGGCAAGGAGAAGTTTAGAGACTACATTGTCGACAAGTACAAGCTCGGCGAAAAGACCGGTATCGACATCCCCGCAGAAGTCAATGGTGCAGTCGGGTCACTGAAGGACAACAATGATATCAACTTTGCTGCAGCATCCTTTGGGCAAGGTATTGCGACGAGTCCGATCAACATCGTGCGCGCGTTTGCGGTACTTGCCAACGGCGGCACAATGGTGACTCCGCATCTGGCGAGTACCGTGATCGATGGGAGCGGCACGGAGTCAGACATCAAATACAAAGAAGGATCGCGCGTGCTCTCTCCGGAGACTGTCTCAACGATCAGCAACATGCTCGTGCACGTCGTCGACGACGGCTACCACAAAGGTCTCGCGCACTACTCAGTCGCCGCAAAGACGGGGACTGCACAGATCGCGCGACCCGACGGTACCGGCTACTATACCGACCGCAACCTCCACTCGCTCATCGGCTACTTTCCGGCATCGAAGCCCCGCTTTGTGCTCTACCTCTTCAACGTCTATCCCAAAGGTGCGCTCTTTGCGATCCAGACACTCGGCGATCCATTCTTTGATATGGTACAATTCATGAACAATTATTACGAAATAGCCCCCGACCGATAATATATGGACAACACATTCAATTTCTCTATTCGTCAAGCCCTCCGCGAGGCATGGGTGACATTTAAGACTCACTACAAATTTTTCTTGGGTGTTGCCGCTATTACCGTGCTCCTCAATATCGCAGGAGGGAGGCACACGCCGTGGATCGTAGAGCTCATACTTGGGGTTGCGTCATTCTTTTGGTCTATTATCTGGTTGAAGCTTTCTCTTGCTGCCGCAAAGAACGAGGAGGGTAAGCTTACTGCAGCATCGCTCTGGGAAAATCTGCCATCATGGAAAGACGCACTATACCTTATCGGTATCGGGATTGTCGGCGGCATACTCTTTTTGTGCGGACTTATCTTACTCGTCATCCCGGGTATCTATATAGGTGTACGGCTCTCGCTCTCAAATCTCGCCTACCTTGACCGCAAAGAGGGCGTCAAGGCATCGCTTCGCTACTCGTGGAACATCACCAAAGGGAAGGGCTGGACGGTCCTTCTCACCGGACTTGTCGTTATTGCACTTTATGTACTCGGTGTGTTTGCGATCGGCGTGGGACTTCTGGTGGCGTACCCGATAGCATCTATCCTCATGGCCCGGCTCTACTACGCACTCTCTGATGACTATAACAAAGCTGAGACAGTCGTTGTCCAGCCCGTAGAAATACCAGCAGACCTTCCAGGGGTACATACCGAAAGAGAATCAGAAAAGCTGCAATAATAAAAATCCACCCGAGATGGGTGGATTTTGTTTGTGTGGTTATATGACTCCGCTCGAACCTATTTCATAAAAAACTCCTAATACGAACTCGGTTTTTGCGAAACAATTTTTCTGGGAAAAAGGATTCGCAAAACCTCGTCGGCTGTTTTCCGCGGGCAGGAAGGGTCTGGGAGGGAATGCCCGCGGATTTCGGGATTCTTTTTTGGGCGGAAAGGCTATCAAGAAAGAAACTAATTTTTCTTATCCAGATTTTCATCGTTGTCGTGTTCAGTAGAATGTTTTATCTTTAGAAAATTTAGCCCTTTTTCTGTAAAAAATACTGCATATCTTGAATCACCCCAGCGAAGTTGTTTTATTCTATCGTGTCCAATGATTATCGGTATTCCACCCTCATGTGAATTGACGAGAAATAATTTTCTCTGTTTTTTTCTATACTGCGGATCAGTTTGAAAATCATTATTTCTGTCTTCAAAAAACTTGTCCATTATTTCTATGTACTCGTCAGTAGATATGCCACTCATATTTTCATAATTTATTTTCTCATAGAGGTTGAGAAGTGCGTCTTCGTCATCACCAACAATATTAGTATGATTTGCCTTATTTAAATCTATATACAGATTGTACATATCAACAAAATACTTGTGCAAATGTGGCTCTCGTGGGTCAAAAGCGAAAACAGTTGTTGCTGGAAACTCACTTTCAATTCCATAATGTGCGCGACCTTTTTCTGATACTTTATCGTGAAAGAAGTTCGGGGTTCTAAAAACATCATTTGGTCTAATTGGAGCTGCTGGGTTAGTATCCGAAAGGGCTGATTCTGTTGTACAAGCAAAAATTGCTCCGCTTTTTAGTTCTTGTTCATATTTAGGAAGTTCTGTTGGTGATATCCTGCTTTCTATTACTTTGAGATCATCTTTATTAAAAAGACTGAAAAATATTTCATTTTCTGTCGCGCTGCCATGAGAAAAAATGGAGCGCATTTCTTTTGATTCTAAACGCTGAACACCTTCGATATCGAATATTTTTTGAAGAATAAACTTTTGGTCAGCAAAATTTTGAGTATATTTCTCTCTGTCTTTTTCTGATGTGTACCCACCCATTTGATGTACAGCAAGCTGAAAAAATTCTCCCTCTGAGAGATTATTCAAAATTTCCTTAGTTAGTTTTTCTCCGCTATTACCACCAGTTGTCTCATGGAGCTTATGTAATGTCTCTTTGGAAATTATTGTTCTTTCATATCCCTTGATTCCCGTTTCTTTTTGTATCGCTTCGGGATATTCAAAGGTATTTTTAGAAGAAATCTCAAGAGTGTGTTTGCCCAAATCGCCCAAATCAATCTCGATTTGACCTTTCTTGATTTCCTGATTATTTGGGAATATTTCCATTTTCATAAATTAAATATAACATTTTTAGAGTATTTCCTCAATTAGCCTTTCCGCCCAAAAAAGAATCCCGAAATCCGCGGGCATTCCCTCCCAGACCCTTCCTGCCCGCGGAAAACAGCCGACGAGGTTTTGCGAATCCTTTTTCCCAGAAAAATTGTTTCGCAAAAACCGAGTTCGTATTAGGAGTTTTTTATGAAATAGGTTCGAGCGGAGTCATATAACCACACCACTTTTGGACAAGAGTCCATTTTGAACGAATCCAAGCGGGCGGCACGAAGTGCCGACCAAGCATTTCCCCCTGATTTTTCAAAAGAATTTGGCGCGCTTGCGCGCACTAATTTTTCGCCAAGGAGGAGGTTCGGAATCCAATGCAATTTTTGCAATTATTCAAAAAGATTTTTGTTTGAAAATATATTTTGATATACTGGTTATGCACACAATATTATTAATTAGTCAGCAGAAATGGTTATGCTAGAACAATTGTGACTAATGTTGTGATTGTGTGCCTAGCATAACCATTTCTGCTTTATATATTTTATGTCACAAAAATTCTTTTTGTATGCTCGCAAGTCCACTGATGTCGAGGATAAACAAGTTTTGAGTATTGAAGCGCAACTCACCGAATTACGGGAGTATGCCAAGCGAGAAAATCTGAACATCGCCCAAGAGTTTATAGAGAAACAATCGGCGAAAATTCCAGGTCGTCCAGTTTTTAACGAAATGATGAAGTGTATCGAAAAGGGCGATGCAGATTCTATTCTCGCATGGCATCCTGATAGACTTGCCCGCAATTCGGTGGACGGAGGTCGGGTGATTTATCTCCTCGACACAGGGAAACTTGCGAGCTTGAAGTTCCCAACTTTTTGGTGTGATTCCACATCACAAGGTAAGTTCATGTTAAATATGGCTTTCGGACAAAGTAAGTATTATGTGGATTCTCTTTCCGAAAATACAAAGCGTGGTTTGCGCCAAAAAGTCAGGCGCGGAGAATATCCTGGATTATCACCAGTCGGCTATATAAATGATTCTCGTACTAAAACGATAGTGATAGACAAAAAGACCGCGCCTGTCATCCGTAAAGCGTATGAGATGTATGCGGAGGGTAATCAAACGCTTGATACTATCGGTATGTTTTTGGCGCAAAACCAACTCCTTACCAAACACGGAAAGAAAATCCACCGAACCCGTGCGACTTTCATTTTGTCTAATCCATTTTACTACGGACACTTCCGCTACGCGGGAGAAGTGTATGAAGGAAAGTTTGAGCCACTGGTGGAAAAGAAACTTTGGGACAAAGTGCAAGAAGTGATGAAGCAAAGAGGTCGTCCAAGACTGAAACAGAAAAATGAACCACAAGCATATTGCGGATTATTATCATGCGAAACTTGCGGAATGATGATCACTGGCGAATACAGGGTGAAGACGCAAGTGAGTGGCAAACAACATTTCTATACCTACTATCATTGTTCAAAGAAAAGACGAGATATGAAATGTCCTGAACCCTGTATTCGCCAGGAAGTCTTGGACGAACAAATTTCATCACTTTTGCAAAAAGTTTCTTTGCCACAAGATTGGGCGGATTATTTGAACAATCGTCTGGAAGACGATAAAAAAGAATCCGCCCAATCCGTTTCTGTTTTTGTAGAAAAAAGTCAAAAGGATATTTGCGATATCACCGAGAAGCTCCAGCGACTTCTTGACGGATATTTAGAGCAGGATATTGATAAAGATGTATATCGTGAACAAAAGGCAAAATTATTATCTGAAAAGAAGTCGCTGGAGGAGCAAATACTGACTTGTGAACAAAAGCAGAAACACTGGCTCGAACCGA
>CAYYXE010000011.1:2573-18114 GCA_964475655.1 uncultured Candidatus Saccharibacteria bacterium | reverse complement strand
CGTCTTTCAGTATTTCGTTCCAACAACTACATGTCAGCACAGCTCATCAATGATGTAACTGCTACGACGATCGCCTCAGTCAATCATATGGATGATGCAGTCAAGGCAGGCGAAGCGCTTGCAAAGGCAGCCCAAGCAAAAGGCATCAAGGCGGTTGTCTTTGACCGTAATGGCTTTAAGTACGCTGGGCGCATCAAGGCGTTTGCAGACGCGGCGCGTGAAGGAGGACTTGAGTTTTAATATATGACTACACCAACTACTACAACTAGATCAACATCAGATAGAGGATCACGAGATCCTCGAGGACAGCGTCGAGAGGGCGGCAAGACCTTTGCTGACCGTGTCAAAGATGTGGATCAAAAGATCCTTGATATCCGCCGCGTGACTCGCGTGGTTGCAGGAGGACGTCGCATGAGCTTTGCAGTATCTATGATCATCGGAGACAAGAATGGCGTGATCGGTCTTGGTACTGGAAAGGGAAATGATACTGCGGTCGCGATCCAGAAGGCGCTCAAGGATGCAAAGAAAAACGCAATCAAAGTAAAACGCACTGAAAAGCACTCCATCCCTCACAATGTCACCGCAAAGTATAGCGCATCTCGCGTCATGCTCTTCCCAAACCACGGTAAAGGGCTTGTGGTCGGTGCAGCACTTCGCGACATCGTGACGCTTGGCGGTATCAAAGATGTCTCAGGCAAAGTGCTCTCTGGCAGCAAGAACAAACTCAACACTGCGCGTGCATGTATGAAGGCGCTCAAAACGGTCGGTACCAAGTATGTATTTGGCCTTGCCGTACAACAGGCAAAACCAGAAGCTACACCCGAAGTCGTTCCTACTGAAACAAAATAATTTTTATGATTACACTCAAGCGCACAACAGAAAACAAAAAGCAAAAGCGAGTCGGCCGTGGGCAGGGATCTGGCATGGGCAAGACGTCAGGTCGCGGTACCAAAGGTCAGAAGGCACGTGCGGGTCACAAGATTCGTCCTCATATCCGAGACATCATCAAAAAGTATCCAAAGCTTCGCGGCCGCGGCAAGAATTCCTTTAAGGCATTTCGTGCAACTCCCGCAGTCGTAAATGTAAGCCAGCTTTCGACCCTCAAGGATACAACAGTAACTCCAGCAACACTTCTTGCCGCAAAGCTCATTACGCGCACCAAGGGCGTACTGCCAATGGTCAAGATCCTCGCATCGGGCGAGATCACCAAAGCAGTAACGATCTATGATTGCACAGTGACTGACGCAGCTCGATTGAAAATTGAGAAGGCGGGCGGTATCATTAAGTAATCATATGACCGGATTTTTCAAAAAATGTAAAACACTCTTCACTGATCGATCAATTCGCAACAAGGTACTTTTTGTGATCGCGATCTTTTTTGTCTTTCGATTTCTCTCTACGATCCCAGTACCTGGCGTCGATATCGCGCGACTCAATCAATTTTTGGCAAGCAACCAGTTCCTCGGACTCTTCAATGTACTTTCTGGTGGAGGGCTCTCATCGTTTTCTATCGTGATGCTTGGTATCGGACCATATATTACTGCATCAATCATTATGCAGGTGCTTTCGATGATGGTGCCAAGCATGAAGGAGCTCATGCAAGAGAGTGGGGAAGCAGGACGCCGTACGTTTAACCAGTACATCCGACTCCTTACGATCCCGGTTGCAATTCTCCAGGCATTTTCATTTATCAAGTACCTTCAGAGCCAAGGCGCAATTGGCGCACTCAGTGCGGGTGCACTTACGACCAACATTGTCATTATTGTCGGTGGCTCAATGCTCCTCTTGTGGCTTGCAGAACTCATCAATGAATTCGGCATTGGCAACGGTACCTCCCTCATCATCATGGCCGGTATCCTTGCAACGATCCCTCCCAAGATTTCGCAATTTTTCTTTACACTCACTCCCGACCAAATCCCGACCGTACTTATCTATGTAGCGATCGGACTTCTTGTGATCGCAGGTGTGGTCTACATCTACGAAGCAGAGCGCCCAGTCAAGGTCACCTATGCACGCGCAGTGCGCGGCATCCGCACTATTGGTGGCAATGATAGCTACATCCCGCTCCGCCTTACGCAGGCAGGGGTGATGCCGATCATCTTCGCATCATCGCTTCTTTTGTTCCCACAGTTTCTTGCAGGATTTTTTGCGACTTCAACGCATCCGACTCTCGTATCGGTGAGCCACGCGCTTACGTCATTCCTCCAAAACACGACGCTTTACTCAGTGGTGTACTTTATCCTTGTGGTCTTCTTTACGTATTTCTATACCGCAGTGACGTTTGACCCCAAGCAGATGTCAGACAACCTCCAAAAGAATGGCGCCTTTGTACCTGGTATCCGTCCAGGGGACGCAACCAATGCCTACATTGCATCTATTGTGACCCGCATCACCTTAGTCGGTTCCCTCTTTCTGGGTATTGTCGCAGTGCTCCCTCTTATCATCCGCTCCGCTACAGGCATCACTGCATTTGCAATTGGCGGCACGTCACTCCTCATTGTTGTGTCAGTTGTGATTGATCTCATCCGTCGCATGAGTGCACAGGTTGCGATGACTGAGTACTAGTCGATCGAAAGCTCGCACATTGCGACGTTCGATCGAGCAAACTGAATACATATGATCGAGGACGTGTTCGAAGGTCGCAGACCAAGGCCTAGAGAGCATATGTGTTCAGATTTGTGAGATCAAAAATGATATACTAGGTATATGAACGCATACATCTTTATCGGACAGTCGGGCAGTGGCAAGGGGACACAAGCAGCACTTCTCGAACGATCTATAGAGGCTAGTCATCCATCGGCATCCATCCTTCACTTTGAAACAGGTAATATCTTCCGCTCATTTATCGAGACTGATTCGTACACTGCGCACAAGACCAAAGACGTGATGGAGCAAGGCATCCTACCGGCATCATTTATCGGCGTGCATGTCTGGAGTCACGAACTTATCCAGTCATACAGTGGGCAAGACTTCGTCATCATCGACGGTACGCCGAGAGTCGCCGAAGAAGTGCCGATACTGCTCTCTGCTGCGAAGTTTTATGGATGGAGTACACATGTCATCTATATAGAAGTAGGTGATGTGTGGGCAAACGAGCGGCTCCTTGGTCGAGGTCGCGCAGACGATACTGTTGATCACGAACGAAAGGCGAGACTAGAGTGGTTCCACGACAACGTCATGCCTGCAATCGAGCTTTTGAAGTCTTCGCCCAGTGTTACATTTCATACCGTAAATGGGGAGCGAAGTATTGAGGAGATACATGAGGAGATTGTTAGAAAAATTAATACGCAGTAGAGTGAATGAACGTTTATGATCATCATCAAAACCCCAGAAGAAATAGCAAAGCTAAGAAAGGGCGGGCCCATACTCGCTCGTATGTTGCGTGAAGTAGCCGCCGCGGTACGCCCCGGGGTTACGACAAAGTCACTCGATGATCTGGCGGCAAAGCTCATAGCAGAAGCTGGATGCAAGGCAGCATTTCTGGGCTACCAACCCGATAGTGCAGATTTGCCATTTCCCGCGTCACTCATTACCTCAGTCAATGACGAAGTGGTACACGGCATTCCGGGAGAGCGAGTACTCAAAGAGGGAGACACAATCGCGCTTGATCTGGGTCTCAATTATGAAGGCGTATTTCTCGATCATGCCGTGACTGTGCCCGTAGGAGAGATTGATGCAAAAAATAAACAGCTTCTTTCTATTACAAAGTCCGCACTTATGGAAGGCATTGCGGCGATCATCCCAGGTGCGACCGTGGGAGATATCGGCTATGCGATCGAGCAGTATGTGAAGCCGCACCAGCTTGGTATCGTGCGCGATCTTTCGGGACATGGCGTCGGACGCGAGATCCACGAAGACCCGTATGTCCCCAACTACGGCAAAAGGGGAAAGGGTGCAAAGCTTGTCCCCGGCATGGTGATTGCGATTGAGCCCATGCTCACCCGCGGCAGTGAAGAAGTGATACTGATGAAGGATGGGTATACGCTCGTGACAGCTGATCATTCACGTAGTGCGCATTTCGAGCATACGGTACTTATCACAGAAACTGGAGCTGAAATCTTGACGCTCTAAAAAGGAAATACACATTTTCTTGGACACACTGCTTGCAGTTGTGTAGCCGTGCCCTGTATACTCTAGAGATAGTATGCCGCCAACAATGCCTACATCGTTTATTCCGAAACGTCCGGTGAGTTCGGAACCTGTACCAGAGCCGCACTCAAATCGCGCCATGGGAATACTCTCTATGCTTGCGGTAGTGATTGTCCTTGCGACGGCTGCATCGTATGGCGGTGTCTATTTGTATGAAAAGCAACTTGTTGCACAAAAAGCAAAGACCGATGCCTTGATCAATGAGGCACGCAATGGGATCGGCACAGAATTCCTTACTGAGATGAAGACGCTTAGCAACCGCATTCAAGGAGTCAGGGTGGTGATTGCCAAACACATTGTTGTGACACCGATCTTTGCCGCCCTCGAACAGACGACGCTTCGTTCGATCCAGTACAAAAGCTTTGGGTATGAATTTACCAACGACCCTACGACCAGTCAGCAGTTGGTCAAAGTGACATTGACCGGCGTTGCAAAAAGTTATGCAACCATTGCACTTCAATCTGACTCGTTCAACCAAAACGCGCTCATCAAAAATCCTGTCTTTTCAAACCTCACAGTTGATGATAAGACAAATAATGTAAACTTCAAGCTTGCCTTTACTGTTAATCCAGCAGCACTTTCGTACCAATCGTTTATTGCAAACCTTGGTCGCGGTTCGAATGTGCAAGAGTCTACTACCCCCATAACAAGTACTGCCCAATAAATATGAAATCATTCATCGCACTTCTTTTTATAGCTATCTCCATCACTGTCTTTTTTGTGATGGTCAAACCCAAGTACAATTCGCTCCAAGGGTTGCGCACTCAAGTGGCGACAGCAAACGCCAATCTTGAGACCGCCGCCAAGCTTGCCAAGGAGCGCGACCAACTGATCGCGACGTACCAGGGTATCAGCAAGACTGACCTTGATAACCTCAAGACGCTCCTACCTGACAGTGTCGACAATATCCGCCTCATCATCCAGATCAACTCACTTGCTACTAAAAACAACCTTTCTCTTTTGCGAAGCGTAGAATACCAAACTGAGCAGATTACCCAGACGTCTCAAGATCCGTCTGTTGCTGCACGACCATATGGGGAGTTTACGATTTCGTTCCAGACAAGCGGTCAATACAAAAACTTCCTTGCCTTCATTTCGGATCTCGAACAAAACCTTCGTCTGGTGGATGTGACACGGGTTGACTTTGTCCCTGCCGAACAGGGTGTACAGCAGAGCGCGGGCACAAGTCTCTCGTACAAGGTCACCTTACAAACCTACTGGCTTAAGCAATAAGTATGAGTAAAAAAATCAAAGTATTTGCAATCGTTGTTCTCATCCTTGCGGTCATTATCGGACTGGCAGCGTACTTTGGACGCAGGTCTTCACCTACAGCCTCTTCTGGAAGTCCGCTTTCTTCGAGTGCATCAAAGGTTGCCGGTGTCCCACTCGATACGACAACTGCTGCCCCTAGCGAATTTACCGGTGTCCTGGCGTCCATTAAATCCATCGTCCTGGATACTTCGATCTTTGATGATCCAGCATATCGCGCACTTCGAGATTATCCGATCACACTGGGGAGTGACTACCGAGGTCGTCCCAACCCGTTTGCCCCTGTCGGGTATGATGTCGGATCGATCAGTGGTATCGTTGCAACAACCGAAGTTCAGTTTGAGACACTCCAGCCTGCCAAGATCACAGCAACTACGGCTGAGTTTGGCGCACAGGGGATACTGAGTACTACCGATGAAGCACAGGTAGTGTTTGAGTACGGTACCAATGATTTGTTGGGCAGTGCAACAGCTCCGATCCCTCTTGGCAAAAACGGCACCGCACTCCTTCGCATTACCGGCCTTGCCAAGGCTACTACGTACTATGTGCGTGCCGTACTTACACAAGGGTCGATCCAAAAGACAGGCAATATCATGACGTTTACGACGTCAGCAAAGTAATGTTTCTCGATTTCCTTCTTTCTCAAGCTGTTATAACGGAGCTTCAGTACAACCGTGTCATGGCAACGCTTGATACTGAGTATGAGGGCAACATCACCAAGGCCTTGCTTGCCACAGGACTCTCAGAAGACGCAATTGCGACTGCAAAGGCGAGCTTTTACAAGATCCCCTACCAAAAGGTGAGTCGAGAACAAATTACCGGAGAGGTACTCAAGTTTGTCGAAGAGGCAGCTGCAACCCACTACAAGTTTGTACCCATCGGCTACGCAGACGGCGTACTGTCTATCGGCGTGACAGAGCCCGAAAATATCGAGGCAATGAATGCCCTACAGTTTATATCTGTCAAACAAGAAGTACCATTTAAGGTCTTTCTCATCTCGCAGAGTGACTACCTTGCTGTTCTCGAAAACTACAAAGCATCAAGTACTGAAGTGGATAAGGCCGTAACAGATCTCAATGACGAGCTCGAACGCGCCAACAAAGAAGTCGGTACCACCGAACACTCACTGGGCACCAAGGGAGAAAAGGTAAAAGCAGACAACAAGATCGTCGAAGACGCGCCGATCATTAAGATTGTGGCTGTCATCATCAACCACGCAGTAGAAGGCGGAGCATCAGACATCCACATCGAACACACTGGTGAAAACGTGCGCGTCCGTTACCGTGTTGATGGCACGCTGCATACCACGCTCGTCCTTCCGACCAATACGTTTGACGGCATTGTCGCGCGTGTCAAGATCTTGGCAAAGCTCCGTCTTGATGAAAAGCGCAAGCCGCAGGACGGTTCATTCTTTACAATGATCGACAATCGCAAGATCGAGTTTCGTGTGTCGACGTTCCCAGCATACTTTGGCGAAAAGGTCGTGATGCGTATTCTTGATTCTGAGCACGGGATCCGTACGATTGATCAGCTCGACATGATGCCGTATCACAAAGAGCTCTTGCTAGAGACACTCAAACGGCCTTACGGGTTAATCCTTATCTCAGGACCGACCGGTTCGGGTAAGTCGACCACTCTCTACTCCATGCTCAACGGCGTCGACCGTGAAGAAAAAAACGTCGTATCTCTCGAAGATCCGGTCGAGTACCAAATCCCGGGCGTATCGCAGTCTCAAGTCATGCCAGAGATCGGTTATACCTTTGCGACAGGTCTCCGCTCGATCCTCCGTCAGGACCCCAACATCATCATGGTAGGGGAGATCCGCGACAAAGAAACTGCTGAGCTTGCGATCCAGGCAGCGCTCACGGGCCACCTCGTGCTCTCGACGATCCACACCAACAATTCGATCGGTATCATCCCGCGCTTGATCGATATGGGCATCGACCCGTACCTTATTGCGCCGACATTGGTATTGGCGATGGCGCAGCGCCTCGTGCGCCGTGTCCATCCGAGCGCACGTCATGAGATACCGGTTGATGCGGCAACCAAAGAGTTTATTGATAAAGAATTTGCCGATCTTGACCCTGCGGTTAGGGATAAGTTGTCGATCCCACAACAGATGTTTGACTTCAAACCGTCTTCTGAAGCTCCGTCAATGACGCACGGGCGTATCGCTGTATTTGAAATGTTTGCGATAGACAAAGACATCCAGCAAGTGATCCTCAAAAACCCGGTCGATGTCGAACTCTATAAGGCAGTGCGTGCAAAGGGTATGATCACGCTTCGTGAGGATGCGCTTTTGAAGGCAATGCATGGTGAAGTGCTTATGCAAGAAGTCTACGGCTTGTAGCACTGAGAGAGACGAAGTATACTGACACATATATATGGCAACAAAGAAAAACATCATGATCGTCGACGATGACAGCTTCTTGCTTGATATGTATGCGATGCGGTTCTCCCAAGCTGCATTTATCGTAACGACCGCAACAAGTGCGGCAGATGCCCTTGAAAAGCTTCGGGGGGGATACGTACCAGACGTGATGCTACTTGACGTCGTCATGCCGACGATGGATGGGTTTGAGCTCCTCGAAACGATCAACAAAGAGCACCTTGTACAGAGTGCGATCAAAATTTACCTTTCCAATCTTGGCCAACCACAGGACATCGAGCGAGGTACGTCGCTCGGAGCAGCAAGTTATATCGTCAAAGCAAACAGTACGCCAAGCGAGGTACTTGCCCACGTAACAGATATCATACAACGCCATGGATCATAAAAAGACATTTGAATCACTTATTGAGACACTCATTACACAACAAGGTTCCGACCTGCATCTTTCGACGGGGCGGTTTCCGGCAATCCGTGTCAATGGTGAACTCATCTTTTTGTCGACTGTGCCCATTCTTACCCAAGAAGATCTGGGGGGTATGATCGAAGCCATACTAAGTCCTGAGCATTTCAAACACTTTCAGGCAACCCAAGAACTTGACTTTTCATATGAATACCAGGGCTCGATCCGTCTACGCGGCAATGCCTACGTCCAACAGGGCCGCTATGGTGTTGTCTTGCGTCTTATCCCGCATGTAAAGACACTCGAAGAGCTCAATCTCCCACCACTGCTTGCTGATTTTGCGCGGCGCAAGCAGGGGTTCTTTTTGGTGGTGGGTCCTGTGGGGCAAGGCAAGAGTGCGACGATGTCCGCTATGGTGGGACTTATCAATGAAGAACGTGCAGCGCACATTCTCACGATCGAAGATCCAGTGGAGTACACGTACGAGCAAAAGAAATCCATTATTGATCAGCGTGAGATCGGTATTGATTCGGCAGATTTTGCAGCAGCACTTCACAGTGCGTTTCGCCAAGATGTCAATGTGATCCTGGTAGGAGAGATGCGCAATCCTGAGACTATTGGGACCGCAGTCACTGCGGCAGAGACGGGCCACCTCGTGCTCTCGACGCTTCACACCAACAACGCATCTCAAACGATCGATCGTATTATCGACTCGTTTCCAGCGGCCCAACAAGATCAGATCCGTGTACAACTCGCCTCGTCTCTCATCGGGATCTTTTCGCAGCGCCTCATCCCGCGCGTGTCAGGCGGACGCATCCCTGCATACGAGCTCCTCATCAACAATAACGCTGTTGCAAACCTTATTCGTGAAAAGCGCACTCATGAGATCGATATGGTCATCGAGACCGGATTTGAACAAGGGATGATGGATATGAACCGCTGTCTTGTAGATCTCGTACGTCGGGGCGAGATCACGATCGAAAATGCATATGCGTATTCGATTAACCCCAAGAATTTGGAGCGCCTGCTATAGTCTATGAATTTTAAATACGAAGCAATTACAGACAAGGGTGAGAAACGCGATGGCATGATCGAGGCGGTCAACCGCGACCTCGCAGTGTCGGGACTGCAGCGTCGAGGCCTCATCGTGACCTCCATCAAAGACGAACAACAGGCAAAGAAATGGTTTGAGATTACGATTTACGAAAAGATCCCGATGAAACAGGTGGTAATCCTCTCACGTCAGATCTCCACACTATTTGAAGCGCAAGTCTCTGCACTCAAAGCATTTACGCTCCTTTCCGAAAACACCGAAAACAAATTGCTCGCATCGCGGCTGCGGCAGGTTGTTGCGGATCTCCAGGCAGGATCTGCCATCCACGCAGCTTTGGGTAAGCACCCTGATGTGTTTTCAGAGTTTTATGTCAACATGGTGAAAGCCGGTGAAGAGTCGGGAAAGCTTACGCAGGTGTTTTCGTACATGGCAGACTATCTCGATCGGCAGTATGCACTGACAAGCAAGACCAAGCACGCACTGGTGTATCCGGCGTTTGTGATCGGGATCTTTATTGCAGTGATGGTGCTCATGTTTACGGTTGTGGTACCGAAGCTTGCCGCGATCATTGCCGAAAGTGGACAAGAAGTACCGTTTTATACCAAGATCGTCATGGGGATTTCGAGCTTCTTGGTCCAATACGGCATCTTTTTGCTTATCGCAGTTATTATAGGATTTGCATACCTTATGCGGCTTTCGCGTACCAAGCGCGGCAAGGCATACCTCGATCAGATCTCACTCTCGATCCCCGTGGTGGGCAACCTCTACCAAAAGCTCTACCTTGCGCGTATCGCCGACAACATGGATACCATGCTCTCAAGTGGTATCCCGATCATACGAGCTATCGAAATCACTGCAAAGGTTGTGGGCAACAAACGCTACCAAGAAGTTATGCTTGCGACTATGGAGGCAGTAAAGGCCGGGAAGGCGTTTTCGGCTGCACTTGCACTGCATCCTGTGGAGATCCCCAAGATCATGACCCAGATCGTGCTGGTAGGAGAAGAGACCGGGTCTATGGGTTCGATTCTCAAAATGCTCGCCAAGTTTTATCACCGAGAGGTCGATGAGGCCATCGATACGCTCGTCGGACTCATCGAGCCGTTTATGATCATCTCGCTTGGTATTGGCGTGGGACTCCTCCTTGTCTCGATCCTCGTGCCGATTTATAACATTGCAGGAGGTATTAGTTAAGCTTATACTTGACGTATGGACAAAAAATATACAAACGGCTTCACTCTCATCGAACTCTTGGTGGTGATCGCAATTATCGGAATCCTCGCGTCAGTCGTGCTTGCGTCGCTCAACAGCGCGCGGGGCAAGGGAAACGATGCAAAGATTAAGTCACAGCTGAGCAACATGCGTGCACAGGCATTGCTCTACACCAGCTCCCTTCCTACTGGCGGGATTGCGGTATCCGCTCAGGCTTGCCCTACCTCAGGAAACACACTGTTCTCCGAGACAGGCGCCAACAGCCTCGCTGCGCTGATCGCAGGGCTCCCGAGCGGCACAGTAGTCTTTTGTGCATCGGCGTCTGGGCTGCCTTCTGCGGGCACTGCGTGGGCGGTGGCAGCACAGACCGCAACTGGGGCGTGGTGTGTAGACTGGAGCGGGGTCTCGCGCGATAAAGATGCAGCAGGGGTACCCTATGCGACACCGCTGACCGCAACATCGGCGATCTCCAATACTACCAAGTCTTGTCTCTAAGTAGCTATGCACAGCTTGCGCGGCGGACAACATGGTATACTGTACCCATTACAAAGTATTTGTAATAATCGATTATTAAACAGACTATTTATCAGTAATTACTTTATATATGAAAAAGAATTTTAAAGGCGGCTTCACTCTCATCGAACTCTTGGTGGTGATCGCAATTATCGGAATCCTCGCGTCAGTCGTCCTCGCATCTCTCAACACTGCCCGCAACAAGGGTGCTGATGCAAAGATCAAGGCTGAACTTGCAAACGCTCGTGCACAGGCGGAGCTGTACTATGATACAAAAGGAGATTATGAAGGTGTGTGTGCAGCACTCTCAACTGCCAATCCTGGAGGTATTAGTAACCTTGTTTCATCTGCGGCAAAATCATCCGGAGGTTCTACAGCAACAGTAGGAACTGATGCAACTGCATTCGCATATGGTACTACTGGCGGAACAGGTAACTCAACTTGTCACGACACTACTGCTGGATGGGCAGCGATTGTATCTCTAAAAGTCCCTGCAACACCAAGCTCCGGATGGTGTGTTGATTCTTCTCAGAATTCAAAGGAAGCAACAGTACTTACAAATGCTTCAATACTTTGCGGAGCTTAAGTATCTAGTGATTTTTGCAAAACCACCCTTCGGGGTGTTTTTGTTTTGGGAAAGGTATATACTTGTCCTATATGAACAGAACAAAAGGATTTACGCTTATCGAACTTTTGGTAGTCATCGCAGTTATTGGAATATTGGCAGCAGTGGTGCTCGCATCGCTCAACAGTGCCCGCAACAAAGGTAAAGATAAGGCGATTCTTTCTGATTTGGTAAGTGTGCGTACTGAGATACAGTCGTACTTTAGTACTATTGGATCGGTAGGGACATATGGCTCATGGTGTCCTGATACCACCGCTACTACGAGCGTATTTGGTGACACCAAGGTCAAAGAAATCATCCGTCATGCCAACAGCCAATCAGGTGGTAGTACAAATCTAGGTTCGTTTACCAGAGTCGGGTGTTATGCATCAGGCATCAACTGGGCGGTGATTGCAGTGCTCAACGAAGCCGGCTATACCAAAGGCTGGTGTGTAGACTCCAGTGGTAAATCCAACAAATACACATTTACTGCCCCCGGAGCTGTCAGTACTCTAGAAATAGACACTACAAACGCATTGTGTCGATAGTTCGTTGTGGTATCGTGTTTGCTATACTGGTCTGATATGAAGCAACATACCACCCGCATTACAACCCCCTACAGAGGCTTTACGCTTATCGAGCTTCTAGTCGTCATTGCCATCATCGGCATCCTTGCTTCTGTCGTACTTGCCTCGCTTTCGACATCTCGAGACAAGGGTGCCGATGCCAAGGTCAAGGCAGAGCTTGCCAGTGCCCGGACACAGGCCCAGACGTACTACGATACCATGGGGACCTATTACACTACTGATACTGACAATGTCTGTACCAGTGCCACTGGAGTCTACGACCTTCTTGCAAGTGCGGCAGCGACTGTTGCGTCCACTGTGGTTATCAATGGCAGCCAAGTTGCGACCGGTAATGCAAACTGCAATGTGTATACCGATGGATGGGTTGTACAGGTACCACTAAAGGTACTCAACCAACTCAGCAGTACGTCAGGTACTGACTACTGGTGCGTGGACAGTGCCGGCAAATCCAAACTCCAAGACCAACCGCTTGCGGACTTCGTGCTCGACGAAGAGGTGGACCCTGCGATCGCGACGCCTATTTCCTGCCTCTAACTTCATACAAGACGATATGCACAGCACGGGAGTATGGATGCTGCCGCAGCATGCGTGATATACTGCGGGCATGGTACTCGTTCCCCTCATTGTGTTTGTCATCGGTCTCATTGTCGGGAGCTTCTTAAATGTCGTCATTTTGCGCATCAACACAGGTCGCTCGGTTGTTCATGGGCGCTCAGCATGCGCGCGCTGCAGCCGGACACTCACGTGGTATGAGCTCGTCCCAGTGTTTTCCTTCCTAGCTCTCCGGGGTCGCTGCCGTACGTGCAAGCTCGAGATCTCGTTTCAGTATCCAGTTGTCGAGCTCCTTACTGCCATTACGTTTGTGCTCCTGTATTCCAAGATTGTGGTTGCAGGGTTCTTTGTCTGGTCGGCATGGATTGCATTTGCGTTTGCAGCGATAGTCGCATCGCTGCTTGTCGTCATTACAGTCTATGATCTGCGACACAAGATCATTCCCGATGGTATTGTATATCCATTTATACTTCTCTCACTTCTTTCAGTAGTATATAGAGCCGTGCTCATTCCTGGATTTGCCATTGTGCCAGCGCTCTTTGGTGGGGTATTTGTTGCTCTTCCGTTCTTCTTGTTGTGGTACTTTTCTAAGGGGCGCCTGATGGGATTTGGAGACGTGAAGCTTATGCTCGGCATCGGATGGTTGGTCGGCCTGGCTGCCGGCATCAGCGTGCTCGTACTCTCATTTTGGATCGGGGGTATCGTCGGATTGTTTTTGATCGGCACTACGAGACGATACGGTATGAAAAGCGAGGTACCGTTTGGGCCATTTCTCATCCTAGCGCTCTTTATTGTAGAAATGTGGGGTGTTACACTAGCATCAGTTTTTCCTCTATGGTTTTAAAAAGGTCTCTACAAGCAGGGGTTACGCTTATCGAAATGCTCATCGTGGTGGCGATTATTGCCGTTGTCTCGACCGTGCTTATGTTCAACTACTCTGACTTTAGTACCAATGTCTCCGTACGTAATCTTTCTCAAGAGATCGCCCTTGCCGTCCGCAAGGCTCAGACCTACGCCACCAGTGTGCGTGCTATCGACGGTACCAACCTTATCAGCAGCTCCGCGTTTCCGGGGTACGGCATCGTCTTTACGTCTCAGCCTGCACCTACTGTCCTCTCCTCGATTGTACCGACCAACCACCGGTTCGTACTCTTTGCAGATATTGCCGACGGGCTTATTGCCGATCGGATGTATGGAGCCGATACTGCAGCTGAACGATGTGGAGAACCGACGAGTTCACAAAATGAATGTATCGAGACGTTTGAGATCACAACCGCAGATCAGATAGTTGCTATTTGTGGAGATGCTACCAGGGCGTATGTAAGTCATACGACCACTCCTTGCACAGGAAGTACTCCGACTGGCGATACGGTATCGATTTCATTTCGGCGTCCCAGTCCCGATGCGTACATCCTGTACAATGGACAGCCTTCTACTTATGCACAACTCGTTCTACGCTCTCCCAAAGGGCTTACTCGCAGTGTGGTCGTATGGAATACAGGGCAAGTAAGTGTACAATAAAGCTATGAACCTTCCTTTAGCACATACCCAAAAAGGTTTTACGTTGGTTGAGCTCTTGGTCTCACTTTCGCTCTTCATTATCATTGTGATAGCGCTCGTCGGCTCACTGTACACAGTCAATGATGCATCACGCAAGGTCCAAGCTATGCGCACAGTGATGGACAATCTCAACTTTGCGGTAGAATCGATGAGTCGTACGATTCGAACAAGTGAACACCTCAGTGTCACCTGCACAACGGGTGTCATAAACTGCTGGATCGGAGGCAGTACTGAGGGATATATGATCAGTATGGACAGCACACTTGGCGCAGAAGAATTTGTCGAATACAAATGGGAACGCGCGGGTAGTGGCCAAGGCGCTATTCTCAAGCGAACAACTCCGCTGGATGCAGACGGCAATCCAGTCGGGTTTCCCAGTGCGTGGCAGGCAATCACTTCTCCGGAGATCGATGTCGAAAAGGCCGCGTTTTATATCAAGGGTGCGTTACCAAACGACAGCGAACGAGCGGCAGTTGTTGTCAAGCTGGAAGGAGTGGCTACTGTTAAGGGTGCGACGACTATTCCGTTTGCCGTGCAGACCTATCTCTCACAACGCACTCCTGAGTTATAATCTATGAATACCATGCATTCTCGTTTTTCACAAAAAGGTTTTACGCTCATCGAAACACTCGTTGCGATCTTTATTCTCGCGCTCACAATCGGTGCACTGCTGACGCTTACTGCCGGAGGATTCTTTTCGATCCGCTATGCCAAAAACGATATTGTTGCAGCAAATTTACTTCAAGAGTCTCTTGAATATATCCGAAACGATCGTGATACTGCGTACCAAGATGGAACGATTACGTGGTCACAATGGCGAGATGTGTATCGCGCACAAGGTTGTTACGACTCAGATGGCTGTATTATCAATCCCTATACAAATACAGGTACACCTATAAGTGCATGTACGACAATGACTACTTCAGAAGGGCTTCGTGTCCCGTGTGAACCACTTAGTTACTATAGTGATGCTGCAATGTATGGCTATGAAAGTACTGGTAAGATATTTACGACTACTGTTACGCCAATTACCACTTCGTTTATTCGAGTCATCAGGTTTACTGATATCACGACACCTGCCGGTGATCCTCAGCTCAAGATTACTGCGCGTATGGATTGGAAAAATGGCACTAATCCCAAATCTACTGAACAATCAATTATTTTGACACCATGGAATCTCCCACAATAACACACAGCACAAAAGGATTTGCTATGCTCTTTACAGTGCTTCTTGTAAGCCTCATTTTGACGATCG
>CAYYXE010000011.1:0-2473 GCA_964475655.1 uncultured Candidatus Saccharibacteria bacterium | reverse complement strand
AAAGGATTTGCTATGCTCTTTACAGTGCTTCTTGTAAGCCTCATTTTGACGATCGCTATGGGTATCAGCAACCTCACGCTTCGTCAGACTATCCTGTCCAATCTCGCTAAAGACTCAGGTATCGCCTTTTATCAAGCAGATGCAGCAGTCGAGTGCGGCCTCTATCAAGAATGGCTCGGCAATTTCCCACAAGGTGCGACAACTACTGGTGTGCCTTCGGGGTTTACTTGTGGGGGAGTGCAGATGGTCATGACAAGTAATAGTCGTGATGACTACTTTGAATACACTGAGCAAAGCCCAGATCCCCGTCTGCCGTGCTACACCATTCTCTTTGACAAAACACATGCATATGACGCACCTACTCCGTATTCTCGAGTCCTGGGGTCTGGCAAAAACCTCTGCGGGCAAAACCCTCGCCAGGTAGAGCGCGCGCTTGAGGTAAAGTATAGATAGCTATGAAAGAGAAGCACATACAGCAGCGAATGATGCAGCTTCGAGTTGAGATACTGGCACATGCCCGTGCATACTACGAGGCCGATGCCCCGACTGTCTCTGATGCGGTCTACGACACGCTCGTGCGAGAGCTCAAAGCGCTTGATGAAGCGCATCCCGAGCTTGCTGATCCCAACTTCGTCATCTATCGAGTCGGTGGTGCACCGCTTGATGCCTTTACCAAAGTGTCGCACAACTCGCGCATGCTCTCGCTCAACGACGCGTTTTCGTATGATGAAGTGCGCGCATGGGATACGCGTATACGGAAGCTCATTCCGGAAGAAGACTTTCACTACTTTGCAGAGCTCAAGCTCGACGGGCTTGCAGTGTCTCTTGTATATGAGAACGGCATCTTTGTCCGCGGTGCGACACGAGGAGATGGCACGGTCGGAGAAGACATTACGCAAAATTTAAAAACGATTGCCGCGATCCCGCTCAGGCTCAAGGGTACCGTCCCGGCACGTGTCGAAGTGCGCGGTGAAGCAGTCATGAGCAAGGCCACGCTCAAACACCTGAACAAGAAATACGAAAAAGAAGGCAAGCAGCTCCTTGCGAACACGCGCAATGCCGCTGCCGGCTCACTTCGACAACTTGATCCGCGCATCACTCGAGAGAGAAATCTGGACTTCTTTGCATGGGATGTGCCGACAGGTCTTTCCTGTACAACGCACTCCGAACGGCATGCAGTACTCCGAACATGGGGATTTCAGGTTGCAGATCATGAAGAGGTTGCAGGCAACCTCGAAGAAATATTTACGGAAATTCAATCCTTTGAGAAAATCCGTGATCAGTACCCATATGGTACGGACGGTATTGTGATCCAGGTTGATGAGCTAGCGCTTCATGATGAGCTTGGAGTGGTCGGGAAAGCGCCGCGGTATGCCATCGCGTACAAATATCCAGCAGAGCAGGCGACGACTCAGGTGACCGATATCACCGTCCAAGTCGGCCGCACGGGCGTTCTCACGCCGCTTGCGCACTTTGTGCCGACGCTTGTCGCAGGCTCGACAGTGTCGAAGGCAACACTGCACAACATCGAGCAAATCGAACGCCTCGATGTGCGCGTCGGCGATACGGTGATTATTCAGAAAGCAGGGGATGTGATCCCAGAAGTAGTGGAAGTCATCAAAACTTTGCGACCCAAGAAAACAGTCGCGTTTACAATGCCGAGCAAGTGTCCAGTGTGTGGAGGAAGGGTTGAACAGAGAGGGCTCGGCGCGAGCAGAAACACTTCTTCAAACGGTCTGGGAGTCGCGCCGGCGCGCGTACTCAACCAAGCACGTTCTCAGAAGGTTTTTGCTCGCGCCATCGCAAACACGGTAGCTTTTTACTGCACCAACGACGACTGTCCTGCCAAGAACATTCGCTCGATCGTGCACTTTATACAAGTAATGGACATCTACGAAGTCGGCCCCAAGATCGTCGAGAAACTCCAAGAAGAAGGACTCATCTCAGATGCAGCAGATCTGTTTTACCTCACCGAAGCTGACCTCGCAGGACTTGAACGACTCGGCGAAAAGAGTGCAAAGAACATCATCGATGCGATTGCTGCCAAGAAGCATCCACCACTTGATAGATTTATCGCAGCGCTCGGTATCATGCATGTCGGCGAAGAAACGGCGCGCGATCTTGCAACGACCTTTGGTACCTGGGAGAAGTTTTGGAAGGCAAAAGCCCCCGACTTTGATGTAATACCCAACATCGGTCCCGCAGTTACTGAATCAATTATCAATTACAAAACCAAACCATCATCTCAAACGTTTATTGATAAATTATTCGATGGAGGAGTGAAGCCGCAAATCGCAAAGAAAGTAGAGAAAGGAATATTTACTGGTCAGACTTGGGTACTCACCGGCACACTTCCGACACTCTCGCGCGATGAAGCAAAGAAAATAATTATTGCAAACGGCGGCAAAGTGAGTGGATCAGTTTCGCGAAATACTTCGTATGTACTTGCAGGGGAGAGTGCGGGGAGTAAGCT
>CAYYXE010000010.1:17544-20702 GCA_964475655.1 uncultured Candidatus Saccharibacteria bacterium | reverse complement strand
TCAGCAAATGATCTCGAACTCAAGGTCAATCTTGCAAGTTCAAACTTGAAGGCTCAGACAGTGAAGGTGTCTACCACTACTAACACCAACAATATTGAACTCGTGAAGTTCACTATGAAGGCACAGGGTGGCAAGATGAACATTGATCAGATCCCAGTACTCTTCACGACAAGTGACAACGACCTCGATGATGTAACAGGAAATGTTACTCTCACGATCGACGGTCAGTCATTTAGTGAATCAGTATCAACGTCTTCTTCAGCTGCTTCAACAATCACCTTCGATGACCTCGACCTTGATCTTGACGCTGATGAGACTGTTACTGGTACGATCACTGCTGATATCAACAGTACTTCTGCTTACTCAGAAGGCACTACCCTTTACGCTTCTATCCCATCTAGTTATGTAACTGCTACTGCAGGAACACTTTCTATCGATGTAGAAGACGTAAATGGCGATCAGCTCGTAACTGGTGACCGAACAGGTTCAGCTACTGGTGAAATCATGACCTTCCGCTCAACTGGCGTGAACACCGTTATGGGTACACCTAGCTACAACCGAACTACTGATACAAACGGTCTTGTTACTTCTGTAACTTACACCATCCCTGTATCTGTAACTTCATTCGGTAACACACTTTACATCGGTCAGTCAGCTCAGCTTGCAACATCTGCTTCTGGATCAAACGCATTTGCACTTGCATTCCAGACTTCAGCTGCTCCAACAACTGACGAAGTCATCAGCTCTGCTTCAATCGCAGTTTCTTCATCGAACGCTACGATCGAATCAAACGGCTTCCGTGTTGATGATGGTTCTACAAAGAACTTCACTATCACGGTTACCTTGAACACACCAGCAACAACTGCTGCTAACTACCGTGTTCAGCTCAAGCAGATCCAGACGTTCACCAACGCAGCACTCTACAGTGGAGCTTCTTCAAGCAGTCTCCTTCCTGTTGAGCAGTTCCGCACTGACTACCAGTTCATCAATAGCTAATCGCTATTCTTGATTGAGTAACTCAGTACGAATGCAAAAAACCGCCTTTGGGCGGTTTTTTGTTTTTCAGTTATACTTTCACTATGGATTCATCAGTAGAAAAATCTCTTAAGTACGGTTCGTTTGTAGTAGCGTTTTTTGTCCCCTGGATCTGTTTTGGGAGATGGGTATTTCCTCATACGACGTCAAAGGCATTCCTATTGTATGGTTTGATAAGTATTCTCACTGCACTATGGATATACCTAGTGTCCACGGATACTCGGTACCGCTTCAGTAAGCGAGAATGGTTGATGATTACACCACTTCTCCTATATGTACTTTGGATGACTATTGCTGGGCTTACTGCTAAGAACGTCGGTCTTGCGTTTTGGGGGACGCTTATGCGCGAGACCGGGCTTCTCACACTCTATGCGACATCTCTCTTTGCGCTTCTCATCACCTCACTTTCGAAGCGGTATGAAGGATATATATATAAACTCCTCACATGGGTTGTCGCAGGTGGTGCGGTTGTGACAGCAAGCGTGTGGCTTGGAGACGAAGGATTTAACGCGGCGGTCAACGTGCTCCGCAGGGGAAGTGGGGGTGGGGTCACAGGCAACTCATCACTTGCTGGCGCATTCCTTCTATTTATTCTAGGATTCACCGCATTTCTCGTCGCCCATAAACAAACAATAAAGAAGACGTGGCTCTGGATCCTGGGAACTACTATCATGTTCTCACCACTCTTCTTTAATGCATACGGATTCTTTCAAGGAAAAGGAATACTAGGAAGTGCTCGAGGAGCACTGATAGGAAGCATTATTGGCGCTATAGTTGCATTTGCTGTCTACGCAACCCTTTCTTCGAAAAAGATATTTCGTGCACTAGGTGTTGGGGGACTAATAGTCGGCATGGTTGTCTTTGGTGTTGTATGGAACAAACTTGTCACTCCTGGTACAAAAGTTCATCAAGCGTTTATTGAACAAGCTTCGGGTACTCGATTTGCCTTTTGGGAAATTGCCCAAAAGGCAATGCATGAACGACCATTGGTCGGTTACGGACCCGAAAACTTCCCCATAGCACAAGCGCGATACTTTGATCCACAATTTCTCTCTCGGGATCTTGCATTTGAAGCATGGACCGATCACCCACACAATGTGTACTACGACAATGGAGTAGCAGCTGGATATCCAGGTATTGCGTTCTATATATTGTTTGTGGGATCCCTTGTATATGTTTTGTACCGAAACAAGACTCTTACCAATCTTCAAAAAAGTATTTTAGTTGGCACACTCATTGGATACCTCATACAAAACCTTGTCGCATTTGATGGATTTGTCACCATCTTTGCGCTTGCTACATTTGCGAGTGTCGCCTATGGATCTAGCGTGTCTGTTGAACAAAAGAATATTATAGAAGAAAAATCATGGCACCCAACACTGCTATGGGGGCTACTCGCTCTATCAGTTGTCGGTGTGTACTATCTCTCGTATCAGCCGGCATGCAAAGCAAAGCTCTATGCGACAGTACTTGGATCAAAGCTCGATAAGCGCATTGATCGGTATGATGAATTCTTGAGTGGCTCATCAGTCGGCACCTACTGGGACGTGAGTGGATTTGGGTATGATGAGTACAAGCTCTATGCGAGAGATCCTCTTGCAGTCAAACAAGATCCAAAACTCCTTCCGTATGCAAAAAGAGATATTGATGCGTACACCGGCTATCTCGAGGAAGTTGCCAAAACAAACAAAACTGATTACCGACTCTATTTTACGATTGTCAATCTCTATAACACCAAGATTTATTTTTCAGATCTTCCGTATGACCCAGCCGTTGCTGTGCATATGACTGAGCTCATCAAGTATGCACACGGTCTTGCACCAACTGATCCGCGTATTCACTGGCTGTATGCACAGCTTGCTGCGTGGAAAGGGGATATCAACGGAGTGATTGCCGCATACCAGCAGGGTATCAAGATCGATCCAACACTACCAGTATCTCACAAGCTTCTCCTTCAGTTTTTACAAGGAATAGGGAATCAGAAACTGTACAAGGAAGCCTTACTAAATGCACAAAAAGAAATTCCTGGATTTAGTATGCAATAATAAAACGCCCGATTTTCGGGCGTTTTTGCTCAGTAATATTCAGTAATGATGACTATCCCACCGCTACCATTACCACCA
>CAYYXE010000010.1:6008-17444 GCA_964475655.1 uncultured Candidatus Saccharibacteria bacterium | reverse complement strand
TGTAGCACCCGCCACCTCCTCCGCCACCGCCTACCATCTCCACAACGATGTATTTGAGTCCTGGTGGTTTGGTCCAAATTGCGTTGGAAGTATACGTACGGATGATAGGCACAGCAGATGTTGTGCTTGCAGAGGCAAGTGAAAACCACGACGTACCCGTGTAGTAATCAAAGGTACTTGTCGTAGTGTTGTAGACCAGAAGCCCTATCGCAGGAAGATGGATAGAATCACGCTGAGCAGTCGTGAGTCTCGGGAAGAGCATGCCCTTGTTGGTTGCATTGACGTCGAGCATGGCGCTCGTGTCAGGAGGTGCGCCGTCGTGATTGATCGATACGCCGCCCGGCTGGGCGATTGCGGTGCATACAAATAGTACAGCTACAAAATTGCATACTAGTTTTTTCATGTGTGTAATTTTTAAAATGAACAATTATTTACTGCTAGTTTGCAGCATGAAAGTTAACAGAATCATAAAGTCTGCCCGTCTTGGGTATGCTACAATGCGCCATATGATTATTGTCCGGCTCAAAGGAGGGATGGGAAACCAGCTGTTTCAGTATGCGCTGGGACGGGCGCTTTCCATAAAAAACAATACCCAGCTCCTTCTAGATACTTCGTTTTATAAAAATCCAGGATTTCCCGTGCGCACGTATGATCTCGGAGTATTCAATATCGTCGAACAGTTTGCTGACCCCAAAGATATCCCGTTTTTGTATCGGACGATGAGAGGACGGTGGGCGAAATTGGTAACTGCACTTTATACAAAGATTCTTCCAACTCCAGGAGTTGAGCGATTTTTCCATTTCGATCCTTCCAAGCTCATGCTGGGACCTGATGCATACCTCGATGGGTACTGGCAGAGCCCTCACTATTTTGCACAATACGAAGACGTGATCCGTCGGGACTTCACCCTCAAGCTGCCTCCTTCGGGAGAAGTCGCAAAGCTCCAAGAGGAAATCTCTGGGGTACATGCAGTCTGTATCCATATACGGCGTACCGATTATGTGACCAATAATTTGCATAACGTCGTCGGTACCGAGTACTACACAGAAGGCATTGCAAGAATTGCAGAAAAGACTCAGATCGATGCAATCTATGTATTTTCGGATGATATACAGTGGTGCAAGGAGCATCTGTCGTTTGCGTACAAGACAGTGTTTGTGGGGGATGTATATGCGGGCACAAAAGGAGAATGGCATATGATGCTGATGAGCTCGGCAAAGTATTTTGTCATCCCCAACAGCTCGTTTTCTTGGTGGGCGGCATGGCTTGCCACCTATCCTGAAAAAATAGTGATTGCTCCAAAGCGATGGTTTACCGACGACTCAATCGATAGTCGCGATGTTACGCCAGCTCAATGGATACGCATATGACCGTCTCGATTATTTTGCCCACTTACAATAGCGCGCATACGATCAAGAAGGCGATTGAGAGTGTCCTTGCGCAAACCTATATGGATTGGGAGCTCTTGGTGATGGATGACGGTTCGACAGATAATACACAATCTGTAGTTGCAAATTGTAATGATCCGCGCATAACGTATATAAAACAAGAATACAATGTAGGTCTCCAAAAGACGCTCAACCATAGTCTCGCACTTGCAAAAGGAACGTACATTGCACGCATCGATGCAGATGATGTATGGAATGATCCCGCCAAGCTCCAGGCGCAGGTCTCGTTTCTTGAAGCAAATACGGAGTACGTACTAGTTGGTACTGGAGTTATTGCAATTGATACGCACGGCAAGGAGGTCAATAGGTATCTATTTCCAAAAACAGATACAAGTATTCGATCGCGAATACTCAGTAGGAATTGTTTTGCACACTCAGCGGTTCTCTTTAGAAAGGAAGTTGCGGGTGAGGGGTATAGTGAGTCACCCCATGTGTTGCATGCAGAAGATTATGAATTGTGGGTAAGGATGGGACTCAGAGGAAATATAGCCAACATTCCTGCATACATGACAACGCTCACTATCGCACCAGAAACCATTACTGCACGCAACCGCATAATCCAGGCAAGGCGAATACTTACGACAGTATGGAAATATAAATCTAAGTACCCCAATGCAGTGTTTGGGGTCGCCGCATCACTATCGCGATATATGTTTTTTTGTATAGCAAAAATAATCCCGATCCCTCATTGGTTGATACGATGGATGCATCGGTTTTCGAAGTCAGTCTAACATAGCTTTTTGAGCTTGCGTGCGTAATGCATCCCAAGTGCAAGAATGATATGTATCTTGATTGCACTATAGAGATGAATCTTTTCCAGCAGTGAAGCTTGGTATGTGGTAATAATCTTTCGAGCGATCGATATGCTGATGGAGATGATGTTCCATAGATGTCGAAGGGGTAGATCATACGTGGTATGAAATTGAAAGAATATATCCACGTGTTCCATATTTCCTCGATACCAGAGGAAATTTTGCGCGTATATGTCTTGGATACTTTTTGCAATCGCTGGCTTTTCAGTATGAGAATAATTGGTCTGGTGTTGGCGATAGTGGAGGAGTACGCGAGGAATATTTGCTCCTTGGTGAGTGTGTACCACTTGAGAAAAAAATCCAAAGTCCTCGCTTCCCGTGTATGGATACTGTGGTACATCAGCGAGTACCGATCGGCGGTACATCGTCGTCGGATGGCAGAAGTATGTGTTGGTGAGGAATCGCCATGCGATGACGACGGGGCGAGTCGGATGCTTGCGCACAATGCGAGGCAAGCCTTCGCCAAACGTCTCGTACCATCCGCCGACAATAACAATCGATGGATGCTCTTCCAAAAATTTGATCTGTCGCTCGAGTCGATCAGGGACATTGATGTCATCTCCATCTGCGCGAGCAATGTACGCGCCGCGTGCAGCTGCGAGTCCAGTATTGATCGCTCCTGCAAGGCCTTTGGGGTTGGTATTGGTTATCACTGTGATACGCAGGTCTTTCTCTGCCCATTCTTGAGCAATTGCTGGCCCATTGTCAGTCGAAGAATCGTTCACAATAATGAGCTCCCAGTCCGTATAGGTCTGCGCGACAATACTCTCAATCGCTTCATTGAGGTAGGTGCCGCTGTTGTACAGCGGCATGATGATAGAGATGGTTGGGTTATCGTGTGACATAGCGTTTTATTGCTCTTAGGAGTTGGGGGCGAAGTTCATTATCTGCAAGTACCCGTATAGGGGAAAATATGCAGGCGAGCACGAGAGAGCCATTTGTGCTTTTGAATAACTTTTTTCTAACATTTTTTGAGAGGGTTTTTTGTGCAAGACGAAGACCATCAAGGTGAGGAAATCCGCGAATAATATTAAATACAATCCGATCGCTCCACATCTCCGGGATCGAATACGTACCTTCAATGCGAGGAACCCATTTTTCTATAAATACAATATCTCCTTTGATGAGGAATAATCTATTACTTGTCTGATTTTGCGAATGACGACGAATGGCAACAAGCGCCTGATCCACATAGTTAATTTGAAACTTTTCAGCAATGCGCAGCCACATATCCCAATCTTCGCCGACTCGAAGCGTCTCATCAAAGGGGCCCACTGTCTCAAATACTGATCGGCGAATCAGTACATTGCTTGCACTTCCGAGAATCATATTTTTTGGCAAAAGTGCTTCAAACGCATTTCCACGAATCCTTGGATTGATGGGTACTGTTGGAATATCGGGCCGGTCAGCTCCAGCGGTGTCGATTACTTTATAATTGCCATAGACGAGGCCGAGAGTACCGTCAATGTCTTGTTCAAATAGTGCTACTTGCTGCGCAAGCTTTGTCGGCTCCCATCGATCATCCGCATCCAGGAATGCGACAAGCTCGGCAGTTGCGTGTGCGAGGCCGACGTTGCGCGCACTGTTGGGGCCACCGTTTTCTTTTTTTATGTACATCAATGGAACGGTGGAAGCGTGTCTGAGATCGGAAATAATGGACTCGGTGTCATCAGTCGACCCATCGTCTACTATAATTATTTGTTCTGGTGCATATGTTTGGGTTTGTACTGAAGAAATAGCTTCAGTAATGAAGTGTGCACTGTTGTAGGTTGGGATGATGACGTCGATCTTCATATCAATACCACTCTTTGATCGCAAGGATCGCAGCATACTGATCGACCGCTATAGCAGGAAGTGTTTCGTTATAAAAGATTTTGCAAAAGAGCGCGTACCGGTCAAGCGATGCGGCAACATACTCTTTGCCCACGTGTGCTACACGCTCAGGATGCTGGTAAAAATTCATCCCACTCCCCACACATGAGAAATGGACGAGCTTCTGGCCAAAGTCGAGTTTGTACGGAGTCGGGAAGTTGTTGATGTCTTTGAATGCATTGTCGCGTGATCCATGTGTATCCCAACCGCCGACATCGTCAACATCAAGATGAAGAATCTTTGCGCCATTTCGGACCATGTCAAACATCACCGGATCAAAGAAGTCGATCGTCGGGAAGGGGAATGGGTTGTACGTGCCATGAATCATCCGTGTAAATATAGAGAGCTTGGCAGTGCCAAACAAGTGCTTCAATTGCCACTTGAACTGTCGTGCAAGCTGGAGGGGAGACTTTGTAAAAAGAGAGCTCAGAGAAAAGGTGCTTTTCCCAGTCAAGTACTGCCTTGAAATTTTTGATTTCTTCCACAGCGTGCAGTTGGTCTGGCAGATATCGGCGAGATGGGCGATGTCGCTGCGGTCGTGCGGATTGGCATGGTAGTTTCGAATGGGTCCAATGAGGTCGTAGTGTTCTGAATCTTTGAGCATGTCATCAATGATAGTTGCTCGAAAGATCACATCGCTGTCGAAATGAATCATGGTGTCAGTTGGGCATTCTTTGATAACCTTTTCCCAGAGCAGTGCTGTACCGATATGGCCACGCTCGTAGCCTTTGAGTACTTCTGCATCGACTTCAATAAAAATGTTGTTTGGATGCGGAAGAATCCACGCAAAGTCTTCTTTGGTGCCATACACATGCACCGGGTAGTCGTGATACTTGTGAAATGAATCAAGGGCGATTTTGCCGATCTTGCCGCAGTTGACGATCTCCGTATAGATAAATACCTTAGAGTCTTTTGACATAGTGATATAGGCGTTTGATATATCTCACTATACTCGATTGGCGCTCGGGGGCAAGGGTAACGTTCTTTGGAGAACCAGAAACATGTTCATGTGCATATTCGGCAAGCATAGGAAAGATTTGATAGTGATCGAGAATGAGTTCTCTGGAAGCGCGCAGTGCTTCAACACTTTCTTCGTATCGATCAGAGGAAATGATGTGTCTGATAGCGGCAATTGCTTGGTCGGGCGTGGTGATATCGATCTGTGCAAGTGAATCGGGGGCGAAGTATTTCGTGATGTTGGGAGCGCCATAGTAGATCGGAAATGAGAGCCCGAGAAATGCATCGGCGAGCTTTTCGGTCCAGTAGTCATCGATCGAAGCGTTTTCGATCACGATGTGATACTTGTATGGCGCGATCGCGTCCCACTTGTCGTCTACATTCTTGTCGATACCAAATACATCAATCGTATCGCCAAATTCTTTTTGAAGTGTTTGTACAAACGTAAGCCTGTCTGTATGGCCCTTGGTAAATGTTTTGCTCGAGGTAATGACTGATACAAGTTTTGTTTTAGGAATTTCTTGTATCGATTTCAACTCATCATACGTCTTGGAGTTGCGACGATCGTCCCGCATATTGTGTCCGACCCACCAGGGAAGCGCCTGCTGGGAAACGATAACATTCTGATGAGCGATTGGCTGGCTACATGTCAGCACTGCATCAAATTGTCGCAGAAATTTCTTCCCATACTTCTTTACGCTCGGCGGTTCGTTGGTGACAAAGAGTGTTGATCCGGCTCGTGCGTGCTCGATAGCCCCGAGTCCGCCATACACGACCCAGAGATCACACGCTTCAATTTCTTTGTTAATGAAAAATTCGCAGTTGTCCCACGTTGGAATACCGTGCGGTGCTTGGCGCATAAAGGGCGTGCCGCCGCCAGTTGTTGAAAGTTTAATCTTGAGCTTTGTCATGCTTTGTCCAGCTTTCCCAGACGAATGGGTAGTGATAGGTGCAGGTGTGCGTCTTTGCAAGTTCGTTTTGAATAGCCTCCATTCGGGCTACTGCACCCGGTACGAAGTCATGAAATTGCACTTGGATGTGAATGATGTCTTTGAGCTTGCCGCTCTTGATTAAGTCTTCGAGAAGCGGGTATTCGCCACCTTCGATGTTGAGCTTGATGAGCGTAGGAGTCCCGAGTTCAGTTGCAACAACACTCGCACTTCGAAATGTCGCTTGTTCGCTTGCCTGATCTTGTACAAAGGTCGATGCGCGATCGCCGACGAGTGAAATGGTTTCGGTAGAGTCTCGATCTGAAATACCGTATCGATGTACATGTATCTTTGGGTTTTTGGCAAAGCGCTCTGCGATATGGGCAGCAAACGATGCAACCGGTTCAAAGATATGGATGGTTGGCTGATACTTTGCAAAGAGGTCGCTTGCCCACTGGCCTTCGTAACCGCCGACATCCCACACGACATCCTCGGGCGTAAGGTCATAGATAAGTCTGAGGTTGCGCGTGCGATTGTCTTGTTCCCATTGTGCTACGAGAAGCTCGCGCGCAGTTTTCTTTCTGGGAAAGAAATGTCGATATAGCTTTGTGAAGAATGAAGAAAGTTTGTTCATATAATAGTACTGCCGTATTTCCAAAGTTTTTTATCTACAAAAATAGTGTTGACATATGTATCAGCATACACGACATATCCCTGCTCTTTCAAATATGAAATAAGTGACCTGTTTTTATTAAAAGAATTGTCGGGTGCCTGGGTGACTGTTTCAATGCACCATATCTTGGGTCGATACTTCTTGAAGTCGATTGCGCGCACGATCTCCTCGTCCATCCCTTCAGTATCGATCGAGACGATGTCCATATAGAGAGCGTATTCATTGAGAATGTCGTTGATACCAATGACGGGAATGTGTTCAATGTGTTCTATTTGTTGTGGTCCATATACATCGGGTGCAGCGATCGTTTGTTTGGCATCTGCTTTGGAAAACGTATTCATCGTCTGGGCAGTGAGGACATAGTACGGAAGCGGTGCGGTACTGCTCGAGGCGCCGACACCTACTGCGCGCACGATGTCGCGAGGGCGTGCTTTGGCTATTGCGCGCGCCAGATCAGGGCTTGGCTCGATGCACACACCACTTGATCCTTGTTTGTAAAAGAGATATGTGTTGCTGAGGTTGCTCGCATGGTGTGTACCGATATCGATGTAGTGAGGCGTATCAATCCCGAGCGTATGACAGAGGCCGTCGAGAAGTACGTCTTCACCATACTGCGCGTATGTGTTCTTTCCGACCTGTGGAAAGAATTTTTTAAGTATGGTTATAAGTGGTTCCATGGGAGTGTAGGAGCGAGTATGCCAGGTCGCTTTTGATTCCAGTAGGGATGCTTGCTAAAGTCTCGCTCAATATCGATCATGACACTTGGATTGCCGCGACCCGGTTCAAAGAACCATTGTGTGCCGTGTATGCCACCAATGAGCTCGACGCGGTATGTTCCAGTATTCAAAAATGACGTAGGAAGCTGTGAGGTAAAGGTGTTTTCTCCAAGTGTTGGCTTGAGGTCTGGCGCCGCATCAGTCTGGTATGACCAGTAGAGAAGCTCTTCGTTTGCATCAAACAGTGCGTAGCCGAGCGTGATGTCGTCAGCTTCTTTGTGAAGTGTGCCTTTGATTGTGACCGTCATATCGTCACTTGTGCCGCTGACCTCAAGGAGTGAGGGAGTGAAATAATCGTGCTGGAGCGTGCCCGTGTTTGTCCAGCAGTTCTCCGCGGTGCCGGCATTGCCGAAGCGTGCGTATGCCGCCAGTACGTCAGGAGTCTCTCCATACTGCACAATCTGTCCGTCATTGATCCAGATGGTCTTGGTACAAATGCGTCTGACTGCATCGAGGTTGTGACTGACAAAGAGTATCGTGCGTCCTGCGTCTTGGGTTACTTCTTCCATCTTGCCGAGACATTTCTTTTGAAATTCTGCATCGCCCACCGCAAGTACTTCATCAATGATAAGGATATCGGGTTCCATGTGTGCAGCGACTGAGAATGCAAGCCGCACGTACATGCCGCTTGAATACCGCTTCACGGGCGTATCAAGGAATTTCTCAATACCTGCGAACGCGACGATCTGGTCAAACTTTGCCTGGATCTCTCTTTTGTTCATTCCCAAGATCGCGCCATTGAGAAATATATTTTCGCGGCCCGTGAGCTCTGGGTGAAAGCCGGTGCCGACCTCAAGCAAACTTCCCACACTTCCGTGCAGCTTGATCTCGCCCGTAGTCGGCGGAGTAATCTGTGAAAGAATCTTTAGAAGTGTGGATTTGCCTGCGCCGTTTTTGCCGACGATACCGATGATCTCGCCCTTCTCGACACTAAATGAAATGTCTCGCAGTGCCCAAAACGATTCTTTCTTATTTTTACTTTTCCGAAATACGGTACTGAGCGTATCGCGCAGCGTCACATACGATCCTTCTTGGTGGCGGATCGTGTACTTTTTGCCCAGATGTGTAACTTCGATAATCGGTTTCATATAGCTAGATGATGTCTGCAAAGTACCGTTCAGTTTTCTTAAATATGTACAGCCCGAGCACAAGGAGCAGTGCTGTTGCCGCAAGCGAGATGCCAATGAGTGTCCAGTTGAGGACCGTGGTACCGAGGAGTGCCGCACGTGCGCTCTGAATGACGCCCATCATTGGATTGAGTGCGAGGATCCACGAGTACTTGCCCGCGATACCTGCAGGGTAAATTACTGGCGTCACAAAGAGAAGGAGCTGAATGAAAAATGGAAGAATGTAGCGGACATCCCGGTACTTGACATTGAGTGCTGCGAGGATGAGCCCGAGACCGACTGATGCCATAAAGGTGGTGATCAGGAGAAGCGGCAACAGCCAGAGCCCCCACAGATGCGGTGTGTATCCATAATACACCATGAGTCCGATGAGGATACTCGTGCCGATGAAAAAGTCGATACACTGCGTGATGACGCTTGAGATCGGGAGTGCAAGACGGGGGAAATAGACCTTGGTGATGATGGATTGGTTGGCAATCATGGTGTTGCTTGTATCCATGAGTGCGCCGGAGAAAAATTGCCAAAACAAGAGTCCGACGTACACAAAGATCGGATACGGTACGCCATCAGACGGGATGCCTGCCAGTGTCCCAAAAAAGACACTAAATACGACCATAGTGATGAATGGTTGAAAGACTGCCCATGCCACACCCACAAAGGTTTGTTTGTACCTCACCTTGAGGTCACGCCACGTAAAGAAATAGAGGAGTTCGCGGTAGAGCCACAGTTCCTTGAGGTCGGAAAGGCTGATGAGTTTCTTGGGTCTGATGACGGTCGTGGAGGATTTCACTTCACCACGATACCATTTTTGGTCTGTTTTTACGAGACTTTTGCCTTAGTGTGTAAAGATGATTTGGAGCGTCTTGAGGACGATGCCGATATCGAGCAGGGGAGATTTGTTCTTGAGGTAGTAGAGGTCGTACTCAAACTTTTCTCGTGAATCCTTGATCGATCGCGCGTAGCGGTACTTGATCTGTGCCCATCCGGTAAAGCCGGGCTTGATCGTGTGGCGCAAATAATAGTACGGGATCTGTTGTTCAAGTTCTGCTACAAACTCCGGGCGCTCGGCGCGCGGGCCGATCAGCGCAAGGTCACCTTTGATGATGTTGTACATTTGCGGTACTTCATCGAGGTGGGTGGTGCGCAAGATATGTCCGACAGGCGTGATGCGCGGATCTTTGGCTGTGGCCCATACGGCACCGTTGGTCTCGGCAGAGCCATCTTTGTTGAGCGCCTGCATGCTGCGAAGTTTGTAGATAGTAAACAGCTTGCCGTGTTTGCCGACACGATGCTGCTTGATAAAGATGGGCCCGCCGTCTTCTGCCCATTTGGCAACGGCGCCGATCAACATAAAGGGAAATGTAATGATAAGGACGACCGATGCTCCGATGATTTCAAAGAGGCGATACATAATGTAGAGCGCAGAAGTTGCGCGACTATTGAGATAACTCAGTGCGCGCTCTTGGGTCATGAGCTCGATAGGGATTTTGGTAAGGATCAATTCATAGGCTTCAAATATCGAGAGCGGTTGCGCAGCACACCTTCGTGCATACGCGAGGAGCGTCTGCGGGTCAATACCATCTGCGATCACCACATCAACGCGGACAGTGGTCGGTGCATCAGCAATCGTAGGATAGATACCCACGATCGTGCCCATATTGGGATTTGCGGCGAGCTCGTCTGCAAGCTCGGTGAGATATGCGCTTTGTCCGATCAGTATGATCTTGCGCACAAAGCGCTTGGTAAAGAGCAGGTAGCACGCACGGCGCCAGAAAATGATAAGAATCGTAGAACATACCGAAACGATCACGAGGTTTGTCTTGGGAGAGATGCCGCTTGCCGACGTCAGATAAAAGAAGACGACACCAAGCAGGGTGTTGGTTGCCATTGCAGCGATGATGAGTCCGATGTTGCGCGGGTTGGGATTGATGCGACGTGCCGTGTAGAGGTCAAAGATAAAAAAGATAATGAGCCAGAGCACAAAGAGTATGGCAAAGAGTTTAAACTGTGAGGACGTGCGCGAGAGAAAGGTAGAGAAGCGAAGCGCGCTCATGAGATAAAACGCTCCAATGCACGCGGCAAAATCGCCGATCATAAGGGTGAGCTTTTGGTGCGAAAACATAAAAATATTATATGATATTTTATGATTTTGTACAGTACTCGACTGGCACCTTCTTCAGTACACTACAAGTATTAGTAGACAGATATATACACTATATGAGCAACGAAACAAATACAGAGGAGAATAACAATCGAAAGGTGGGCCGTATTATTGCTATCATAGTAGCAGTACTGGTGATTGCAGCGCTGATTGTCGGCGGTATGAAGAAAAAGACTGATACAGCGACTGACACCACCGCAGCACTTCCTGAGGGCTGTAAACCTGGATTTCTCTTTAGTGAGACGACTGGCAAGCCGTGTCCTCAGACCGAGACTGGTGCTGACGCATACAAAGCTGACGAAGGCGTGGTCAACACCTCAGGCTACGAAGCAGCGATTCGCCAATATGCCGGCAAGGTCGTGATCTTTGATGGTGCATGCAAACCGATCTCCATGATCTCAGGCACTATCGCTCCAGGGACCCGCATCCTAGTGGCCAACAACTCCGAGAAGCAGCTTGCCCTCTCTGTGGCTGGCAAGAGCGCAACGCTTGATGCATACCACTACTTTACGACGACCCTTCGCACGACAGGTGACACGTCTATCACGTGTGACAGCAAGAGTGCGGCGACTATTACGGTCAAATAAGGCAAAAAGAAAAATCCCTCGAAATGAGGGATTTTTTGTATACTGTATATATGGAACAGAAACTATGGTTTAAGGCAAAGCGCTATGGCTACGG
>CAYYXE010000010.1:0-5908 GCA_964475655.1 uncultured Candidatus Saccharibacteria bacterium | reverse complement strand
ATACTGTATATATGGAACAGAAACTATGGTTTAAGGCAAAGCGCTATGGCTACGGCTGGTATCCAGTGACCTGGCAAGGGTGGGGAGTGCTGGTGATGTACCTCTTCTCGATCCTCACCGACGGCATCTATTCCAACAACCAATCACACTCAGTGTCTGATTTCTTCATGTCGTTTTTCCCCAGACTCTTCATCCTGACTGTCTTTCTCATCATCATCTGTGACGCCAAAGGCGAGCCTGCAAAATGGCGATGGGGGAAATAAAAAATTCCCAATGAAGGGAATTTGTCGTCTAAATTAAATTTGGTTAAGATCTGAGGTCTTTTACATACTCTTTGATACGTTTCGTTATTTCACCTTTAGTTTCATGTGCCCATGTACGATGTGTATGATTGTTTTTACTTATAATCACCGCACCATCTTTCATAGTAAGAAGAATTTGTTTTTCACGACTTCTATCAATAGTGAGTATTATTTTTGCAACTGAAGAATCAGGGCTGCAGTAGTAGGGCTTACGGGCTTTGATATTTTTTGTGTTTTTTGTCAGCCAATACTGAACCCAGTCAAAGAATTTGTTGACTTGCATTTCAAAAATTTTCTTTGTAAACGACCTTCCTCTTTGGGCGCAATGCGGGTGATCGGGAATGATTTTCTTTGCCATATGTAGTTTGTTTTTTTGTAACCCTACCTTCTTTATTGAATCTTGTCAAAATCGGATTTCCTGCTATAGTACTCCCTGTGTAGATCAAAGACAGCAGGGGGCAAAGTGTATACAGCGCCTTAATATCCTGCCGAGGTCAAACTCTCTACGACTACACCCGTTTTTGATTAAGCGGTTATTATTGTTCATCAACACACTATGGCAATTACAAAAGACAAAAAGCTGTCTATTGTTGCCTCTTTCTCGGATATGCTCTCTGACGCAAAGTCGGTCGCATTCGTGAAATTCAGTTCGCTCACCGTAAAGGATGCCAACGCACTTCGCCGCGCACTCCGCGCCGAAGGCATTACCTACAAGGTTGGGAAGAAGACCTTGCTCAAGCGCGTACTCTCTGATCTCGGGATCACTGGAGACCTTCCAGTCCTCGAAGGAGAAATCGCCGTGGCAGCAAGCACTGATGCCCTCGCTCCTGCACGCGTCGTGTACGAATTTCAAAAGACCCACAAGGACATGATTACGCTTGTCGGTGGTATCTTTGAAGGGGCATACAAGGACAAAGAAAGCATGACCAAAATCGCTACGATCCCGTCTCGCGAAGTACTTCTTTCTCAGATCGCATACTTGCTCAAGAGCCCTATGCAGCGCTTGGCAATTGCAGTCTCAGAAGTAGCAAAGACAAAGTAACTTATCAATTATCTCATTTATTTATATGGCAACATTTGATTCATTTCTCACTGAGCTCGAAGGAGCATCAGTACTCGAACTCAACGATCTCGTAAAGGCGATCGAAGAAAAATTTGGCGTTTCTGCAGCAGCAGTGGCGGCAGCTCCAGCAGCTGGTGCCGGTGCAGCAGCAGGCGCAGAAGAAAAGACTGACTTCACAGTGATGCTTGCTGACGCAGGCGAGCAAAAGATTGCAGTCATGAAGGTAGTAAAGGAAGCGCTCGGACTTGGCCTCAAAGAGGCGAAGGACCTCGTAGACGCTGCTCCAAGCAAGCTCAAGGACGGCATGAAGAAAGAAGAAGCTGAAGCTTTGAAGAAACAAATCGAAGAAGCAGGCGGCAAAATTGAATTGAAATAATCGATTCTCTTTTACAAAACACACTCAGCAATGGGTGTGTTTTGTATTTCGGCACGCATTGGGCTTGCGCACAAGGGAGAGGTGTTGGGTATACTACAAGCGTTCTTAAGTGGAATTATGGATATATTAGCAAAACTATTGGGCGGTATACCGCGCGTCAAAATCATGCGACTTTTTTTACTCAATCCCGAAGCTGGGTTTGAGCTCTCCGATATCACCGATCGGTGTCGTATTTCTGGGGCACACTCTCGCAAGGCTGTGGCACAGCTCTCTGCAATGGACTTCGTCCAAAAGCGAAGCATGGTAAAGGAGGTTGTGCATGGCCGCACCGGCAAGGTACACAAGAAGCGGGTGCAGGGATGGTTCCTTGACCCAATGTTTCCCTATATCAACGAACTCCGACAGCTCTTGGTGGAAGGGGAGTTCTTTAAGCGCTCAGACATTGCGCGACGCTTCAAGCCCGCAGGGCGCATTCAGCTCCTTGTCGTCTCGGGGATCTTTATCCAAGACTCCGAAAGCCGTCTCGACCTTCTCATTGTTGGTGACAACCTCAAAAAGAATTTCATTCAAAAGACGGTAAGTGTGCTCGAGAGCGAGCTCGGCAAGGAGCTCTCGTATGCCGTCTTTGAGACAGCTGACTTCAAGTACCGCATCTCTATGTACGACAAGCTCTTGCGCGACGTCTTTGACTTCCCCCACGAGCCACTCATCGCGTCCAAGGAATTTTCGATGTTTACTTTGGCAAATCCTGCTCGCTAGTGCTTTGCACGGTAGTGATACAGGAGTATACTGTAGGTATACTATAGGAAGGGTACCTAGAGTAGTTATTATCAATTTTTTATACCCTAGCGCTCACCGCGTTATACATACTTTATGCTTATACAATCATGGAGTCAGGTATTCCTGCTTTCTCTCCAAGGACTTTGGTACGGTTTCATTGAAGTATTTCCAAAGATACTTTTGGCGATCATCATTTTCATTATTGGATGGATCGTTGCGACGACGCTCGGCAAGCTCGTGATGATGGGAGTGGACGCGCTCAAGCTCGACCGACTCTTCAAAAACACCGGTGCAGACGAAGCACTCGGCCGCGCAGGCTGGAAGCTCCACATCGGTGGAGTGATCGGATGGCTTGTGAAGTGGTTCATTGTGCTCGCATTCCTCAAGGCATCGCTTGATCTCGTCGGCCTCGTCGGCGTCTCTGGATTCCTCAGTGCGATCTGGTACTACATCCCACAGGTATTTATCGCAGTGCTCGTACTTATCGCTGGTACGATCCTTGCTGACTTTGTCCGCAAGCTCGTATCAGGCTCAGCATCAATCGCAAACGTTCGCTCTGCAAAGATGATCGGATCTATCGCGTACTACGCAATCTGGATCCTTGCAGTGGTGACTGCGCTTGATAAGCTCGGCATCTTTGGCTACTTTGGACAAATCCTCTTTACCGGCCTTGTGGTGATGATCGCGCTTGCGCTCGGTCTCGCCTTTGGTCTCGGCGGCAAGGATGTGGCAGGCCGATGGCTCTCACGTCTTGCAGACGACATGTCTTCTCGCAATCATCAGTAATTCTTTACAAGAATGTACTCAAAAATCCCCTGAATTTCAGGGGATTTTTTGGCTTCTAGAAGGACATGAAAAGAATATGGGGAAAATGCTTGACAGTAGATGTCGCTTCGTCTACAATAGCCGAACCTATGAAGTTTTCTACGAAAAACCAAGCATAATCGGCAGCAGCCCTATTCTTGGATGCCGCCGACAGGCGGTTTTTTCGTCCCATTACTTCCACTAGGAAATCGTTGTTTAACAACAAAACCCTGTCCTCTCTAGTTTATTGGCTTCACCGCCACTGACTGCAGAGGGAGAGACAGTAGTACTGACCATGCTCGAGCGGTCGAGCAGTACGGTCGGTACGAACCCGCCATGTTCTCGGAGAGAGATGTGGCGGGCATGATTTCTAGATTTCCTAATAGGAAATCAAGAGCATATGGTGGATGCCTAGGTTCTACATGGCGATGAAAGACGTGAGAGGCGGCGATACGCTTCGGGGAGGTGCCTACTAACCTTCGATCCGGAGATTTCTGAATGGGGAAACCCACACGAGCAGACCTCGTGTATCGATACACATAAGTGGTATCGGAGCGCACCTCGGGAAGTGAAACATCTCAGTACCGAGAGGAAAAGAAAAAAATGTTATGTATATAACGATATTCCCTTAGTAGCGGCGAGCGAAAAGGGAACAGCCCAAACCGGTGCAGCACTGAGTGTGCGAAAAAAATGATTTATCATTTCGTTCGTACGCTCTGTGCTGTGCCGGGGTTGTAAGGCAGTGATGTCAATTTATTGAGAAGAGTCACAAAATGTATGTATAGAAGAAGCTGTTGGAAACCAGCACGATACAGGGTGATAGTCCCGTAGTCGAAATGCATATATCTCTTTTATCACTGTTCTTGAGTACTTCCGGACACGAATAGCCGGGAGGAATCCACCAGAACTAACTGGTAAGGCTAAATACATTGTAGAAACCGATAGTGAACTAGTACCGTGAGGGAAAGGTGAAAAGTACTCCGAAAGGAGGGTGAAATAGAACTGAAACCATATGCTTACAAGGAGTCGGAGCGGGCAGCATTTTGTGCACGAACCCCTCCCCCAACCCCCTCCCCAGAGGAGAGGGGGCTCTCCCTTCCCTTTGGGAAGGGCCGGGGATGGGTTTGTGCTCAGGATGCTGTCCGTCACGGCGTGCCTATTGAAGAATGAGCCAACGAGTTAATGTGTGCGGCTTGGCTAAGGGGTAAAACTCCGGAGCCGTAGCGAAAGCAAGTATGAATAGTGCGTAATTGGTCGTACACATTAGACCCGAAGCCAGGTGAGCTATCCATGAGCAGGGTGAAGTTTGTCGAAAGACAGATGGAGGCCCGAACCGGTAGATCGTACAACGTATTCGGATGACTTGTGGATTGGAGTGAAAAGCTAATCGAACCTGGTAATAGCTGGTTCTCTCCGAAATAGCTTTAGGGTTAGCGTCACGTGTTCCCTTTGGGGGTAGAGCACTGGAAAGTTTCGACAGGGAGCAATCTCGCGACACTTATCAAACTCCGAATACCAAAGGTTAAGAACGTGGCAGTTAGTCTACGGGGGCTAAGCTCCGTCAGACAAAAGGGAAACAGCCCAGATCTCTATATAAGGTCCCTAAATATATGCTCAGTACATCCTAAGGATGTGAGATTTCTCTGACAATGAGGAAGTTGGCTTAGAAGCAGCCATCTTTTAAAGAAAGCGTAACAGCTCACTCATCGAGAGATCTTGCGCCGCAGATAATCGGGGTTAAGCATATTACCGAATGTGAGGGCTTGTAGATTTCATTAAGAAAATTTGTTCATTAGTTATATGCCGGGATATTCTGCAGGTGAAAATCTGTGGCCCCGGTACCAGGATTGGTAGCTCAGTTGGCTAGAGTACTACACTGATAATGTAGGGGTCGGCAGTTCGAGCCTGTCCCAATCCACGAAACACAGCGTTCTGTGTTGTCACTGACAAGAAGACAGTTCTTGTCTTCTTAATGAAATCTACAAGCGGTAGGAGAGTATTCCACTCAGCTGTGAAGGCAAAGGCGTGAGCCATGCTGGAGCGTGTGGAAGTAAGAATGTTGGCACAAGTAACCGCAAGCAGGGTGAGAAACCCTGCCGCCGAAAGACTAAGGGTTCCTGGGTAACGGTTATCGTCCCAGGGTTAGTCGGGGCCTAAGGCAATGACGAAAGTCGCAGCCGATGGACAGTGGATTAATATTTCCACACTTCATATATATTCGATGGAGGGACGAAGGGTAGTAACATGAGCCGGTTATTGGATTCCGGCAGACTAGTCGCGTGCGAGGGATAGGTAAATCCGTTCCTCACAAGCATCAGACTAGGCTCGTGCAGAGGTACGCCAAAGCGAAGTCATGTGAGCACACTTCCGAGAAAAGCTTCTAAGATTAGTATATATGAACCCGTACCGCAAACCGACACAGGTAGTCAGGTCGAGTAGACCAAGGCGAACGAGTGAGGGGTCCCCAAGGAACTCGGCAAAAAAGCAGCCGTAACTTCGGGATAAGGCTTCCCCATAGCAATATGGGGCGCAGCGAAAGTATTCCTGGCAACTGTTTATCAAAAACACAGCTCCCTGCGAACT
>CAYYXE010000009.1:0-26349 GCA_964475655.1 uncultured Candidatus Saccharibacteria bacterium | reverse complement strand
CACCGTCCGGGCGCTCAACGCCGACGGCAATGAATTTGTCATGTCCGGCCGCGGCCTCCTTGCGCAAATCTTTCAGCATGAGATGGATCACTTAAATGGAATTCTCTTTATAGATAAAGCAACGAACGTGCAGGATCTGCCACCGGAGAAATAAATAACAAAAATCCCTCCAGTACATTGGAGGGATTTGTATAGCAGGCTGTACCTGTTACTTAAATTCAATCTTTTTTGTTTCGCCGTTGAAATTGTACAGGATAACCATTTTACCTGGCGTATCGGATGGCATAACCCGGAAATCTTCAAACCGTGGCGCCAATGCAAACCGGAGGAAACCTACAGGTTGAATACCATCGCTGATCGTTTTATAGGAGTAAATGAAGACAGAATTTCTTGCAGGGTTTACAGGATGTTCTTCTATAACAATTCGGTATTCGGTACCATTCAGTTCCCTGATAAACTGCTGCTCAATAATCACCTCATTTATAGTAACGTTTTGTGTAACAATTGGCTGAGGTTGAGGAGGGCAAACTACAGGTTCAGATAGTACGGTTCTTTTACCGTTCTGTGCATTGATAACTGTCGCTGTAGCAAGGCAAAACAAAATAAAGAGTAACTTTTTCATTGTTGTTAATATTTAGTTGGAAAGAATTGTTTACTTTTATATAATAGCATATATATTTAAATATGTCAATATGCTACAATACCCCTATGAATATAGCCTTTTTTGGGACTCCGGGATTTACGACTGACTTTCTCGACACACTCGTCGCTGCTGACTACTCCCCTTCTCTTGTCGTGACTGCGCCAGATCGCCCAGTCGGTCGTGGGATGGTAATGACTTCTCCCGAACCCAAAGTGTGGGCAGAAAAAAATAACATAAAAGTATTGCAGCCTGAGAAGCTTGATGATGCATTTTTTGAGGAACTCAGTAAGACTGAATGGGATTTATTTGTCGTCATTGCATACGGCAAGATCATTCCACAAAGAATAATTGATTTACCTAAATTTGGAACTATAAACGTACACTATTCTCTTCTACCCAAATATCGTGGAGCTACTCCGACCGAGTCCGCGATCCTCAATGGCGATGCAGTAACTGGCGTGACGATACAGCAGATGGTCTACAAACTCGATGCGGGAAATATACTTTCTTCCACAGAGGTTGCGATCGATACGACCGATACTACACTTACCCTTCGCGACAAATTAAACCAGGAAGCATTGAAACTTCTCCCAGAAACTATTGCGCATATATTCGACGGCAGTATTTCTCCTATCGCACAGGACGAATCCCTTGCGACCAAGTGCGGCAAATTTACCAAAGACATGGGAGAAATTAATCTACATGATGACGCAGTCGTAAACGACCGCAAATATCGCGCATACACTGGCTCGATCGGCACGTACTTTTTTGACAACGGCAAACGCATCAAAATAACAAAAGCCCATCTTGCGGATGGGCAGTTTGCGATCGACGAAGTGATACCTGAGAACGGCAAGCGTATGCAGTGGCATCGGTACAAAAAATAACAATTGTACAATCAGTCACATTATGGTACTATACTCGTAGGTGTTTGGAGGGTTCGCCCTCTCACGGTTTGTAAACTGTAGCCAAGCACCTATCAAAGAACCCGCCGTGTGGCGGATTTTTTGTTCCTAGTCTTCTTCAGGAACTCCTTCATGAAATAGCCTGGTTTTTGTATCGGCATTCATACCTCAAAACGGAATAATACTCCAAAAGAATCTTTGACCATTTTCTATTTGTTTTACAATCACTTTCACGCGATCTCTTTTGATGAGTGCAATGAATTCATAATAAGTGACCAATTTCAGTACTGACTGGGTACGACTATGCATGCGCACATGTTCAAACTTTTTCATTTCCAACATACCCTGGAGTGTATGAGATATATGCAATACGTTTGGCGCAAGATGTACCAATTTGAATCGCATGTATTGGTCTTGCTCAGGACGGGCTCTTTCGCGCCTTTTAAACTTGATATGCTCAAGCCCTAACGCATTGAATGCAACCTTATCTTTGAAATACGGGCAATATACTTCTCCAAACGTTTTGTACAACATCTCGCCTTTTTGTCGTATGTCTTCAAAATCTTCCATGATATCTCTGTATCATGGCAGTATCGTATTAAACGAAACCTAAACTACGATCGGAACCCTTTGAGGATACTCTTCACTTTTTGTGCACCACGCTTGAAGAGCGTGGCCTTTTTGTCTTTGCCTGAGGTGAGGAGGCGGACTATTTCGGTACGGACATCATCGATCGCTTCGTACATGTCGGTCTTGGCAGAGTCTGCATGATACTGCTTGCCGAGCGGCGTGGTGACGTGCGCCTTTGCCTCAAATATTTCTCCCTTGTGATGGTGTTCAGTTGTCTTGTCGAGGTCTATGGTGACAGTCGGTTCGCTGCCCGTAAACTTCGCAAGGCCGCTAAAGCGCTTTTCGACATACTCTCTGAGCGCGGGGGTGATCTCGATACTGTGTGCAGTAATTGAAATATTCATATACCCCTAGTATACCACTTCTATTCGACCGTAAGCACCATGAGCATGTTGGTACTGCCCGCTACCCGAAACGGCACGCCGGCTGACACCACGATATGGTCGCCCTGTACTGCCACGCCTTCTTTCTTGAGCGTCTGATTTACGGTGGGGATCACCTGTGCGATGTATTGAAATGGCTTGATCTTGACCGGGTAGCAGCCATACACCAAGAGAAGCTGCCGTGCTGCCTCATCATTGGGGGTAAAGGCAATGATGGGCTGCTGGGGCTTGTAGCGGGCAATGGCGCGCGCGGTGGACCCGGTCTCTGTAAGTGCGACGATTGCCGTTGCCTTCACATCTTCTGCATTGTGCACGACTGAGCTTGAGATCGAGTCCACCACACTTCCTGAGTGCACCTTGTGACGGCGGTGGGTACCGATCTCGGCTTCGGTGCGCACGGCAATTTCGTTCATCATCGATACAGCTTCGACAGGGTACCTGCCAAGTGTCGTTTCCTCCGACAGCATCACTGCGTCTGCACCGTCAAAGATCGCATTTGCGACGTCTGACACTTCTGCACGAGTCGGCACGGGAGTCGTGATCATGCTTTCGAGCATCTGGGTTGCGACGATCACCGGCTTGCCGACATCATTGCATTTCTTCACAATCTGCTTTTGATATGACGGCACCTTTTCGGGTCCCGCTTCGATCGCGAGGTCTCCGCGTGCGACCATGATCACGTCTGTGGCCTCGATGATCGCATCGATATGTTCGATCGCTTCCGTCGTCTCAATCTTTGCGACGATCTGTGCACTTGATTTGTATTTCTTGAGAAGTTTGCGGAGCACCTCGATGTCTCCCGCAGTGCGCACAAATGAAAGTGCGACAAAGTCCACCCCTTGTGCAAGTCCAAATACGAGATCCTTTTTGTCTTTGGCAGTGAGTGCATCGATCGACAGATACGCGCCAGGGATGTTTACCCCGCGACGACTCTTGGTCGTGCCTCCGATGACGATCTTGCAATAGATATCTTTGCCTTTCACCTTCACGACTTCGAGCTTCTTTTTGCCGTCATCGACCATGAGCGTCATGCCCGGCTTGATGTCGGTCTCGATGTGAGGATAGTTGAAGTGCACCCGCGTCGCATCACCTTCACACGCTGCTCCTGTAAGAATGATCTGGTTTCCTGCGACAAGCTCTACTAGTCCATCTTTGAAGTCTCCGATACGGATCTTGGGCCCGCACAAGTCGAGCAGCACCGCAACAGGGATTCCCTCCTTTTTGGAAGCCGCTTTGATGTTTTTGATCTTCTTTGACTGCTCATCGTATGAGCCATGACTCATGTTGATGCGCGCGACGTTGACGCCTGCATGGAGGACTCGAGTAAAGGCTTCCTTGCTTTCAGTAACTGGCCCGATGGTAGCAACGATTTTGGTCTTTTTGGTGAAATGATGCATGGTGAGAAGATTGGTTGCAGGTATAAAAATGCTAGGTAGTATAGCCTCATGGGCAAGGTATTGGCAATAGTGTTTCTTGTAGTGTTTGTCTGGTGGGCGTACCCGTTTGTCTCCCGCTGGCTCTGGATCGCGCCCACGGCAGTGATGCCCGACTCCTGGATGGGTGACTATGCCCGCGCAACGGGTCAAGACCTCCTCGCTACCCCGCCGCAGGGCTATGGGTGGTACCGGTTTGACTTTTGGCATGAAGAGAGTGCGCAGGTGCCAGGAAGGCCTGTCTACAAAAGCGACTTCAGACTGCAGTATTGAAGGAGGTTATAAAAAATGCTATAGTCTCGAAGTTCTCAAAAATTTCAGGAAAGTTCCGCTCCGTGGTAGCTCAGCGGTAGAGCGACCGCCTGTTAAGCGGTTGGTCGTAGGTTCGATCCCTACCCACGGAGCAGAGTGTTTCTGAGTATTTTTATTCGTCGGACCCCTGGGGGGTCAGGTACTCTTGTCAAAAAATTAAAATATAGCGCCGTCCGCGAATAATGCATAATCTTTTGGCAACTCAATAGGCGGCTCTGTAATAAGTCTATTCTTCTTTCCCTTTCTGTGCCGAGCGCTTGAAAACTTCCAATCGATTGCCCGATGTACAATCTTTGCTCGTACTGGATTGCGTTCAATATAGATCATTTCAGCAAGGAGATGCCGGTCGTCTTGTATATGAATTGATTTGTATCTGCCTTGATAGAGATGCCCGCTGCCTGTTGTATGATGCACTTTGTGCCAACGCTGAGTATGGGTAAGTGTCACCCACTGCATAAATTTTTGTAGATCTTTGTCTGCTCGTGGATACAGGATCAAATGAAAGTGGTTGGGCATAAGGCAGTATGCAAGAATGCGCATATCAAACTTATGTTTTGCCTCAAGAAGCACATGCTCAAACAATACATATTCTTCTTCTAGAAAGAATACTTGAAGGCGAGCATTCGCACGATTGAGTACATGGTAGTATTCTCCTCCAATATCGATACGGGGTTTGCGAGCCATACAGTAAGTATCGTAATTCCTCTATCAAAAAAATCTAAAGTTAATTAGAACACGATTTTATTCAAAAACAACAGTACCTGACCCCGATCCCCTTGAACATCAGTCATAGCAAAAGTATCATCGTGCGGAAGTGCCCGAACTTCATGATTCGATAATATACCCAGACTTACTATTGACGGAATATTTTCGATCGGTGTAATAAAATATAGTTTCCCCTTAAATTCCATGGGTTGATAATACTCTTTCTAATTTAAGGATTCAAACCTAGAAAAGAAAAAGCCTCCCCAATACTGGGAAGGCCCGCTTTCGCGTTTCATTTACATAAAGAATTTGCCTGACCCCGCTTGCAACTCAAGGGTCAAACAAGATATGAATACCTCCTGGCATCATATTACTGTATTTATTGACATCGTCAAGTAATACATGTATGGTTTGAAAAATTAGAAAACATGTTCATTCCAGTAGGAAAAAATGGTATCGCATACATGCTCTGGAGATGGCTCTTACATAACAACGGAGCATTCTGCGCATGGTATGACAAATACTATTTCGGACCAAGTCATGGAATCAACGACTACAATTCCCTTCCTCGATACAAACAATCTCATGTAAAGCCAGACAAGCAATACTCTATCCTTCCGACAGTACTCAGCATTGCTGGAGAATACAAAGATAAAGTGATTGCTGACCTCGGCTGCGGTACTGGATTTTTTACAACCCAGTTTGCAGACAACGGAGCATACGTATATGGTCTCGATAATTCTAGCGAACAACTTGCACTTGCGGCAAAACATGAGCGGATTCACTATTACTTGAGAGATGTATTTATTGACCAGCTACCTTTGGTAGATGTTTTCATTGCACCGTTTGTACTGAATTATGCTCGGACTGTCCCCATACTTAGACACTTTTTGCAGACTATCTACAAAAACTTGCGAGAAGATGGACGAGCTGTGTTTGTGGTTGACTTACCGAACGGCAAGCAACTCAAACGTTTTGGTGCAACCAAGCATATTGATGGCATATCACGAGATGGTGCAAACATGAGCATTGTATTGTTCAACGAAGAAACAAAGATTTGTGAACTCTCTGCCTTTTATTTCACACCCGAGACTATTGAAAAAGAGTTATATGCCGCTGGCTTCAAACAAGTCTACTGGCACAATCCGATAGTTTCAGATGAAGGAGTACAAACACTGGGAACAGATTTTTGGAAGGGATACATCGAAGATTCAGAACTTGGATACCTAACCGCACACAAATGAGTACGGATTGCAGCAATGCAATCCTTTTTTATTACCATACTTCTTCAATATTTCTTTTTCCTTCAGAGTACTCTTCTATTCTCCGCAATGTTGCCTGACTGATATTTTCTGGTAAATCATCAAATAAAAACCAGACCGCATCAGCAAGCTCCCACTGTTTCTCGAATTTGTTCGATAAAAGCCTCACTACGAAGACATGTATTTCGTCTCGCTTCCCCTCTTTACTTGAACGATAGGTACCAAGTTGGCATTCAATGTTTTCAATAGAAATAGCAAGCTCCTCTTTGAGCTCTCTTCGCAGACACTGTTCGGGTGTTTCTCTTCTATCCAGTCCACCGCCCGGCATTGTCCAGTATGGAAGATTGAGATTTTTGACGAGGAGTATTTTATTTTCAAACAAAAGGATAGCTCGAGCACCAATAGTTCGTGGACTAAACACTTTCCAATAAAGCCGAGCGAGTGGATAGACAAAGTATTTGAAGAAAAACTGTTTAAGATTTGAAGTCATTGGCCTGTCTCTTAGCAAAGTTTATCTCCTATTTGAACACTGGTTTTTGACGGAGTTATAAGCACATATCCTTGTCCTTCAGTATTCTTGAATCCGAGCGTCAGCACTTCGGATATAAATGGTCCGACTTGTCGTGATGGAAAGTTTACAACACAACAAACAAGCATTCCGAGAAGCTCTTCCTTTTCATAGGTGCCGACCAATTGGACACTTGAGCGCTTTGTCCCAATATCACCTCCAAAATCAATTGTGAGCTTATATGCGGGCTTTTTTGCTTCGGGAAAGTCCTGGACATCAATTACTTTTCCGAGTCTTATATCGACCTTGTCGAAGTCATCAATCGTTATCATGAGCGGATTATAGCATTCCGAACACCCTCTAAGCTTCGGAGCCGTACCTGACCCCCATGGACAGGCTTGTGCATGGTACTATGCAGGTATGAAACTTCGCGAAGTGCTCCGTATCTCCCGCCCCCGCTTTTGGCTCTACGAAGCGGCAACCTTTGGACTCGTCGGGACCGTCGGCGCTCTCCAAGGCTTCGCATTTTTTGCAGATTGGCACTACTGGGTCTTTGCATTCTACTTCTTGATCCCTGCCAACATCCTCATCTACGGCATCAACGACATCTTTGACTACGAGACCGACAAACTCAATCCCAAAAAGGGCGACAATGCGTACGAAGCACTGGTAGGGCCTGAAAAAAGTCGCGCGCTCTGGAAATGGATCACCCTCACCAACATTCCATTCTTTTTCTTTGTGCCGCTTACCACTCCACTTGTCATCTCATTTGTCGCATTCGTATTCTTTGCAAGTATGTACTCTGCATATCCGATCCGCGCCAAGGTCCGCCCTGTGCTCGACTCACTCTTCTCAGCAGGACACTACGTTGCAACGGGAGTGTTTGGATACTATCTAGCTAACGGCGCAGGATTTCCAGTAACTGGTGTGATCGTGGGCATACTCTGGGCAGTTGCGATGCATGCGTACAGTGCGGTCCCTGACATCAAGGCAGATTTCCAAGCAGGGCTCAAAACCATCGCCATCATGATCGGTGCCCGCAGTACCATCTATCTGTGTTGGTTTCTCTATCTCCTTGCAGCATACCTCGTGCGCGACATCATTCCTGTAGCAAGTAACATTGGTGCGATCACGTTTTCATACTTTATGTGGCGCTCTACCAAGGTCGCTACCGACGAAGCACTGTTTAAACTCTATACGTACTTCCCCCTCATCAACACCCTCATCGGTGCACTTGTGTCTATGGAGCTTTTTGCGAAGAACATTTGGTAACCTTACCCCGCTAGGGGCGGGGTTGACTTTTGTATAAAAAGTAGTAATGTCTTTGTAAATCAAAAACATTTACAATGAAAATATCTCAATGGCTTGCAATGATGTATTTATTGATTATTACCTGTCTAACTATTGCTTATTTCATTATCAATGAAAATGTAATGGGACAAGAATATCGTTTTTACCTTACTACATTTTCTTTTCTGAATATCCTACTTCTTGGAGGACTCATATTTGATTTTCCAAAAAGTAATCACTGGCTTGTAGTGTTTTTTATAATGCTTATAGGTGGATTATGTAAAGCATTATTTGATAGAAGTATCCCAGGCACACATCTTGATGACTTTATTTTTACCGTATGGAAATTCAATGATAGTTGGCCGTACATAACAAAAGCAATCTGGCATGTATCCCTTGACTGGTTAGTGCTATTTATCATTGTAGGAATTAAAAACAGCTATAAACTTTTTGAAAAGAAAACTTGAAATTGCACGCCCCGTTCTCACGGGGTGTTTTATTTTAAATTTTCTCCAATGGAAACGGATTGGTTATTCCTTGTATACGCTTGTACGCAAGCTCAGCACTGATGAGACAAATCGGCATACCAATACCCGGATTCGTGCCTGCGCCGACGTAGTACATATTTTTTACTTTGGGATGTACATTGTTGGGACGAAAGATTGCGGTCTGAGTGAGCGTGTGTGCGAGTCCAAGCGCAGTGCCTTTGAACGCATTGTAGTCTGCAATGAAGTCTTTGACACTATATGAGCGCCGCACGACGATGCGATCTGCGAGGTCAGGTATGGAGTAGTACTGTGCGATTTCCTTGATCACCTTGTCGCCATAGTGCGTCGCAAACTCATCGGTATAGTCGAGCCCTGAGGCGATCGGCACCAGTACAAAGAGGTTTTCGTGATCTGCTGGCGCAACAGTACTGTCAGTCTTGGATGGCATGCAGACATACATCGATGGATCTTCAGGCCATGCAGGATCTTTGAATATTTCTCCAAAGCCCTTCTCCCAGTCTTTGGTAAAGAGAAGGTTGTGGTGCTCCATCTGTGGGAGCTTGCCTTTGACACCGAGATACAAGATGAATGCACTTGGCGCAAGGACCCGAGAGTTCCAGTATTTGTCTGAATGCACCCGATACTCTGGTGGAAGGAGCTTGAGATCGGTGTGCGCGACATCGGCATTTGACACGACGATATCTGCGGTGAGCACTTCTCCACTGTCGAGCCTGACACCTCTTGCAACAGTATGTTCAATGATGATTTCTTTGACTGGAGCGCTCGTCTTGATCTCCGCACCATACTTGCGCGCGATTTTTTCAAGCGATCCAGGTACTGCACGAATGCCTCCATCCGGGTACCATTCTCCAAGCACGAGATCGACGTAGTTCATGAGCGTATAAATACCGGGTGTATCACCGGGAGCGGTACCGAGGAGCACTGTCTGATACTGAAGTGCTTTGCGAAGGATCTCGCTCTTAAACTTTTTGTTGATGATGTCACGCTGCTTCTTAAAGAGTGGAAGCTTTGCGCCTTGGCGCATGACGCGCAGTGTCATAAAGTCGCGGATAGAGTTGTAGTTTTTGTACATAAACTCAGCCTTCGAGAGTTCGTACTGCCATTTGGTTTGGTTGAGAAATTCCTCGAGTACTTGTCCTGCACCCGGCTCGATAGAGTCAAAGAGTGTTTTATTCTTTGCCATGTCAGCAAAAAACTTGTAGCTCTTGCCATCGCTTTTGAGGGTGATCTGGTATGACGGTGCGAGCTTTTGGAGTTTGTAGTACGCATTGATATCTTCTCCAAGAATCTCAAAAAAATGCTCAAATACATCCGGCATCATGTACCAGCTCGGACCCATATCAAACATAAACCCTTGGTCGCGAAAGATACGCGCGCGCCCACCCACTGATTCATTCTTTTCGACAATAGTCACTTTGTACCCCGCTTTGCCAAGCATCCCCGCAAGCGCAAGTCCGCCGATCCCGCCGCCGATGATGATTACTGATTTCTGCGCCATACTGCTTTCCATAGTAGCATGGTCTTTTGGAATGGACTGACAACAAGTCGCTTCGAAAACACGTCATACCCCGATGCCTCGATCTGGTCCAAAATTTGCTTGTAGATGAGCGCTGCTGCGTACACCGCCTTTCTTCCTTGCGGGTGCAAGTATTTGATCCCCGCAACACCTTTGTCATAGAGCGCTCGCGTGCGCGCTACTTCAAACTGCATGAGCGCACGCCACGCATTATCGACTACTCCGTCGCGTATATGTGCTTCAGTCACCCCAAACCGCTCCATATCTTCTTGGGGTATGTATATGCGTCCACGTTCCTCAAAGTCTTCTTTGATATCACGAAGGAAGTTGGTCATTTGAAATGCCTCTGCAAGTGCCCGAGCATACGGGAGTGCACCCTCCCGAAACCCAATGATATGACTCATCATGTACCCCACGACCGTTGCCGAGCCGTGCATGTACTGCTCAAGTTCTACATAGGTCGCATAGCGGTCTTTGGTGAGATCCTGTCGCATCGCCGCAAAAAAATCAGGTATATACACAAGCGGGATACTATATGTATCTGCCGTCTGTTTAAAGTTACACATCACTTCATTTGTGGTATCACCGCCACGCACAACTACACCCCACGCATCTTCCCATGCACGAAGCTTTGCGTTTTTGTCAGCCAGCTCAGTATCGACTATCTCGTCAGGAATTCGTACAAATCGATACAGCGCCCACACCGCTTCTCGCACCTTTTTGGGAAAAAGAAATGTTGCTCGGTAGTACCCGGTGCCATAGTGTTTGATAATTGATCGAGCGCTTTGGAACATGTTAGTTACTTCGCACGTATACCATCGCAGCTACCGCCTTCCACACATCAGTAGGTGCATACGTAGACGCCTCCTGATAATACTTCTCGATTTGCGTTTCGACATACGCACGCGCACCACTCTCCTGAAGCAGTGTTGCTACTGTTCTCTTGTCATCATCGGTGAGCGTCTTTCCAAAGTATTGAGCAAACTGCGTTTTGGAGACATCAGCTGCCTTTGTTTGCATATACCACGAGAGAAGGGTTTGTTGTTTGGTCTCTATATCCAGAAACGAGGACTTGTCATGTCCCTCTGTCACATCAATCAGATCGTCTTGGAGTTGAAACATAAGTCCGAGCGATCGGCCATATGTTTCTGCAAACTCATTATTTTGATCAAGTACACCAGCTGCAGCAAACCCAAGTCGCATTGGCTGCACAAATGAATACCGAGCAGTCTTGAGATACATCTTTTGCTCGATCAATTCTTGGGTAAAGGGCGGCTGAGTCGGAGAAATCACATCGATCATCTGCCCATGAATCACTTCTCGGATGAGTTCGCTCCAGACATCGATGAGGACGTTTGCCTGCTGTGGATGTGTATGTGCATACGAAAGCATCGACTCATAGCTCCACGCAAAGATAAGATCTCCGAGCAGTATCGCAACGCCATCTCCGATGCGACTTGAGTGGTACTGCTCGCCAAACTTCCGATGTGCACAGGCGACTCCATGACGGGTCGTGCCGTTGTCCATGATGTCATCGTGCACGAGCGCAAAGAGGTGCAGGAGCTCAATAGCGCACAACAGCTCCACGTGCTCGTGGGGATCGGACTGCCCGAGCGCAAGATAGGTCAGATACGGACGGAAGCGCTTCCCATCTCGAGCGAGCAGCTGCACGTAGGTGCTTATGCTCTGTATTTCACTATGGGTACTTTTTGAGACATATGCATGTATCTTGGTATCCAATACTGCTATCCATTGTTCGTCAAACCAGGACCGAAACGTGCGTAAATCCATATACTCCCCGTACTATAGCACTACCTTGCGTTTAGAGAAACATCAGCAGTAGCATCACCGATGCACGAGACGAGAAAACCTAAGCACAATTTGTGTTCCGACCCCTAGTTCACTAGTAAGACTAATAGTGCCTTGGTGTACAGCAACTACTCGCTCAACAAAGGCAAGGCCGAGCCCATCACCTGGGTACTTATCTCGCACAGTACTACTGCGATAAAACCGCTTGAATACGTGCGGTATGTGTTCTGCTGCAATACCGAGCCCGTTATCCCGAACCGTTAGTTCGATAGTATCACAGGCATGGAGCCTGATAGAGATTGTAGGCTTGTCAGAGGTTCTATACTTCATCGCATTATGCAAGATATTCAGTAGCATCTCTTGAAGGAGACCTGCATTTCCGTATATATAAATATCTGGATCTATATCTGCATCAATACGCACACCTTCCTCTTGGGCAACAAGTCGCACGTACTCGATTTCTTCTTTGACGATCAAAGAGAAATCGACTGATTCTTTCGTCTCTTCTTCGAGTACGGCAAGCTTTGTAAGTCGTCCAATGATAGTGGATACCTTGGTAAGTGCCTGTCGTGCTGTAGCAGCGCGATCGATACCGAGGAGTTCGAGTTCACCTTGCGCAATGGCAAGTGGCGTCTGGATGTTGTGCGAAATATCTGAAAGTAGTTCGCGGTATGCGCTGCGTCCGTGTACTGTATCACTGCCGGGACACCAACGAGCTACGGCGCGAAACACGTAGTACCGAACAGGGTCAACACAGATTGCAGTCATGACAATTGCGCTCCCTGCACTCATACCACTGGTCACCGAGAGCGGCTGGTCACTAAAATAACTCCACAACTCAAGAGCACTTTGGTACACGGCTTCTCCGACAAGCAATACCGCTGCGTAGACGACAATATGCCAAAGACTCCTCGGATAGCGTTGCATGGCCGTATCATATTACTGAAGCGAAAATCGATAGCCACGCTTGGGGACAGTGTGAATGAAGGTGCGCTCTGGCGTCTCAAGCTTTTTGCGTAGAAGTCTGATGTGTGTGTCGACCGTGTTGGTAAACGGATCGGCATGCATATCCCACACATGCGAGAGGATCATTTCCCGAGAAAGCACCATGCCCTGATGTTGCATAAGGTACTCGAGGAGCGCAAATTCTTTGTTGCGAAGCTGCACCCGCTCACCTTCGAGGTTGACGGTATACGTACACGAATCGAGTGTAAGTGTACCCACACACAACACCGGATCTCTTACCACACTCCCTCGTCGAGTCACTGCGCGCAATCGCATGACAAGCTCACACAAAGAAAACGGCTTCGTCATGTAGTCATCGCAAAGTGCAAGGAGCTCTATCTTGGTCTCGACAGCGCTTTCGACACTGAGCACAAGGATTGGGATAGAAGGCTTGCTAGAACGAATAGTGCGAGCAACGGCGTCTCCTCGCATGTCTCCTAGATGAAGGTCAAGGACAATCGCATCGTATTCGTTGAGCCGTGCGTACATGATCCCGTCTGCGCCACTAGATGCAACATCCACAACACACAGCTCGGCGCCGAGCCCCTTTTTGAGTATGCGTGCAATATCACCGTCATCTTCGATAACGAGCACTTTCATGCTAAAAAGTATAGCAAGTGCACTCATGCACACAAAGAGGAAAACTTCATATAGAGGGAAGCTTGACAAATAATGAATGATACCTATAGTTAAAAAAACGTAATCTATCATTTAAAAATTCTTATATGAAAGTACTAGTATGGGTATTCGTCGCTGTGCCATGGTTGATCTCTTGTGCACACCCCTCTCTACTGTATGGCGTCAAACGCTCACACAGAGCAGAGATTGCACTTATGCGTAGTGCAAAAATCCTGCCAAACGGTGTCGTTAACGCCACAGAAAGCCCTATTGGCCGTGTGCAGGCACGGTTCGCAATGAATCTGCGAACCAAAACTGATAAAACGCTATTTGCACCCATATCTGCAACTGGCAACGCAGTATTTACATGGAAAAAAGGCTGCGCCTGCTGGCTACTGGACACAGTAGCCAATACAAAAAAATTAAAAAATCCGTTACGCCTGTAACACAAACCCCCCGATATTCGGGGGGTTTATTTTGTACTTATTTGCAATTTCCTTTGATCTGCGCACTGGTTGTTGTCTTCCAGGTGTGAAATATCCAGAGTACTGACTGGCGTACCTTTGTCTCAATGAATGCCGTGCCGTCACCATTGTCAGTGCATATCGCACGGATCTCCTGTTTTAGAGCATCAAGAGCAAGGTCATCGTTTCTGGTCACACCACTATAGTCTTTGGTGGGTTCTGTAGGAAGATCTATGGTGTACTCGACAAAGCCAGGAAGCCATCTACATCCCTTTCCCTCACTGTTGACCGTTTGTGACTCAGACGTTTGACGCCATTTCCCCCAAATAGTTCCAAGGAACCCGAGACCAATCCCGCTACGACTTTCGTCCCAGTATGTAATAGTTCCATCACCATTATCGACGCAGACGATGCGCTGCTCGCTCCTGCCTTCAGGGTTTGTGGGAACATCGGGGGTAGGTGTAGCAACTACAACTCCCGCGCCATTTCTTGTAGAGAACACCGCACTAGCCAGATAGACGATATTATCCCCGGTCGTGTTTTGTGGATTTCCGACAACGACACCGTTGATGCGAATGGTGCCTTTTTCTTCAGTTACCGTAATCTTCTCCCCGCTTATAGTCACTAGAGTCATCCCGTCTTTGAGGTCGGTTATCGTATACCTGCCTGCCACAACGTGATACTTCAGAAGTGCACTGAGACTTGTCTTGGTGTTTGACTCAAAGAGCGCCTTTTCGTCACCGCCTGCGTATGCCTCAAATGCTTTGTCGCTGGGAGCAAAGATGGTATATGATCCGCCTTTTTCTTGGAGCGCCCCAGCGAGATCTACTGCCTGCGCCGCCGCAACAAACGTGGAGAGATTGGAAGTATCCGCACCGATCGTGAGATCTGGTGCTTGCACAGCAGGTGTCTTGGTATCTGCCACAGTCTTGGATACTGCAGTGATCGCTGCGGCTGGCTGCATGCGCGCCTTGTCGCTGCTGCCGACGACGACTACGCCGATCGCAACTGCAAGAATAAGTCCGAGTAGTACTTTGTTGGTCATTGATATAAAAATTGAGTTGTAATACCTACTAGTATATACCCTACCATTCAAATGAACCACTTCCGTCTAAAGACGGAAGTTTCAGTTTTGCACTGAAGTGCGAAGTATAGTCACAAAGAGTGACTTAGTGTCTAGAGACATTCTTTTTCGAACGACACTCACAAACCACAATATCCTGAAGGGATCGCCTGAAGGCGAGGGTTTTGCTCCCAAAGATGGATAATAAAAAATCCCCTTCAGTTGTGAAGGGGATTATTCTGCGGTTGCAGAGTGTTATTAATTGTCTTTGTTGAGCCTGAGCCATGTGTCCTTAGGGATTTCTTTCTTTTCCTCTTCTTTCATTTCCGCAGTTGCTCCAGATTTTGTCCGAGAATCAGTCAGATATCCACTAAGCCGATAAAGGTGACCGTTCAATTCCATTGCCCTCTTTTTTGCACTTTTCATCCTCTTTTTTGTTTCTTCATCAGCGTCTTTTTCTGTTTTAAATTCGCTGCGGTAAAACTTTGAGAGTGACTCAAACGAGGTCCCTTCTATGGTCACATGCCTGTTTTCATTATCTCCAGGCTTATCATTGGACATCCAGTCAACTATTTTCCTGAAAAGTGCCGAGCTTTTTGTTAGGAATCCATTTCCGTTGGTTACAATAATGTACGATGTGTCGTCTTTTGCTTCAATGACAATCGAATCGGGAATCAGTTTTAATTCCACTGTTGTAGTTGGCATTTCCTTTTTCTGTGCCTCTACTGCAGTAGTGCCCATAAGAGCAACTATCAAAACTATGAGTATTTTTTTCATAATGTGCTTGTTTTATATGTTTTAAATATATTTTTAGATTCGTATACATAATAGCATATTATATACTAAATGTCAAGTATCCCCCTTAAGAAGGACTTCCTATGGAGCCTTGTAATATATAGCTTTTTGAGGGCTTTGTAGTGAGATGCAGTGCCATACCCCTTATTGCGGGCCCATCCGTAGCCGGGGTATGTGGCAGAGATTTTGATCATATAGGCGTCTCGAGTGACCTTTGCGACCACTGAGGCGAGGCTTATAATCTTGTGCTTTTGGTCGCCCTTGATGACTGTTGTTTGATCGACGTATTCTAGAGGAGCCTTCAGTCCCCCATCGAGCAGTACTTTTGTTTTGGTTGGATCGAGGTTGAGGAGCTGCAGGCTTTTGGCGATACACGCCCTGATGCAGGACGAAATACCCTTTCGATCGATCTGCGCTGCGGTTTGCGAGACGAGGGCAATCGTGATCGTTCCCTCTTGTTCAAGGGCCCGTGCCTTCGCGTGCCATACTTCCCTCTGTTTGGGAGAAAGCTGCTTGGAATCAGTAAGTCCAGCCCATCGCGCCTTTTTGTAGGACGCATAGGGCGTTGCCACAGCACAGACCGTCACCGGCCCCGCGAGCGGCCCCCTGCCCACTTCATCTATACCTACTATCCAAGCTTGTTTTTTGCTCTTTTTTGCCATGTAGTGTCAATATAACAGACCCTGGTTTTGACTGCTATAATGCTCTCCATGTCATTTGTGCATCTCCACACGCATTCTCACTACTCTCTCCTCGATGGCCTTTCCAAGATCCCGGATTTGGTCAAAAAGGCGAAGGGGTACGGCATGCCCGCCCTTGCGCTGACCGACCACGGTGCCATGCACGGCGCCATTGAGTTTTATACCGAATGCAAAAAGCACGAGATCAAACCGATCATCGGTGTCGAAGCCTACATCGCGGAACGCACAAGACACGACAAGGAACCTGGGATTGACTCCAAGCGCTATCACCTCACCCTCCTTGCTAAAAACAATACGGGCTACAAAAACTTGATGAAGCTTGTATCGAAATCAAACCTCGAAGGCTACTATTACAAACCGCGCATGGACGAAGCATTGCTCAAAGAGCACGCAGAAGGTGTGATCTGTCTCTCGGGGTGTCCAGGGAGCCGATTTATCACTCATCTCAAAAATGAAAATAAAGAGGAAGCAAAGAAGCTGCTCGAGTTCTACATCGATACCTTTGGCAAAGAAAACGTATACGTAGAAGTAATGAATCACAAAGAGATTGACTGGTACATGCCTTTGATTCCGATCATTATCGATATTGCACAAGAACTGGAGCTGCCCATCGTTGGCACGTGGGACTCGCACTATTTGCACCCCGATGACGCAGAAGCACATGACACGCTTGTGGCGATCAATACCGGTACGATCGTGGGTGAAAACAAAATCTCCATGAAGGCCGGCAATTACTCATTTATCAGCCCGGATGAAGCCAGAGAAATTTTTAAAGATATCCCCGGTGCAGTCGAAAACACCATGAAACTTGCCGATAGTGTAGACCTCGAGATCGAGCTCTCGCCTTGGAGATTTCCGACCTATCCGATCCCCGAAGGCTCGGACTACGACACAGAGCTGCGCAAGGCTACCTATCAAGGCCTCAAGGACATGCAGTACCCGGACACGCCCGAGACTCATGCACGCATCGACTTCGAGCTCGACATCATCAAGAACAAGGGCTTCTCCTCATACTTCCTCGTCGAAGCAGATCTCGTCAGAGCTGCACGCCATATGGGCATCTATACCAATACCCGAGGAAGTGCCGCGGGTTCACTTGTCTCATTTCTCTGCGGCATCACGACAGTGGACCCGATCAAATACAAGCTCCCCTTTGAACGATTCTTGAATCCGTTACGTCCCGGTATTCCCGATATCGACCTCGACATTGCCGACGACCGCCGCGATGACCTTATCATGTATGTGCGTGAGAAATACGGCATGGGAGCAGTCGCCCAGATCTGTACGTTTGGAACGATGGCGGCCCGTGGAAGCGTGCGGGACGTGGCACGCGCGCTCGGCTACCCGTATGCAGTCGGTGACAAGATCTCCAAGATGATCCCGATGGGTTCCCAAGGATTTCCGATGACGATCGATCATGCACTAGAGATCGTGCCCGAGCTCAAAACAGACTATGACAATGATCGTCCGACACGCGAGATCATCGACATGGCCAAAAAGATCGAAGGCAACGTCCGGCACGTCTCGATCCATGCGGCAGGAGTCGTCATCGCTCCGGTCCCCGACATCACGGAGTTCACCCCGATCCAGTACGACCCCAAAGGTGAAAACAAAATCATCACGCAGTACGATATGTTCTCAGGTGGGCGCGACGGTGTGGTCAACATGCCCAAGTTTGACATGCTGGGGATCCGCAACCTGCAGTTCATCACGGGAGCACTTGATCGTATCAAGAAGATCCGCGGTATCGATATCGATATCGACAAAGTACCCCTTGATGACAACAAGGTATTTGCCATGCTCTCTCGCGGTGAGACGGTGGGAGTATTTCAGATGGCAAGTAGCGGCATGACCGCTGCGATCAAGGATCTGAAGCCGACGACGGTCGACGACTTGATGGCGATCGTGGCACTCTATCGTCCGGGACCGATGGAAGTGATCCCTGAATACATCAAACGCAAACAAAATCCAAGCCTTATCCGGTATCCCGATCCGAGACTACAAGATGACCTCACTGCTTCCTATGGACTCTTGGTCTACCAAGACGACGTCTTGATCACGGCCATCCGACTCGCCGGATACGACTGGGGAGAAGCTGACAAATTCCGCAAGGCCATGGGAAAGAAAATCCCCGCAGAAATGGCTGCGCAGAAAGAAAAGTTTTATACAGGCTGCAAAGAGCATGGCGGCCTCGAGAAAAAAAAGATCGACGAGCTCTGGAAGCTCATCGAACCATTTGCGGCGTACGGGTTCAACAAAGCCCACGCGGCAAGCTACGGCATGGTCGCCTACAAGACTGCGTATCTGAAGGCCAACTACCCCGCAGAATACATGACTGCCTGTATGACTGCAGAAGCCGGCGACATCGAGACCTGCAGTGAATACATCACGGAGGCGCGGCGCATGGGCTTCACTATCCTGCCGCCAGACATCAATGAATCCTTCTCAGACTTTACCGTCGTCGTAGAAGACGGCGAGGTGACCACCAACATTCGCTTCGGACTTGGCAACATCAAAAACTTTGGGAATGAAATCGGCAAAGCCATCATCAAGGAGCGCAAAGAGCATGGACCGTACACATCCATCGAAAATTTCCTCGAGCGTGTCAAACACAAGAACCTCAACAAAAAGTCCCTCGAAGCCCTCATCATGTGCGGCGCACTCGATGCGTTTGGGGAGCGCGGCAAGCTCCTGGCAAACCTCGACGCACTACTCACCTTTCACAAAGATACTGCATCCTCTGGTCCTGTCGAGTACAGCCTCTTTGGTGATCTCGGAGAACACGCCCCCAAGAGCGTGCTCACTCTAACCGATGTCCCACCTGCGGATATGACGACGAAGCTCACGTGGGAAAAAGAGCTGCTCGGACTCTATATCTCCGGCCACCCCCTCGACCGATTTGCGGAGCAGATCGAGAAATCCAAAAACTCTATTGCGACCCTTATGACCAAGAAAAACGCTCGCGACCAGATACTGATCGCCTGCGTCGAAGGGGTGAAGCAGTTTATGACCAAGTCGGGCACCCGCATGGCATTTATCACGCTGCGCGACAAGACGGGAGCTGCAGAGGCAGTGCTCTTCCCCGAAGCCTACAAAGAATACGGCACCATCGTGACCGAGGGCGCCATCCTCGTACTGCAGTGCAGTGTCTCTGACAAAAACGACAAGAAGTCGATCATTATTGATAAGGTGAAAGTGCTGGTGTAGTTGACTTCGCTAATGATAGTGCTATAGTACTAACCAAACAAAACCAATTAGTTCAATGAGAAAACAAAGATCTAAGCAAGAAATTGCAAAAGAGCGATATGAAAAAGCTCAACAAAAGTTTTCTATAGTTGGAGAAAAATTACGCCTAGGACAAGACCTCGACGAGTCAGAGAAAGAGCTCTGTGGAGCAGTCAAGCTGTATGGCGATGAACTTACAACAACCCAAAACGTGGGTGTCATGAAAAGTTCATGTATAAAAATATATGAGAAGTTAGGCATACATGCCCCGTGGAAGTACAACACACTTACAGAAAGAGTAAAATCTCTTGCACGGTCGTTGTATAACGAATACCTCAAAAAACCAGTGCAGCAACTCCAGCTCATATGATTTATTTAAAAGACCGCTTTTGGGTCTTTTTTTTATTACCATACAAAAACCCACCATCGCTGGTGGGTTTTTGTATTAAGTTTTATGCTTCAGTGTTTTCGATCTTGGCCATGATACTAAAGATTTCTTTAGTATAGGCAGGGATAACTGAGTTGTAGGCCTTAAGCTTCTGCTCAGTAGTCTTATTTGCATAATACCTTGAGGTCTTAAGATCAGGGTCCATTCCTCCGATATGACGCCCAACGGTATCGATCGCTTCGTCGAAGTCTTGGAACTTAATTGTCCCACTACCCCAACCAAACGGGTTCATATTCTTCTTGATAATGAACTTACCACCCGTAGATTCTCGCATTGCAATAGCAGGGAGAAGGTATGGGTCAAGCTCATTCTTTTCAGCAACGAGTACAAAGTGCATGCCGTGACCCGCGAGCGGGAGGTCATACTTGGCAAAGTACGCGTCGATCTTTGCAGCCTTTGCCTCACGTTCATCCTGGAGCTTCTGCTCTTCGGGTGAAAGCTGGGTTTCAGCGGCAACCGCCTTTTGGACTGCTTCGGTGATCGTAGTGGTTACTACATTCATCGAGAGCGTTGTAGCCATAAGGGGGACAATAACGAACGACTGAACAAAAAGTTTTGTTGTGTATGTCATATGTTCCGGTTGAGCTCCGGAGGAACTTCGTGACGGTGAATTTCTATCGTCAGAGGTGATACCCCCTTAGAAGAGAAAGTCCCAACGTGTGTTGGGCATGTCAATATAATAGCATAGCGAGTATAAAATGTCAATAGTTATACCATTGATTTACCGAGTGTCAAACATAAAAAAGCCTTATTTTATAAGGCTTTTTTGGACCATAGTGTTTGACAGGTATGCAAATAAATTGTTATATAAATACACCTAAATAAGGCTTTTTGGCGATTCCCTTCCCTTTTTAGGATTTGGGGGCACTTGCTGCCGTTACCATTGCAAGTACCTGCTCTTTGAGGCGGCTTTCCATCTCGCGAAAGAGTCGAGTAGCTTCCTTTTTGTACTCGACAAGCGGCTCGCGCTGGCCGTACGAGCGTAGCCCCACTGACTGGCGCATGTGCTCCATCGTGTCGATATGCTCCACCCAAAGGAGATCCGTCACATAGAGGACGACCCGACGGACGTGCTCCCAAAAGGCGTCTTCTCCAAGCTCCTTCACCTTCTGTGCAATGACATCTTCAAAAGAAGGGTCGGTAAGGGCGCGGAGCGTGCTTTCGATATGCCCTCGATCGCCGAGCACCATAGCCCGGCGTCGGTCATAGACGATCCCGCGCTGGTATGCCAAGACCGTGTCATACTCAAGTGTGTACTTGCGAGCATCAAAGTTGAAGCCTTCGATCTTCTTTTGGGCGGATTCGAGTGCTCGAGAGACAATGCCGTTGGTGATCGGCTGATCTTCTTGCATGCCCAGACGCCCCATCATACCCTTGATGCGTTCGGAACCAAAGATGCGCATAAGGTCGTCATCGAGCGATACATAAAACTGCGTCTCACCCGGGTCTCCTTGTCGTCCGGCACGGCCGCGAAGCTGGTTGTCGATGCGGCGCGCTTCGTGGCGCTCCGTACCGATCACAAAGAGTCCGCCAATAGCTCGGACTTCTTCTTGCTCATCAAGCGTCGAAGGATTGCCGCCGAGCAGGATGTCGACTCCACGACCCGCCATGTTGGTTGCGATCACCACACTTCCCTTTTGTCCGGCTTGAGCAGTGACCGAGCCTTCGGACTCATGGTTCTTGGCGTTGAGCACCTGATGCGGGATACCTTCACGCTTGAGATATGCGCTGAGGAGCTCGTTTTTCTCAACTGACACCGTACCGATGAGTACGGGCTGACCCTTTGCGTGAAGTTCTTTGACTTTGCGCGCAATCGCCTGAAACTTCCCGTCTTCGGTCATAAAGATAAGGTCGCTGTGGTCGATACGCTGACTCTTTCGGTGTGGTGGAACCGTCACCACAGCAAGTCCATATACTTTCATAAACTCTTCCTCGGACGTCTTAGCAGTACCCGTCATACCAGAGAGCTTCTCATAAAGTTTGAAGTAGTTTTGGTAGGTAATAGAAGCAATAGAGCGAGTTTCTTGCTCTATCTTTACGCCCTCCTTTGCCTCGATCGCCTGATGCAAGCCCTCGCTCCAGCGACGCCCTGGCTGCATGCGGCCCGTAAACGGATCGACAATGATCACTTCCCCATCCTTTATCACATAGTCCTTGTCTTTGTGAAAGAGTGCACGTGCACGGATCGCGGTCTCGAGATAGTGCACATATTTGATGCTTTGCTCCGTATAGAGATCGGTGATACCGAGCGCCTTCTCTGCCTTCGTGATGCCGTCATCTGTGAGCTGGATCGCCTTTTGCTTTTCGTCGAGCTTATAGTCTGTGTCCTTTTCAAGGGTTGCGGCGATCTTGGTCACGGTCTTGTACAAACCTTCGGACTCGGCGATGGGGCTTGAGATGATGAGCGGGGTGCGGCTTTCGTCGATCAAGATCGAGTCTACTTCGTCGACTACTGCAAAGAAGTGCCCGCGCTGGACGATCTGCTCCTTTTGCTGTACAAGATTGTCGCGGAGATAATCAAAGCCGTACTGACTGTTGGTACCGTAGGTGATGTCTGCAGCATATGCGTCGGTGCGAGATGCAGGACGCAAAAACTGCTGCACTACTTTAAACGCACCCTTGTCGTCGCGCTCTTGGTCAAGCTCTTGGTGGGCAGGATCGTATATAAATGATTGGTTTTGATCATTGATAACACCGATCGAGAGACCGAGGAAGTGATACACCTCTCCCATCCATGTCGCATCGCGTCGCGCGAGATAGTCGTTGACCGTCACCACATGTACGCCCTTGCCGGCGAGCGCGTTGAGGTAGGTCGGCAGTGTCGCGACAAGCGTCTTTCCTTCACCGGTGCGCATCTCGGCGATCTTGCTTTCGTGGAGCACCATGCCTCCGATCAGTTGCACGTCATAGTGGCGCTTGCCGAGCGTGCGCTTTGCCGCTTCACGCACAAGCGCAAATGCTTCGGGCAATAGATCATCGAGCGATTCGCCGTTTGCAAGACGCGCCTTCAGCGCAGCTGTTTCTGCAGGGAAATCACTGGATGCAAGCTGGGATACCTTGTCTTCGAGCGCATTGATAGCCGCCACCTTCTTTTGGTAGCGAGAGAGCGCGCCTCGGTCAAAGATAGACTGGAGAAATGCCATAAGACCCACATACTACCACAAAATAGGTGCTTTGGACAGGCGAATTTCAAAGGAGTATCCCTTTCGCCGTCGCGTATTTTCCTGCTGGAAAATCGCTCATTCTCGGGCCAGTCGCCCTGCGAAAGACGGCTCAATGAATACTCCTTTGAAATTCTAAACAACAATAGTATGTGCAAAACAAAAACTCCCAAACGGGAGGTTTTGTATAAGTGGAAAGAGATTGGAGAAACGATTATCGCTTCTTCTTTGAAGCCTTCTTCTTTGCTACCTTCTTTGTAGCCTTCTTAGCTGACTTCTTCTTTGCTGCTTTCTTTTTTGCTGCCATAGAATATTTCTTGTTCTGGTAATGTTTGAGTGATGATCGACCACTGTTGTGATTGAACGCGTTATCATCACTTACCATATAATTATCTCGTGCATCACACACACATGCAATAAAAATAAATAAAAAAGTGTGGATAACTTTTTTATTTTTGAAAAATTATTTTTAGAAATATTTTTTATAAAAAAGTTTTTTGAATTTATTTTGTATACTTATTGTATGCGTACACTTATCATCAACAACAATTCAAGGCACCTGAAACAAATCATTTCCCTATTTCAAGATGCTGTAGTTATTTCTCGAGATCAGATCAAAACTACTGCAAATACTGAGCGGTTTGATTGCATCGTACTCACTGGTGGGTCCGATGTCCCTACTGTACTGCGACATCCTGAATACTATAGAGAAGAGATTGAGCTTGTTCGCACCACCCGTATCCCTATACTTGGTATTTGTCTGGGTTGCGAACTTATCGTTGCAAGCTTTGGAGGCTCTTTGCATGAGCTTGATACAGCGCATCGAGGAGAAGTGGAGCTTACTATTACAGATCAAAGTCTTGCTACTGCCCTAGGAAGCAATACGCTTGCTGTACGCGAAGGACACACAATAGGCATTGCTGCACTTCCGCCACAATTTGAATCATGCGCACATTCTCTTCACGGAACTGAGATTATCACGCACAACTCTCTGCCTATTATTGGACTGCAATTTCATCCAGAAATAGATACCAACCAACAACTCTTTGGTTGGATACTAGATACTATACACACAACAAAAAAGAACCTACTTTCGTAAGTTCTTTTTTGTCGTTATATTTCCTTGTCTTCCTGATCTGGCAACGGCGGGTGCTAACTCCACCACAAATGCCCATGTGAGCGCAGCCGCCGATGGCAAATCACGAACTCATCTAGTATATCGTGTTATACAAATGTGACAAGCATCAAAGGCAAAACCCCCGTGAGGGGGTTTTGCCGGGCATTTGTGTTGTTAAAAACTTGTGGAATCTAACTCACAAGTACATACTAGCAAATTACTACTAGAAAGTCAACCGGTTGCACACGGTATACTGCTTGCTATACTCATGATATGAAAAAGGCTACCAAAAAAGAAATGACTATCGATGAACTTGCACAGATGGTTGCAAGAGGGTTTGCCCGACAAAGCGCGGAGTTTGGTGGCTTCAAAAATGAAATGAAGGCTTTCAAAGAAGAGACTGCTGAGAACTTCAAGAAAGTACGCCGGGATATCCTTGAGCTTAATGATCGATTTGTTTCAAAATACGAATTCGATAAACTAGTTAGCCGATTCAATATTCTCGAAGCAAAAGTAAAAGCAAAGAAATAGAAAAAACGCTCCTCATCGGGGCGTTCTTTCATGATGTTGCACTCGTAAGCCGAATTCTGTTTTATCGATCATTTATCTAGGGTGTATGTTGCCATACACCTCAAGCAGCACTTCGTATACCACGTGGATACACGACACGGCCTTGCACACGGATAGACATTTAGCCGTTTCAGCCGAACTAAATCGGATCGTTTCTGTTCGCAGTCCTATGCTTGCGCACGACGGGCATTACCCGCTACCTGTATGGAGTGAACCATTGTGTGTTCGGACTTTCCTCACTCTATATGCTAGAGCGCGATCGTTCGGTGCAACAAAAGATTTATACCATATTTAGTTAATATTGACAATATATATTATATGTGATATTATGCATTTGATACTTAGTTGTTTAATTAAAAAAATAAGCATATGTACGACTACATGACCTACCGCAAAGTTTTAGCGGTTTTACTTAATTTGAAAAGCGCTGTTAATACAACACCAGCAGAACTTAATGTTCATTCGTTTGAAGACACAAATAATGACATGTGTATAACTTCTTATGAAATTGGAGATAATCATTTCCCTTTTTGCCTAACCTGGGCAAGTTTTAAGATTAAAGAGGAACAGGAGCTTCCTGAGTTTTTCTTCAGAATGAATGAGGATACATGCGAGGTTGGGAGTGAGACTCGTAAAATGAAGCTTGAAAAAAGCGCTGACTGGAGAATGATGCTTACACTTTTTTGTAAAAAAGTAAGTGGTAAAATTTAACATGACACAGCTTAATCAAAAGCCACAGAATAACATCTGTGGCTTTTCTTATTTATTGATTGCGATTAGGCCTCACAATTCACGCACACCTCCCCCATCACAGTGACCTTTGGTTTTTTGGATTCCTGTTCTTGGAGCTTCTTGCGGCCAAACTGCTGTGCTGCATTCATGGAATGCTGATAGTAGAGGGTCTTGATCCCCTGCTCCCATGCATAAAGGTAGAGAGCATTGAGATCCTTGGCTGGGATACTTGGATCGATCATGATGTTGAGCGACTGCGCCTGATCAATGAACTTTTGGCGATCTGCAGCCTGATCGATGATTGCGCGCTGATCGATCTCTGCGAATGTACGAAAGACTTTCTTTTCGTGCTCGGTGAGGAAGTCGAGATGCTGGACTGAGCCGTCGTTGTCACGGATACTTGCCCATACTTCGGGAGTGTTTTGGCCTTTTTCGGTAAGCAGGGCGTCAAGGGTAGGGTTCTTGATGGTGACCTTCATCTTGTCGACGTCCTTCACAAAGGCATTCGACATGAGCGGCTCGATACCTTGAGAAACCTGGCCGAG
>CAYYXE010000008.1:1880-29147 GCA_964475655.1 uncultured Candidatus Saccharibacteria bacterium | reverse complement strand
TTCGCCAATTAAAAAGGTACGCGAGCTGGGTTCAGACCGTGAGGAAGTGAAAAGTATGACGCGCAAGCATACGGTGCAAGTGGTTTCGACTACTACATGCGTACTGTTCGCGATCACAGTCTCTTTTGACTGACTCACCGTCTGAATCCTTGAGGAAATTTTTTGAATATTTTTTTAAAAATAAAATATTCACATATAAAATATGTTTTAGTCTTTTCGTCTAATAAAAATAACGCTCATGCATTGTTCTGCAAACAGTGCATGAGAGAAAGATAGTAATAAAGAGAACCATCCAGTTACGGCGGTTATATGTGGTGACATATATAACACTCCTCAACTAATATCGGGAAAACCCCGTGAGATGCTGCGCACGCACTATCTCACGGGGCAATTCCGAGGGAAAAGGGCTTTAGCGGGAGAATGAATCCCTGGAAACACCGGATTCATTCTCTGTGCATAAGTGTTCGCAATTTGCCGCTGGCAAATTGCTACCCTTACCCGTAGAGACTAGAATAACGTTGAGCTACTCATTGAGTAGGTGATATAGTCCATTCCATTCAGTAATGAGTGAAAAGAAGCGTAAGACAGGTTGGTCTCCTATCTACTGCAGGCGTTGATACTTGAAGAAATTCGCTCCTAGTAAAATTTGCTACTTCATAGAGTAATCTATGATGACAATGCTGCTCATAACGGTGAAGCCTTCATATGGTTTCGGTCTGAGAATTATGTACCCTGACGGTCTTTGGGTGTATAATTTGCTTGAGGACCGGAATCCTCTTTAAGGTAATACCGTGGGAAGTCGATTAAATAATTATTTAATTTGACCCCGTAACGACTTTCCGCCATTGCGCGGAGGACTCATATAGAGAGGAATCATTTCATAGAAAATGACTGCTCGTATGGGTAACATGCAGCCCTCCCTACCGAAGTTGGTGAGGAGGAAGGTATAGTCTACACTCCTAGAAATAGGGGAATACAAGTGACGAGAGGACCGGAGTGAACGAACCTCTGGTGTACGGGCTCTAGCGCCAGCTGGACCGCCCGGTAGCTATGTTCGGAATGGATAACCTCTGAAAGCATCTAAGAGGGAAGCCAGTTCTAAGATGAGGTATCGTTTGAGGGCCGTGAGAGATGATCACGTTGATAGGCACTAAGTGGAAGCCGAGCAATCGGTTGAGCTGAGGTGTACTAATTGCCCAAGTCCTATTAGGAAATCTGGAAATCATAATAAAAAGAAAAAATATTTGAGCGCACTGTCTTGGTGGTTTGTCGCAGGGGTCACACCTCTTCCCATTCCGAACAGAGAAGTTAAGCCCTGTAGAACCGATGATACTTCATTAATGGGGGAAAGTAGGTAGCTGCCAGGACTGTGCGCTTAAATGCATCAAACGCCACTTCGCAAGAGGTGGCTTTTGCTATTTGGAAGTAGTGTGGTATAGTGTGGACATTATTCTAATATGTATTTCATGAAAAAACTCATCGGACTCTTTGCACTCGTACTTTCGTTCTTTGCATTCTCGGCTACATCGCATGCGGCGACGTGCAGAGTTGCGCAGCTTTCAGCAACTCCCGCTGATACTATGCCACCAGCGCAGACCCTGACTAGTGGTACCAACAATGTCCTCGTTGCGGCATACGATGTGACTGCGACCTGCGATCTCACGGTCGGCACCGTCTACATCCAGACCGATCCGAGCACGGGCACTGCATCGATGGGCAACGTCCGCGTCTATGCTGGACTCACCGAGCTTACACGTACTGCAAGTACGGCAGGTCCCGGTGTCAACGACGGTGCATATGTATTTGGCCCAATGACACTCGCTGCAAATACTCCCCAAAAGCTTACTGTCTATGCAGATATTCCGACCAATGCTCCCGAAGGTGCATTCAAGACCTACATTAGTGGATTTGGTACAGTCCCTGGTACGACGGCTGGCAACGGCGCCGGCAAGATGTTTAGTACCCCCGGCTATCCCTTTGCCAAAGGCAATACGATCACAGTTGTTGCGCCGCAGGCTGCACCGACTCTTATTGTATTATCTCCAAACGGAGGTGAACAGTTTTCATTGAATAACAGTCTTCCTTATAGTTATAAGCTTACGTATCGTCCTTATGGAACAACTACAATTTCGCTTGTTCAGTTTCCTTCACTTACAAACCCTGGAATCGTTCATTCTTTCGGAGGAGGATGGGGAGAGAATAATGAACCTGATTATATAAAGTACGGCAATATAGGTACGATTGGTAATTATTCAAACATAACACCGGGTACGTATTACTGGAAGGTTGAATATAGAAGTGACGATGGCACACAAAATCTTGTAGATTTTAGTGACGCACCATTTAGCATCATTACTGGAATATCTCCAACAGCTCCTGTACTACAAGTTGTGTCTCCAAATGGAGGAGAGACATATACGGAAGGCCAACAGATTACAGTAAAATGGAATACTCAAAATATTCCTGCAAGTGCAACGCTCACTCTTAACCTTCTATCTCACACAAATCCAACAGCCATGCACCCTTTGAGAAATGATGCAGGCAACGTTACATTCAGTAATGATGGGGAAGAGACGGTACTATTACCTCCCCCTGCATTTGGATGGCATAATGGATTGAATTACAAGATTCGAATACTTGTCACAGGCTCCTCTCCTTCAATGGTAGATGATTCTGATAATTACTTTAGTATTACTACTGCTAATAGTAATCCTGTACTTCCTGCCGGCTGTACTTCAACTGTAGGGTTTAGTCCTGTCACAGGCATGCCATGTTCTGGTACTGGCGGACGGCCTACGATCGCGCCTGCTCCAGTTGCTCCAGCAACTCCTGGAATTGTAAAAGCCGCATTCACTCGTGAACTCAAACTCGGTATGAGTGGGGCAGATGTGACTGCACTCCAAAACCGTCTCAAGGCCGAAGGAGTATACACAAGCAAGATTAGTGGGTACTTCGGTACGATGACCCAGGCTGCAGTGAAGCGGTACCAGGCCAAGTACGGCATCCCGACAGTAGGAGCTGTCGGTCCGCGCACGCTCCAGGTACTCAACAAATAGGGAAGTGTCTTTAACAAAACCGCCCGCATGGGTGGTTTTGTTGCACTGTGGTACCATAGTGGTATATGACAACACAACGCAAGGTTTCCAAGAACGGGGTCGCAGTAGCAGTGCTCGCAGTATTGATGCTCGTCATCCTCGGCAAGGTGTATACACTCAAGACCTCCACACAAGACCTCGGCGCACTCGCGCTCAATAGCGCCACCTGTTCGGCGACACCGTCCCTGACCGTGCTGTCTCCCAATGGTGCTGAGCAATACAAGCCAGGACAGCAGATCCTCGTCAGCTGGAGCTCGTGCACTATTGCTCGAGATGCAGATATTGCCATCGATGTGCTCCAGGTAGATCCCACTACGCGCAAGGTGACGACATTTCCGGTCATCGGCAATACGCTCAATGACGGCTCGCAGCCCATCGTCCTTCCTTCTACGGTCAGCTGGCCGCAAATAAAGTACGGCACCAATTTCAAAATTAAAGTCCGGTACGTGACGCCTGCCGGTGTACGCGTTGCCGAAGATCAGTCTGATCAGAATTTCAAAATCAGCGACCTCCAAGTGGTGATGGGGACGCCGAGCTACACGAGCATGACCAATGCAGCTAACGAGATTACTTCAGTCGTATACAGTATACCTGTCCGCATAACGCCAGTCGGTGAGACGCTGTACCTTGGTCAGAGCTCACAGCTTGCTAAAACCGTGTCTGCCTCAAACGCATTTGCACTGGTATTTCAGACGTCAGGCGCTCCAAGTGTAGATGACATAATCAGTTCTGCTTCAGTCTCCATCACTTCAAGTGATGCTGTTATTGAAACAAACGGCTTTCGTCTTGATGATGGTCAGACCAAGCACTTCACTCTTACGGTGTGGCTCACGAGCCCCTCAACGCGAAATACCAATTACCGTGTACAGCTCAAACAGCTTCAACTCTTTACCTCTAGACAGCTTCTGGTAGAAGGATCGTTCAGGATCAACCTTACTCCCGTAGAACAATACCGTACCGACTATCGATATATTCATAACTAATGCACCAGACCCACTCTCAAAAGGAGTGGTTTTTGCTATACTGCTCATATTATGACCTGGGCACAGCGGAGGAAACTGACTATTGTGATGCTGGTACTTCTTGTGCTTGCGACCGCGCTCTCGCTTGTCGTACGCCAGGCGACCAAGGTAGCTCCGACCTGCTATGACAAGAAGCAAAACCAGGGCGAGGTCGGTGTCGACTGTGGCGGGCCGTGCACCTTTTATTGCGTAGGGGAACTACAGGACCCCAAAGTCAGATGGGTGCGGACGTTTGATATACGTCCGGGCATTGTGCATGCGGTTGCGTATATCGAGCACACGTATCCGACTGCAGCCGCACGGCAGATCAGGTATAGCTTCAAGCTGTACGACGAAAACAATACCCTGATCCAAGAGCGCACCGGTTCGACATTTCTCGGCACCATGGGGCGCACGGCTATTGTTGAGACGCTTATCAAGACTGGCACGGTCAAGCCAGCCATTGTACGCTTTAGCACTCTCCCGCCGCTTCCGTGGGAAAAGATCCCTGGTGCCTATTCGCAAGTTGTGCTCAAGACAGATCGCACACTTCTCGAATCACAGCCCGATCTTACGCGCGTCACCGCAACCATCGAAAACACGAGCCGCATCTCGTTTCGCGATGTGCACGTAGTCGCCATCCTCTATGACAAAGACGACAATGCAGTAAATGCATCTCAGGCGCTTCTTTTGTCGCTTCCTGGAGAGAGTAGTCAGACCGTTACGTTTACGTGGCCCTTTGTGATGCCGGTCCCGATCTCTCGTATCGAGATCATCCCCCGGGCCAATCCGTTTACTTCGAGTGCGCTATGATACAGAGATTTGCCAGATGGACAAAGGGGTTTGATCTCGTACTGATTGCGGCGACGCTGCCGATGATACTCGGGGGACTTGCGACGATGACGTCATTTGGAGGAGAGGTGAATTTTTTTAGCAAGCAGCTCTTGTGGGTCGGGATCGGCTTTCTGCTTGTCTTTGGCATTGCGCGCAGCGACCTGCGGTTTTTTCGGGACTCGCGCTACATTGTGATCCTCTATAGCATCTCGATCGCGCTCTTGGTCGGCGTGCTTATATTTGGCAAGACGGTAAAGGGAGCGCAAAGCTGGTTTAATCTTGGCGGGTTTTCATTTCAACCGACCGACATCGTCAAGCTTGCCGTGATCGCCATCCTTGCCAAGTACTTTTCGCGCAGGCATATCGAGATCAAGCGCATCCATCATTTGCTCATCTCTGCCCTCTACGCACTTTTGCCGATCGGGCTTATTTTGCTCCAGCCGGATTTTGGTTCTGCGATGGTCGTCGGCATGCTCTGGCTTGGCATGGCGCTCGTCTCGGGGATTTCAAAGAAGCATATCTTGGTCGTGCTTGGAGTGGTGGCGGTCACCTTTTCTATCGCATGGATCGGGGTGTTTAAGCCGTACCAAAAGGCGCGCATCATGACCTTTATCAATCCTACCGCAGACATCCGGGGGAGCGGCTACAACGCATACCAGTCAGTGATCGCAGTAGGCTCTGGTGGTGTCTTGGGAAAGGGGTTTGGGTATGGCACGCAGTCACGCCTCAACTATCTGCCCGAGTACGAGACTGACTTCATCTTTGCGGCATTTGCCGAAGAGTGGGGGCTTGTCGGCGCACTTGTCATCATTGCAAGCTTTGGCGTGCTCTTGTGGCGGATCATCGTGCATACCAAGTTTGGCGCATCCAACTTCGAGACGCTCTTTTGTGTGGGATATGCGATTGCGCTGTGCACGCACGTCATTATCAATGTCGGGATGAATATCGGCATTATGCCCGTGACGGGCATTCCGCTTCCATTTATGAGCTACGGCGGATCGCACTTGCTTGGAGAGTGCATCGGGCTCGGTATGATACTGTCGATGGCGCGATACGAGCGTGCGATTCACCCCGATGATATCCATAACGAATTTTTAGGATTTACATAATATGCAATCTTTTGATTCAATCGCATTTGCAACGATCAACCAAGCAGCAGGACACTACGCCGTTCTTGATACACTCATGCTTTTTGTGACGCACTATCTGCCATATGCAATGATTGCGCTCGTCCTCGGCTACATGCTCGTTGCCTATCCGAGAGAGTATCACTACAGTGCGCTGCATAGACTCACGCAGACACTTGAGTTTGCACTCACGCTCCTCACCACGTTTGTATTGGTACAGTTTATGAAAGTCCTCGTCGCATACCCGCGCCCCTTTGCAGTACTCCCTGATGTGATCGCGCTTGTGCCAGACCAAGGCGGGTACTCATTTCCATCGATGCACACGGCGCTTACGATTGCAGTTGCGGTGAGTGTATACCTGCATCACAAGAGACTCGGACTTCTGCTCATACTCTTTGCGCTCTTGGTGGGCATATCGCGCATCTATATCGGCGTACATTATCCAGTCGACGTACTTGTCGGAGGCCTCCTCGGATGGCTGATTTCATGCTTATTTCACAAGCTTTTTTCGAAAGTTGCAAATCACGGCTAGCGCTCGACACTGGTTGCCCTTGTGTCCAAAAAGCGCTAGAATGCCCACACTATGCTTAGACGACGAATACTTTCGGGAGCGATACTTATTATTGGAGCATTCTTGGGATTTCTTATCGTTCGATCGGTAACTGGTACACACACTGACATCGTGGCACGACATCCGTTTAGGCTTGGACTTGATCTTTCGGGAGGAAGTTCACTTCTCTATAAAGCTGATGTAAGTAAACTTCCTGCGGGTCAGGTAGCGGATTCGATGGATGCACTTCGTGATGTGATCGAGCGTCGCGTAAATGCCTTTGGGGTCGGTGAGCCGGTGGTGCAAGTGCAGACAGGGCTTGTAAACGGTGTGCGTGAGCAGCGCCTTTCGGTCGAGCTTCCCGGTATCACCGATCTCGACAAGGCTATCGAAATGATCGGACAGACGCCGTTTCTCGAATTCAAAGTCCAGTCAGACGAGCCTCAAAAAGCAACCGTCAACAAAGACGGCCAGGTCGAGATCAACGCCGGCGACAACTTTGTGGCGACCGGTCTTGATGGCAAGTACTTGAAGCGCGCGCAGCTCGAATTTCACCCGACGACCGGCGAGCCAGTCGTATCGCTTCAGTTTGATGACGAAGGTGCAAAGCTTTTCGAAAAGATCACGGGAGAAAACATCGGCAAGGTCATCGCAATCTATCTTGATGGTTCAGTCATCTCTGCGCCCGTGGTGCGCGAGGCAATCTCAGGTGGACAGGCGCAAATATCAGGAAGTCTCACACCTGATGAAGCACGCCAGCTCGTGGGACGTCTAAACTCTGGTGCACTCCCCGTACCGATCTCACTTATCTCGACACAGACGGTGGGTGCAACACTTGGTGCCGAAGCTATTGCAGCAGGGGTCAAAGCCGCGCTTATCGGATTTATCATCATCGCACTCTTTCTCATCATATGGTACCGACTCCCCGGCGTGGTCGCCGTGCTTGCACTTGGGCTCTATGTGGTTATCACGCTACTCTTGTACAAATTTATCCCAGTCACGCTCTCTGCTGCAGGTATCGCCGGATTTATCATCTCGATCGGTATGGCAGTCGATGCCAACATCCTCATCTTTGAACGCTATCGCGAAGAGCGTGCACGCGGCAAAGTCGCAGCAGAAGCAATGGATGCAGGATTTGCGCGTGCGTGGTACTCGATCCGCGATGCCAACACCGCAAGCATCATCATTGCGATCATCCTCTTTTGGTTTGGGTCGTCTCTGATCAAGGGATTTGCGCTGACATTTGGTCTCGGAGTCGTCGTCGCGCTGCTCTCTGCAATCCTTATCACCAAGCTCTTCTTGCGCTCACTTCCGACCATGGAAGGTTCAAAGCTCGGACGATTTCTCTTTAGCAGCGGCTTTACCAAATAATCATATGTTTGTCATCACATTTCAAAAATTCTTTATCGGGCTCTCAGCATTCTTTGTGGCAATATCTATTGCAGCTGTTCTAGTGTTTGGCATCCCACTTGGGATTGATTTCAAAGGCGGATCCCAACTCGAAGTCAGATACCCCAATGGTCGCCCTGAAATTGCATCTATCAAGTCTTCGCTGACTACACTTCCCGACGCACTCATTCAGCCCACCGGCGACAACGGCATCAGTATCAAGACGCACACGATCACCGAAGCCGAAAAGAACGCAGTAGTAGCAACCCTTTCAAAAGATGCAAAAGTAACTGAGGCAAGCTTCACGACGATCGGTCCATCAGTGGGTGCAGAGCTCAAACAAAAGGCGATCACCTCGATCATTCTCGTACTGATCGCAATTATTCTCTTTGTGGCGTATGCGTTTCGCAAGGTGTCATACCCGGTCTCGTCATGGAAGTACGGCGCAGCAGTGATCATCGCACTCATTCACGACATCGCGATCCCGCTTGGTGCATTTGCGATCCTCGGACACTACACAGGAGCTGAACTCGATACGCTCTTTGTGGTGGCACTCCTTACGACCCTTGCGCTCTCGATCAGCGATACGATTGTCGTCTTTGACCGTATTCGCGAGCACCTTGGCGCAGACCACAAGCACAACCTGCCGTTTGAGCAGGTGGTAGGGGAAAGTCTCAACGAGACCTTTGCTCGCTCGATCAACACGTCCCTTGTCGTGCTCGTCATGGTGATCACACTTGCGATCGTCGGGCCCAAGTCGACCCAACTCTTTGCGACCGTGCTCGCGATCGGTATGTTTTTTGGGACGTACTCATCGATATTCCTTGCAAGTCCGCTTCTCGTACTCTTTGAGAAATATCAGAAGAAGAATAAGAAATAAAAAAAGTCCCGGTGTATGCCGGGGATTTTATTTAGTGTTGTTTTGGAACAAAGACGGCGACTATTATGAATACAATAATAAGACCTATCATGCCCCAATGTTCGTTGATGAACAGCTTAATTGCTTTTAGCATATGGAAGTTTTCTAAATAATACACCACATGTACCCATTGTCAACAAACCCAAAAAGAGTATACTCAATGTATGACTATTATATTGATTGTGCTCGCTATTATCGTGCTCTGGTTTATTGTCAGTTACAACGGCTTTGTGACCGTGCGCAACCGCGTGCAGGAAGCATGGGCGGATATCGAAGTCCAGCTCAAGCGCCGCTATGACCTGATCCCCAACCTCGTAAACACCGTCAAAGGCTATGCCACCCACGAAAACACCGCATTCGAAAAGATAAGCGCAGCTCGCTCTGCTGCAATGGGTGCGCGCACGGCGGGAGAGCACAGCCAGACCGAAGCAGTCCTTGGGCAGGCCATCACTGGACTCTTTGGGATCGCCGAAGCGTATCCCGAGCTCAAGGCCAATACCAATTTCCTCGAACTCCAACGCGAACTCTCTGACACTGAGAACAAAATCCAGGCAGCACGACGCTTCTACAACGGCAACGTCCGCGACTACAACACCAGCCTTCAGGTATTCCCGGGCAACGTCATCGCCAACATGTTTGGCTTCAAGAAGTCTGAATTCTTTGACATCGACGACAATGGCGTAGAAAGCCAGCCAGTTGAGGTGAAGTTTTAATCGCTCAATCATTTTCTATGAAAAAAGTAATTGTTATTTTGTTGGTAATCATAGTTGCTCTTGTTGCATTCATTAACCACAAATCACAGGTAAATTATTGGGGAGCAGTAGAAAATACTCCACAAGCACAATCAATAAAAGATGAGACAAGTAATCAATACTCTGATTGGAAATCTACAACATGGAATGGTGTGTCGTTTCAATATCCATCAAACTGGAAAATTGAAAGTAAATCCATGGAATCAACAGGTAAACTGATGGAAGATAGAATCTTTATTCAAGGTCCATCGGGCGAAAACCAAGCAATTATTGTTATCAAAAATCCGGCACCAGAAAGTTTCAAAAATTTTATGACCCTTCGTACTGTTAAATCGGTAACATTTGCTATCCCAGCTATGCTTTCCGAAGAATCTCAAAAGATATTTCTTCAGGTAGTTGCATCTGCGAAATAACATGCAAGCAGTAAAAACAACCCTCAAGATCCTGACACTATCTATTGGGTTGTTTTTTGTTTTTTCTACCGCTGCGCATGCCGAAGTCATTAAGAGTTTTGATGCACAAATAACTGTAAACACAGACGCGAGTGTGTCAGTCGTCGAGACTATCGTGTACGACTCCGAAGGACTTGAGAAACACGGCATCTATCGCGATATCACACCGCGGAATGCCAAGGGAGAGAAGATGATGCTCAAAGATATTTCTGTAGCTACTCCATCAGGAAGTGCGTATCAGTGGTCTCGACTTACGGACAATGGCAATGTGCGGCTCAAGATAGGAGATCCCAATGCGACATTTGCTGGCGAGAAAATATATGTGATCCGATATACGGCAACCAATGCAGTTTCGTATTTGGACACCTACGACGAGATCTATTGGAATGTCACCGGCAATGCATGGCCGTTTGCCATACAGAAGGCGAGTGCGAGTATACTTCTTCCAGATACGACAACAGCGCTTCAGCAGGCGTGCTATGTAGGTCCCATAGGATCAAAAGAAACATGTGATAGCAAGGCAGTACGATCGCTCGGGGCAGGTGAAGGATTTACCATTGCGGCTTCATTTCCAAAGGGAATAGTGACGCCCTATATGCACACCACACAAGATAAAATCGCAGAAGCAGTCGGACTGTGGTGGCCAGTAAGTATCCCGATCATCACTTGTATATATATGTTCAGGAAATGGCACCGGATTGGACGCGATGCCAAGGGTCGAGGGACTATCGTGCCGGAGTACGATGTCGTCGACAATCTCACGCCACTTGAAGCGGCAGTGATCATCAATCAATCCTTTAGTGGAAAAGATATCATTGCTGAAGTGCTTTCGCTCGCAGTGCGCGGATATATCAAGATCGAGCAAACTGAAGAAAAGAAGTTTATCGGGAAGCATATTGATTACACACTTACGCTTACAAAGCTTCTTGATGAAACACCTCCTCTCTTTGACAAGCAGTTGCTCCAAGAAATATTTGACCACATGACTGTGGGATCATCGACTATTCTTTCTCAAAATCATAGCTTGTATGCGATTACTGGCTCGCTCACCACTACGATACGAAAGCGTTTAGTTGAGAATGACTATTACACCAAAGATTTTCTTCCGAAGTCCTTCTTGGACAAAGTTTCTCCGACAGGCAAGCATATAAAATATTTCGGACTCATACTAGCCTTGTTTGTCGTATTTCTGCAATCACCACTTTCAAAGTATCTATGGAGCGCACTTGACCTTACTGCACATGAATTTGGACGATTATTTGTACAAGAGCTAACTCCCATTGTGTTTGTCATAAGCATCATAATTTCGGCTGGTCTATACGCCTTTTTCAAAAGTATCATGCCCGCCAAGACCAAGAAAGGTGCACTGGCACGCGAGCACTTGCTCGGCCTCAAAGAATACATACGCGTTGCCGAGAAAGACCGCATTGCATTTCATAATGCACCTGAAACAAATCCAAAACTCTTCGAAGCATTGCTTCCGTATGCAGTCATGTTTGGTCTTGAGAAAAAATGGGCAAAGGCGTTTGAAGGGCTGACACTCCCACAACCATCCTGGTATGTGTCGCACTATGCGTTTGTCGCAAGTGCGTTCATGTCTGACTTTTCGCAAAACTTCTCATCAAACTTCTTTGTTGCACCATCAACTTCTGGTTCTGGTGGAGGCGGTTTTAGTGGCGGCGGTGGAGGAGGCGGAGGTGGCGGGAGTTGGTAATCCAGGGTTTGCTATACTGCGGGTATGGCCACCATCTACACTCACCGCTCCGCAAATATCACCAAAACATGGCTCCTTGTCGGGGTGTTTTTGGCGATCGTGCTCGGGCTCGGGTATTTCCTTGCAGGGTACTATCACAATCCTGGTATCCTTACGATTGCGATTATTTTTTCAGTCGTGATGAATATTGCGGGGTATTGGTATTCGGATAAAATTGCGCTCTCGATGGCCCGAGCGGTTCCGGCAACTGAAGGACAATATCCAGAGCTTCACAATATCGTCGAAAACCTTTCGATCACCGCAGGACTTCCCAAGCCCAAGGTATATATCATTGCGGACAATGCACCCAATGCATTTGCCACTGGACGGAACGCTGAGCACGCAAGTGTGGCAGTGACGCAAGGACTTCTCGAGATGCTTGAACGCACTGAGCTCGAAGGGGTGATCGCGCACGAGCTCTCCCACATTGGCAACAGGGACATCTTGCTCATGAGTATGGTGGCAGTGCTTGTGGGGTTTGTATCGATCCTTGCAGATATGTTTACGCGAAGTCTATGGTGGGGAGGAGGGCGCAGGAGTGACGATAGGGAGGGTAATGGGGGCAGCATCCTTGCAATCATCGGGATTGTTTTCATCATCCTCTCGCCAATTATTGCAACCCTCATCCAGCTTGCTATCTCTCGCAAACGCGAGTATCTCGCAGATGCCTCAGCTGCGCTCCTGACCCGCTACCCCGACGGACTTGCATCCGCACTTCGCAAAATCTCTAGCTACAGCGCTCCGATGAAAACCGCATCCAACGCAACTGCGCATATGTATATCTCCAATCCCTTTGGACGGCTCGGCAAAGGGCTCTCAGGGCTCTTTATGACGCATCCGCCAGTCGAAGCCCGCATCAAGGCGCTGACTAATATGGCGCTTTAGATTTGACTCAAAACACAGTAGAATAAGGGGCATTTAGAGGGTTCGCATAGCGGTCTAGTGCACCACCTTGGAAAGGTGGCAGGGGAGCAATCCTCTCAGGAGTTCGAATCTCCTACCCTCTGCAAAGCGATCAAACATTGGGCATAGTGAGGTATTTGACAATTTATCATGTTCTGCTATAATGATGAAAAATTGAATTAAACTCATTTTGTAAATTTAAAAAAGAATAATTATGAAACCGACTTTAAACACATTTCTTGGGCAACCAGCCGGAAAGAAAAAACCGTGGTGGTATTATGTAGCAGTAATTTTAGTGTACGCTACTGCTCTATTGACATTATTTCGCTGGTTCACGCCATTTGAGTGGCAGAGACATTGGGCTACTCATCTAGTAGCTTTGTGGATCTTTGTAGCAGGGTGTATTGTTTTATTACACACTTTACTTACAACTTTGTTAGGATTTAAATACCCTAAATGGGTCTTTAATACTGCAGTAGGGGCTGCAATTGTAACTATTTTTGTCGGAGGAATTTATTCTCATTACAGTAAAAATAGTTCTCAATCAAAGCAAACTACTAAAAGTAAAAACATTTCAGGCAAAGGTTCAACACCAACTACTACAAAAGTAGAAGAGGAAGATGCTGGTCCAACAGCAGTAATTCTAACTGATACTGCCACTCAGCGCAAGGCTACAGAAGCAGTAGAAGTATGTGCGGAGAATGCAAAACTTGCAGTAAGGGCCTTGGATAGCCTCAAGGGAATAGTAAAAACCAGAGAAAATACAATTGCACAACTACGCACACAGGCTGATGCCAATTCAGGTGTTGCCGCAGCTAGTCCGGCAGAATTTTCAAAAAAGATGGATGTATTTATTTCTGAAATGAAACTATCAAATGCAAGTCTTGAAAAGCTTATTGCTACAACAGACCTAGTTGCAAATACTTTTGCAACCAATACTCTCACCCCATCAAATGAAAGGCCTAAAAACCTTGAAACAAAAAAAAGAAAAGATGACAAGAAAAATTCTAATGGCTGTAGTTCAGTTAAGAAGCAAAAGAGCTACCCCCTTATTGCGGGATGGAATAATTAAGAAAAATTGATTAAAGCAAAAGCAGGAGAATAAACCCTTCTGCTTTTTTTTATTTACTCTTAAACGTGATAAGCACAAGCTCCGGAGGGTTGAACAATCGAAATGGGGGACCGAACGTGCCGACGCCCGAGGTCGTGATAACCTTCATTGTCTCGTAGTCTTTGAGACCATAGTAGTACGTGTCGTATATCTTGCGTACGAGATACGTCATCGGCCAAAACTGCCCGTTGTGGGTGTGACCAGAAACCTGGAGATCGACGTGGTTTGCAACAGCTGCTGCAAGAGCAGTTGGCGGGTGATTGATGAGGATTGCAGGCTCTTGATCGGTTATACCAAGCGACTCAAGTGCGCGAGCTGCATCTGGATTGTCTTTGCCTGCGCGGTAGGTGATCCCGGCGATCTGTACGCCATCGAGCACTACCTTTTTATCATCCAGGACGGTCACACCAGCAGCTCTGATCGAATCAACGAGTACGCCGTAGTTGCCGTATTCTTCGTGATTGCCTGGTCCAAAAAATACCGGAATGCTCTGAGTAAGCTGTTTCCAGCTCGCGGTAATCGGCAGTGTGTCGACTGGCGGCCCGTCATAAAAGTCTCCGGCATGCAGCACAAAGTCAGGTTTGATTTCCAAAATTTTGTCGACGACTGTATTTGAAAATGTTTTGTGATTGACGAGACCAACGTGCGTATCAGAAATCAACACTGCAGTTCTGCCTTCCCATGATGCAGGTGCTCCTGAGAGAGTGACGGTGTACGGAGTGATTGTTATGTATGTTGACTGGATGTATCCGACGGCTGCAAAGATAAGCGAGAGTGCAAGTACGCCCCAGGCAATCCCGATCGGAAGCTGCGTCCCTGCGATTGCTGCAACGATGAGACAAAGTGCAAGGAGGATTGCACCGATGAAGAGATAAAATCCGATCCCGGCCAAAAGCTGAATTTCTCGATAGAGTGATGCGGCGATGTGTCCGCTTCGCGCAAGGACAACACTGGTCACAAATAGTATCGGGACAATAAGAAATGTTACAAATGCAACCCGGCTGGCGATGATTTCAAACCGAAAGCCAAGTGCGTACATTTTACTCGTGAAATACGACACCAAAATCAGGATGATAGAGATCAGGACACCAAAAGGAATGCGAGACATGGGGGTATCATAGCACGTGGTAGAATGCCCTCATGAATCCTTATACTGAGGCTCTCCAAGGCTTAAATACTGAGCAACGACGCGCTGTACAGACGATAGATGGCCCTGTGATGGTGGTCGCGGGTCCGGGGACGGGCAAGACCCAGGTGCTTTCGCTTCGCATTGCGCATATCCTCGACTCGACTGATACACCAGCAGACGGCGTCTTGTGTCTGACATTTACCAACGCAGGTGTGAAGGCGATGCGCGAGCGACTACTCCGACTCATTGGTCCAACGGCGACCAAGGTACGTGTGTCCACCTTTCATGCATTTGCGCTCGACGTTATCGAAGAATTTCATGATGCGCTTGATGACAGCCGGGTTCCAGAGCTTCTCGAAGACACGGCGGCGGTTGCATTCTTTGATGAAATCCTCACAAGTAGAGATTGGAAGTATCTGCGACCCCGTGCCAATCCCTCAATGTATTTCCGTGATCTCAAGTCCTTGATCGGAGTACTTAAACGTGACGGCGTTACACCTGAAGTATTTAGAGAAAAGGTCACCGCAGAAATCGATCACGTACCAAATGATCCTGCCAACATTTCAAGTCGTGGTGAAAGCAAGGGTCAACTCAAAAAGGAAGCACAGTCTCGCATCGAAAGTTTGCAGCGAAGTCTCGAAGTTGCGGATTTTTACCAGCAGTACGAAGCACTCAAAAAGGAGCGAGGGCTCATTGACTACAATGACGTGCTCGAGCTCCTCGTACGGATTGTGTCAGAAAGTGACGAAGCAGCTGCAACTATTCGCGAGCGATACCTCTATGTGCTTGTGGATGAGCACCAAGATTCGACGGGGATTCAAAACGACTTTCTCAAGAAAGTATGGGGTGAAGTTGAGAAGCCCAACCTCTTTGTCGTGGGAGATGATCGTCAGCTCATCTACGGATTTGGTGGTGCATCGCTTGCGTACTTTGAAGGGTTTAAGAATGCCTTTGGCAAAGCCGAGCTTATTACCCTTACCCAAAATTACAGATCCACGCAAGTCGTGCTCGACGCAGCAGAGACACTACTCCAGAGCTCAATGGCAGACGGCAAACTTGTGGGAAATACGGAGAGCGTCCATCAGCTGCGACTTATCGAATGTGATTATCCAAGAGATGAAATACTTCGCGCAGGGCTTGATATCAAAAAGAAAATAGAAGAAGGTATTGATCCAAACCATTGCGCTGTTTTAATGCGACAAAATTATCAAGTCAAAGCGGCGGTTGAGATACTGCGTGATATGGGCCTGCCCGTGGCGGCAGTGTCATCACTGCGACTGTTTGAACTTCCCGATACGAAACGATTTTTTACAATCCTTGAAGCGATCAATAAACCGTTTGATCCGATAGCACTCAGTCGCACACTGCTCGATCCACTCACCGGTATTTCATCTATCAATGGCCACGCATTTCTTGCTGCTACCAATCCTCGCAAACTTACGATCAATAGTATTCTCGAATCCGAAGACGAAGAGATTGCTGCGTGGGGTAATCGACTGCAAACATGGATTGACGCATCAGCTACTATTGATGCATATGGATTGATACAGATGATTGGTACTGAACTACTGCTTGCAGATGTTACTGATGATGAAGTACTACGACGCCGCGTAGAAATCATACGCACACTGCTTCATCTCGCGCTCGCACAAACTGCAAAGCAAGGGCAAATCATGCTTGTAGACTTCTTGGTGTTTATCGATCGATTGCAGTCATACGACGAAGACATCCCGCTTGCAGTCTTTGGTGCGCAAGAGGGTATTAAGGTCCTCACACTTCATGGGTCGAAGGGTTTGGAATTTGAAAGCGTATGGATTGCGCATATGGACGAGAAGTCACTCATGGGAAGTCGTCGTGCCGCATTTGTACTTCCCGATGATATTGCAGCGATGCAAGCAGAAAACTCTATCGATGTCGCCAAGCGTCAGCTCTATGTGGCAATGACACGTGCCAAGAAATTCCTAACTATCTCATATGCACGACAAAGTTATACAGGAGGAGACCAAGACCTTGCGTCGATCATTCTCGAGCTCCCGGAAAGTATATTTACCAAAGAAAGTAGAGAAGAAAGCGAAAAGGTGTTGCTTGCGCACGGCACTGATGTCTATGTGTCCAAGGCCGCACCAGTATCGGTAGATCAAGCCGAGCGCATCAAGTCTCTCGTTGCGGCTGAATACGACAAGCGCAAAGTATCAGTCACCATGCTCAACAATTTCTTTGAGTGCCCATGGAAGTGGTACTTCCGCAACTTGCTGTGCCTGCCCGAACCACTCAACGATTCGCTCCATGTCGGAAATGTGGTCCATGAGACGATCGAGTATATCTTGCGAGGAGGAACAGACGCCGAAAAAGAATTGCTCCGGACGGCACTCATTGAGGCGAGAAATGATGAAGTGCAAGCAAAGCGCTTTGTAAGCGAAGCACGACCGATTATCGAGAGCTGGCAAAAGATGTATGCAGGTGAGCTCGCACAACCGTTTGAAGTAGAAAAGATGCTGTCATACCACGACGCAGAGTTTGCGCATCTGACAATCACTGGGAAAATTGACGTAGTTGAATCAATCATTACCGACGAAGTGCGAGTCACTGACTGGAAGACAGGAAGTACCAAGACGAGTGGAGAGATCGACAAGGCCGATGACGAAGGTCGTATGTCGAGCTACTTGCGCCAGCTCTCAATGTACTCATATCTGATCAATGGTGTATCGCGTGGCAATACCACCGTGTCAGAATCTCGACTCGTATTTCTTGAAGCAAAGCAGGGTGACAAAAACGCAATTCAATCAAGAAAGATTTCACACCAAGAAATAGAACGACTGCGACAAGATATCAAGGACTATGATGCGTATATAAAAGATGGCTCGTGGATGACACGTCCATGCTGTGCCAAGACGTATGGAGCAGGGGAGAAGTGTGAGTATTGCGCGATGGCGGAACGGTTTGGGATTTTAAATAAATAAAACACTCGTAAATTGTTACGAGTGTCTGTTTTTCTGCTTAGTTAGTTTATCTCACCACACCAGTGCGATTGGGTGCAAGAAGAGTTAGGTCGTGTGGTCCTTTATGGGAAGACTGCAAGTGTTTGTAACGTTCCCGTAATTCTCCTACACGTCTGTACTCAAACTGAATTTGATCTGCCATTTTTTCAAGGCGGGTTCTTTTGGCAGACCCCCATGGATGCTTAACAGCGTTTGTCATGATAAGACTCCATGCATCGCAAAGCTTTTCTGTGCTTCTGAGATATGTATAAAATTTTAACTGCATAGTATTGATTTTTAATGATTCTAAAGTAATTATATCATATATATAATAATAAGTCAAATAGAAGAACACCTCAAAATTTGCTATAATGGGGTATCTAAAAGGCTTTATTTCCAATGGCGAAAGACGAAAAAACAAAGAAATACGGAGCTGAGCAGATCAGTGTTTTGGAAGGGCTTGAGCCAGTACGCAAGCGCCCTGGTATGTACATCGGTACGACAGGTGTCGATGGTCTTCATCACTTGGTATGGGAGATTTTTGACAACTCACGCGATGAGGCGATGGGCGGCTATGCAGATCGCATTGAGGTCACAATACTCCCGGGCAATCGCATCCGCGTCGTCGACAACGGCCGAGGTATCCCAGTCGACATCCACCCCAAGACCAAGGTGTCTGCACTTGAGACGGTCATGACGACACTCCATGCGGGAGGCAAGTTTGGCGGCGACGGATCGGGCTACAAAGTCTCCGGAGGTCTTCACGGCGTGGGTGCGTCAGTCGTAAACGCGCTTTCGACCTACACACGTGCCGAAGTCCACAAAGACGGTGCGATCTGGATGCAGGAGTACGAGACTGGCGTAAAGAAGGCGAATGTAAAGAAAGTGGGTACCACCAAAAACAACGGTACGATCATTACATTTCAACCTGATCCTACTATCTTTAAGGACACCGTAGTGTTTGATCTCAAAACAATCATTGATAGATTGCGACAGCAGGCATACCTTGTGAAGAAACTTCGCGTCACTGTGATCGACGCGCGCGATACGACAGAGAAAGTTGATCCAAATAGTGTATTTTGGTTTAAGGACCTCGGCATTGAAGCCCCAACGACCACCTACTACTTCGAAGGAGGACTCAAGTCCCTTGTTGCGCACTACAACCGACTTCAGAAGCCGATTCATGACACGATCTTTTATGTAGAAAAGGATTTGACCCCGCCAGAGGGCGGGGCAAGCAATGTCGGCGTAGAGATCGCGCTTCAGTATGTCGATGACATGAACTCTCGGATCGTGCCATTTGCAAACAATATCTACAACTCTGAGCAAGGTACGCATATCACTGGGTTTAAGACCGCACTCACGCGCGTCATCAACACCTACGGCAAGAAAAATAATTTGATTAAGGAAGCAGATGGTGCGCTCGGAGGTGATGATGTGCTCGAAGGTATTACCGTCGTGGTGTCAGTGAAGCTCGAAGAGATTCAGTTTGAAGGACAGACCAAGGCGAAGCTCGGCTCGACTGAAGCAATGGGTGCAACGGCGACTGTCTTTGGGGACGCATTTAGTACGTTCCTCGAAGAACACCCCGATGAAGCAAAAGCAATCATCTCGAAAGGTATCCTTGCACTTCGCGCGCGCAAGGCCGCAAAGGCAGCAAAGGATTCGATCTTGCGCAAAGGTGCACTCGAAGGCATGACACTTCCTGGGAAGCTTGCCGACTGTCAGACCAAGGATGCAAGCGAAAGTGAACTCTTCATCGTAGAGGGAGATTCTGCGGGCGGTACTGCCAAGATGGGACGAGATCGCCGCACCCAAGCGATCCTTCCACTCCGTGGAAAGATCTTGAACGTCGAAAGGGCGAGACTTGACCGCATGCTCGGCTCTGAGCAGATCAAAAACCTCGTGATCGCCATGGGTACGTCTATCGGCGACACCTTTGACATCGACAAGATCCGCTACCACAAAATCATCATCGCAACCGATGCCGACGTCGACGGTGCGCACATCACCACCCTTATCCTCACACTCTTTTACCGATACTTCCGCTCAGTCCTTGATGCAGGGCATGTGTACATCGCGCAGCCACCCTTGTACAAGATCAAGAAAGGCAAGGAGACACTCTACGCATACAACGATGACGAAAAGAACGCGATCATTGGCAAAGACGCTCAAGTAGAAGTGATCGGCGAAGACGGCGAAGCTGCTCCAGCCGAAGAAGAATCTGAAGAAGAGGAAGAAACAAAGGTCAAGAAATCAAACAAGATTTCCGTCCAGCGCTACAAGGGTCTCGGAGAAATGAATGCCGAAGAACTCTGGGAGACGACCATGGATCCGGGCAACCGCGTGCTCAAGCAAGTCGCCATCGAAGACGCCGAAGAAGCAAATCAAGTATTCGATATCTTGATGGGCAGTGAAGTCGCTCCGCGCAAATCATTCATCCAATCCAACGCCAAAATGGCAACGCTTGATATATAAAAAGCCCTTCACAAATAATGAAGGACTTTTTGTTACAGATGATGAATTGCATCATTGGGAACAAAAAAATAGAGACGCTGGAGATGACTGTTTGGAATATATACAAGTACTTTTTCAGTATTTAAATTATTCCGAATGAATTCTTTTATTTCGTCACTATAAAGATGAGGTGGTTCAATATAGACCTCTCTTCCAGGTCGAAACCAATGTGCCTCAACACCGTGCTTTTTGATAAGCTCTTTGTCTTCTACAGATCGACAAAATGTTCTTTCTTCTGAATGAAGAATATGGAGTGCACTATACTGTATTGTTTTATGCCATACAGGATCTTTGCTTATAATAAGCACCTCTCCATATTCGTCAAATATGTTCTTTCGGCAATTGGGACAATGAGCATGGTTTTCATATAACAAATTTCCGTCAAATGTCCAAAAGTCTTTTACTGGGTCTCCACCACAGTACGGGCAGGATCCTTTGATGAATACGTACTGGAATTGTTTTTTCATTGGTGTAGTTTTTTCGAATACTACCTTTTGATGTAGAAATGTCAAACCCCTCACTTAGAGGGGTTTTGGACTACATTGCTTTCTTAATCAGATCTTTGAGTGCGGTAATCGCAGCTTCTTTTTCGGCGGCGAGCTTGGTCCAGAACGCCTTTTCGTCGTCGGTGACGGACTCGGTCTGGTAATTGTGCTGGATGCGCCAGAGGCTCTTCGATTCTTGGGTCAGCTGGTGCATGAGGTTGTATACATTGTTGGTTTCCATGGTGATATCATAGCCCAAAACAGAGCATTTTGTCACCCATTGACTCCTCGGCAGAGGTAGGGTAAGCTCAGGGAAATTTACAGTATATGGAACTATCCAAAGCCTTGGTATTTCATGCAAATAGCAATGAAGTACCTGAGATCAAGGAAGCGTTGCATAATCTTTTTGGGGAAGAATTGGTGATACAGACATCCGACATCGGGTATGTACGCGACTATATGAGCACCCAAGCACAGCTCATCATATTTGCTCCAAGCGTTCATCCAATAAAAGTCCGTGCGATTGGCAGGAAGTGGCCATATGAAGTATATAAACTTCGAATCGCACCCAAAAACCAGAAGTTTGTTCGAAAATCAAAGAAACGTTATATTGATTATCAAACCGACAACCTCAAAGGATGGGACCCGGCCGAATTCCTTGGATTTCTCAAATCGCTCAATTAAAAGAGAGTACATTCATTGTACTCTCTTTTTTATTTCCTATTTTTTATTTCATCCTCAAGTTTTGCAAGAAGATCAGACTGAGATAGTTCAACCTTGCTTCCATCACGAAGCTCGATCGTATAATTTCCAGACTCTATTTCCTTATCGCCAAGGACGATCGTGTACGGAGTCTTCATGCTCTTGGCAGCATGAATGCGCCTGCCGAGGGAGTTGTCATCACCCATGAGTTCGACGCGGATATTCTTTTCTTGAAGTGCTGTTACGAGTGCAGTTGCTGCTTCGACATGGTTTTCACGCACGGGGACAATCGCGACCTGCACTGGAGCGAGCCAAAGCGGAAATGCACCTTCGTACTTTTCAATGAGAAACGCCATGATACGCTCGATGGCGCCGATCGAAGAGCGGTGGACGACAAACGCTTGGTGTGCAGCGCCATCTGCTCCTGTGTAGGTGAGGTTGAAACGTTCAGGCATGATGAAGTCGTATTGCACAGTAAGCGCAGTGTCTTCTTTACCGTTTACATTTTTCATCTGCAGGTCGATTTTGGGACCGTAGAAAGCAGCTTCTCCTTTTGCTTCCTCAAAGTTGCCCCCAAGACGTTTTTGCATGAGCTTGCGAAGCAGGTCTTCCGCCTTCTCCCATGCGTCTTCATTACCTGCGTATTTTTCTTTGTTATCTCTGTCGCCCTGTGAAAGTCGGTATCGGTAGTCTTTGCCAAGCTCAAGTCCAAACACCGAACAAACGTATTCGATCAAATCAAGTGCCTTGTCGATCTCATCAACTGCCTGCTCTTCATCCTTGCAAATGATGTGAGCATCGGCGAGACAAAACGAACGCACACGCTGCAGCCCCATAAGCTCCCCTGATTGTTCATAACGGTATAGCTGTGCAAGTTCTGCAATGCGGATCGGAAGCTCGCGGTAACTGTGCGGCTTTGAAAGGTAAAGCTCAAAATGGTGCGGACAGGTCATCGGCCGGAGCATAAATTCGTCGTCGTCAATCTTGATGGGTGCATACATTGAGTCAGCATAGTACGGGTAGTGGCCGGACTTTTTATACAGATCGAGTTTGGCGATATCAGGAGTGAGGACGTGCTGGTATCCGCGCTTGATTTCTTCATCAACGATGAATCGTTCGAGCTCGCGACGTACGGTGGCGCCTTTGGGGAGCCATAGCGGGAGTCCTTTGCCGACGGTATCGGAGAACGTGAAAAGCTCAAGCTCGCGCCCGAGCCGTTTGTGATCGCGATTGTGTTCAGGTGTTTCAGACATACGGCAAATGGTATCACGTTTATAAGGCTTTTTCGAGGGATTGACAAACTACTAATTTTTGTTATTGTTGTACAAACAAAAATGAGTACTATGAAAAATGAAGGCACAGAGGCAAAGCTTACAGCACTTCAAAGTCTTGGTTTTATCTTTCGCATCCCTGGCGGCAAAAGTCGCAAAGGCGATCATTCTTCGTTCTGTATAACATCACGGTATAGTAAAGATGGTTTGGAAATATTGGTGATTCCGTACAGTACTACTAAGGTAATCATTCAATTACAAGAAGAAGAAATTTTCGAAGAAGAAGTAGAAGGAGCATTGGAGCTTAAGATTATCGAACAGACAGGTGTTCTGATTAAGGAATATATCAAGATTGGGGAACAAAAAGGTAAGAATAATAATGAGAATATCGATGCTGAGGATCATATGAAATATCTATTTCGGACTGATACGTACGATGATTCAAATATTCGACAAACCGCTTCTCCCAACAAGAAAACAGATATCCCGTTGTGGGTAGAGTATGAACTTGCAAAAAAGTTTATTTGCCAACAACACCAGTGGATGCTTGGAACATTTGATGATGAAGTGCTGGCGCCTCGCCTAAAAGAGCATGAGCCCGTGGCCTAAAGGTTACGGGCCCTTTTTATTTACTTTTTTAGACAGATAGGGTATAGTGTCATCCATATGGTAGTACGAATGAGACACACACGGGCGCACACGGCAAATCGCCGCAGTCATCATGCCCTCAAGGGGCTTGCACTCTCGACCGACAAGGCGGGGGCAACGCATATCCGTCACCGCGCAGGCAAGGACGGCATGTACAAGGGACGAGCAGTCGGCAAGGACCCCGTACAAAAGGTTATCAAGAAGCAGGCTAAGGCCAAGAAGACTTCTAAGAAATAATCCCTCCCACCCCTGTTCTTTATGGCAAATCGTCACCTTTCCAGATCCATCATCCTCCAATCCCTCTTTGAGTGGGACTTCACCGGCAAGCCCGAAAACTTGAAGGCGATCATCGATCGCAACACGGTAGAATTTGCGCCTGGACACAGTGATGCAGAGTTTATCTACGCTATAGCTGAGCTCGTACAGCGCAAGCTCACGATCATCGACGACATTTTGACCAAGGCGGCGCCTGAGTGGCCACTTGAGAAAATCAGTAACGTCGATCGCAATATCTTGCGCATGGGACTTGCCGAACTCCTCTTTGGAGATAGAGAGCAAGTGCCGCCCAAAGTAGCGATCAACGAAGCGATCGAACTTGCAAAGACCTTTGGCGGAGAAAACTCTGGGAAGTTTGTAAACGGCGTACTCGGCGCAGTCTATAAGGAAATCGGCGAGCCGGGCAAGGAGCAGACCTCAAAGCCTCGTAAAGAAAAGGAACCTGAAGAACCGATTGATCCATCGACACTTCCAGTCGAAGCAAAGTCGGGCGGCATCATCTGGACCAAACACGAAGGCAAACTATGGGTTGCGCTGGTGCACGATGTCTTTGGCTACTGGACCATGGTCAAAAGCGGTGTCGAAGGAGCTGAAACTGCCGAAGACACGGCACTGCGCAGCATCAAAGAAAAGCTCGGGCTCGATGGTACGATCACCAGCAAGATCGGCGAGATAGAATACATCGCTTCGCATCCTGAGAAAAAGAAGCTGCGTAAGCTCGTAACGTACTTCCTCATGGAAGCGCCGTACAAAGAGCTCGACCTGCACTCAAACGGGGGGCTCGACAAGGCGCAGTGGTTCCCCCCAGAAGCGCTGGTTGACCTCACTATATATGATGATATATTGCCTTTGATTGCCAAGGCGATCGAGCAAATTACCAAGTAACAGCGCATAGATTGTCGATTATGTACGGATAGTCAGTAGCCTAGGCGTTATCACTATTTTATTTATGAAAGACTTTACTCCATTCGAACAATCCGTCGGCATTACGTTTACCGACAAGACCGTCCTCACGCAGGCGTTTATTCACCGTTCCTACATCAACGAAAACCCAAAGAGTGGCCTTGTGCACAACGAACGACTCGAATTCTTGGGAGACGCCGTGATCGAGCTCGTTGTCACTGACTACCTTTATCGCACCTACCCCAATCACAACGAAGGCGACCTCACCGCGTACCGAAGCGCGCTCGTCAATGCAGTGATCATGGGAGAGGTGGCAGCAGACCTCAAGATGAATGACTACCTGCTTCTGTCCAAAGGCGAACAAAAGGACACGGGCCGTGCGCGACAGACCATCCTTGCCAACACGTACGAATCATTTGTCGGAGCGCTGTATCTGGATCAAGGGTACGGGGCGTGCGAGACATTTGTAACCAAGACCCTTCTTGCTCGACTCGACGACATCATCAAGAACAAATCATGGAAGGATGCCAAGAGCCTGATCCAAGAAGAGGCACAGGAGCGCGTCGGCGTCACCCCGTCATACAAAGTAGTGGGAGAAGTCGGTCCCGATCACGACAAGCACTTCACGATCGGCATCTTTTTTGGAGAGAAAAAAATCGCAGAAGGAAAGGGGCGAAGCAAGCAAGAAGGCGAGCAAAAGGCGGCACTTGCTGCACTTGAGGCAAAGGGATGGCTCTAATATGAAGAAGGTTTTTATTACAGCAGTAACCGTATTTTTGTTGTGTGCAGTACACGCGGATGCGGCAGTAACGCTCTCCAAAGATTTCAATACGGGGACACTCACTCAGAATGTGTTTAGCACGGCAAGTCTGTGCAATCAACCCCGTGACGCATACCTTACAGCTGACTATGCAACCGATGGTGGAATGTCAGTTCGATTTGAAACACGCAAAACCGATGTGCAATGCTTCAGCTATCGAGCAGAGTTGTACCTGTCGAGGCTTCGCACAGATATGATGTCTGCGGAGTGGTTTGCGTTTGATACCTATGTGCCCGCATCACAGCCCGATGACACGCGCCCTGAGAGCCATGCGCAGTATCACCAGATTACTGAGATCGACGGACCACCACCTTGGGGACTGTGGTATGAAAACGGCGTCTACAAGCTCGTGCAGCAGTTCACGCTCGATGGACAGGAGACCTCTATTGTCACGACAGACATTGGTGGAACATATCCCAAAGGTGCTTGGCACAAGTGGGTGGTCCACTATAAGCGCTCGATCGGGAGCGACGGGCTCCTCGAAGTATGGGTCGATGGTCAAAAGCGCATCACTCGGACTGGTCCCAATGCCAATCAATATCTCGGTACACTCGAACCAACGGGGAGCTTTAAGTTTGGTATCTACAAGTGGGTAAACAGTGGCTCCAATCCTTCTACCCAAGAAAGCAGGGTGGTGTACGTCGACAATGTGAAGCTTGGTGATAGCGCATCGACGATTGCTGATTTTGTAGCAGGCACACCGCCGCCGACTATCCCCCCAGATACGACTGCGCCGACCGTACGGATTGCCGCACCACTGACCGCAACGACTGTTTCGGGTACTATCGCATTGAATGCAGTTGCAACCGATACGATAGGGGTGACCAAAGTAGAGTTTTATAAAGATCGCGCTGCGACGCCGTTTGCAACTGATACGACGAGCCCGTTTGCGACGACAGTTGATACGACGGCGCTGAGCAACGGGCAGCACATCTTTGCAGCACGCGCGTACGATGCTGCAGGCAACACTGCAACCTCAACTGAAGTCTGGCTTACCGTCACCAACACCGCGACCCAGCCTCCTGTAGTCACGCCGCCAGTAGTTGTACCGCCTTCCAGTGGAGGAGGTGGCGGGGGAAACTCTTCGCCGACTATTCCAAGTACCCCTCTGCCGAGCACGCCTTCATCAAGCGGAGGTGGCGGTGGCGGGGGAGGAGGATCTCCTCACGCAGCAAGTTCGACAACGCCAGTTGTCTGTCTGCCAGGGCAGATGTATAGCCCAGTAAGCGGCAAGAAGTGCACAACGTTTTCGTCAGATGCCCCCATTGTTTCTTCATCGAAGTATGACTTTGGTCCTATCACGCTTCGAGTCGGCAGTCGTGGCGATGGCGTCAAAGAGCTCCAGCGCTTTCTCAATCGCTCTCTCCATCTCGGCCTCAAGATCGATGGCATCCTCGGCCCCAAGACGATCGCTGTCATGAAGACTTGGCAGCTCCAGCACGGCCTTGTCCCAGACGGACTCATTGGTCCCAAGACCAAGGCACTGATGAATCAGATAGCAGCTACCCAGTAAGGAACGGTAGGTTGAGACGCAGAAAATGCTATACTTCCTCAGTACACTTTATCAATAACGACTTACGCATGAACAAAACCTTTTTGACAATCGCCGCACTTATCGTCGTAGCAAGCATTGGTACGAGCCTTGTTGTTAC
>CAYYXE010000008.1:0-1780 GCA_964475655.1 uncultured Candidatus Saccharibacteria bacterium | reverse complement strand
CCAAAGAAACTCTCTGATAAAGAAGCAGACTCGTTTATAAAAGAGCAGTTTGGCATGGATACGGACACCTATACTAAGCTCGTCCTCAAACTCATCGCTCCTACGGCTGCACAATTGCAACAGTTCGCCAAGTAATACTCGCGTACGCTGCCACAAAACCCGACTCGGTCGGGTTTTGTTCTGTATGAGGTATATACATGTTACAATTCTCTATCATGCGTCTCACCTCTATAGAGATAGCCGGCTTCAAATCCTTTGCCAAAAAGAGCACGCTCTCATTTGAGACGGCAGTGACATCAGTCGTGGGCCCCAATGGGTCGGGCAAGAGCAATGTCGTTGAGGCATTTCGCTTCGTGCTCGGCGAGCAGTCGATGAAAAGCATGCGCGGCAAATCAGGTGCCGATCTTATCTTTAGAGGCTCATCTGGTGCGAGCAAGCTCTCTCGTGCCGCAGTCTCTATTACATTTGACAACACTGACAAGGTGTTCGCATTTCAAAGTGCCGAGCAGGATAGCGGCAAGAGTCCGCTTCTCTTTGACCGCATCACGTTTACGCGCGAGATCTTTGCCGACGGTACGAGCAAATACCTTATGAATGGCACTGAGATCCGTCTCAAGCAGATGATCGAACTCCTCGCGTCGGTCAACATCGGCGCCTCAAGCCATCACATCATTTCCCAAGGCGAAGCAGACTCGATCCTCCGCGCCAGTCCGCGCGATCGCCGTGAGATGCTCGAAGAAGCGCTTGGGCTCAAGATTTACCACTACCGCATCAAGGAAGCAGAATCAAAGCTCGGCAAATCGAGCGAGACGCTCAAAGAAGTCCAGTCGCTTCGCCGCGAGCTCGCGCCGCATTTGAACTTTCTCAAGAAACAAGTTGAAAAAATAGAAAAGGGCCGCGCCATCCGCACCGAGCTCGAAGGGGCGCTTCTGCAGTATCTTGGTGCCGAACGCGTACAGCTTGGGCATGACGAATCCCGCATACAGGAAGCGACGGATCTTATGGAACGTGCAAAGCATGATCTGGAGACGACGCTCGCACATTTGCCAGCACAGCACGTCGATCATTCGTATGCCAACGATATCGCGGATGCCAAGCACACACTCGCGCAGGTTCAAGAAAGACGTCGCAGTATCGAGCAGCGCATGGGCCGCCTCGAAGGCATGATCGAAGTCGAGCGACGGCTTCTCACCGAGCGCAGTACTGCTGTCGTAGAAGGCGCAAGTGTGTCATTTGCTCCGACTGAGTACGCACAGCTCATCAAGGACATCGAATATTTCATTGCGTCTATCAAGGAAGCCGCGACGCTCCAGATCGTGCACGCAAGCATCGCGCGCCTTGACCCCGTCCTTGCCAACCTCAAGTCTCGCCAGCCACAGACTGTTTCAAGTGCGCCACAAGCCCCCACAGCATCCACAAACCTCAAAGATGCAGTATCAGAACTCGAGACGCTGGAGCGTGAGCTCAAAGGTGTTGTTGCCCAAGAGGGTAAGGCACAGACTGCGCTTCATGATCTTGAGATCGCACAAGCGACTGCAAGCAAGTCTGCACAAGAAGCGACGACTACTCGCTATGAGACCCAAAACGAGCTCGTGAAAGTAAACGCAGAGCTCAGCATTCTTGCGGTAAACAAGTCGGCATTTATAGAACGCAAAGCACTCTACGATGCGGAGCTCAAGGAAGCAGGGTTTCTCTTCGGCCCGTCATTTCTTCATATGCTCCAAGTCCAAGCGGGCGTACCCGAAGTGCACCTGCCCGATCTCAAGCGAAGCATTGATCG
>CAYYXE010000007.1:0-30750 GCA_964475655.1 uncultured Candidatus Saccharibacteria bacterium | reverse complement strand
TTTACTAAACCGTCGGCCTTCACCGGCCCGAGAGTTCGAATCTCTCCGCTTCCGCCTTACGGCAACAGCTCGTATAAACAAACAGGGGGAAAGCTCGTGCTGTGCAAAATATTGACATTTCTAATATAGAGTAGTATACTTATCTTAGATTTTTCATTTCAAAACAATAAAACTTACGTTTATGAAAAAAGTAATGATTATTGCCGTTATGGCTGCAATTGGATTTTCTTCTTGTAAAAAAGAACAGCTAGGCGGACCATGTCCGGCATTCACCCCACCGCAGCCGTTCATTATGTATCCCACCGGGGACACCTTGGTGGTAGAAATATATGTTACGAGCCCTGATGAGGCTCAAAAAGGCCTGCGTACCACCCTTACACGTTTTGACCCTACAAACATAGGGGGAGCTGTATCACCAAAATACAACACCTTCAAAAAACAGGGCGAAAGTGTTGTAACTGCGAAATTCCCAGGTTTTGCATCGCAGAACGTGAGAGTGACCGCAGAACTGTTCAATGGAGGCACTACATCATGTGCTTCGTATTGGCAGGACTGGACCCCAGTAGCCTTACTAAGGCCGGTGGCTAAATAGCTTTACAGTTACGTTGAATTCCCAAACCCCTCTTATCGGAGGGGTTTTTTAGTATGTCTGGTACTAGAGTCGTGTGCACAACCTTTTGCGTTCGCCGAAGTGATATGGGATACTTGATACCGTATATCTTCATTATTAATCAATACACACAAAGGTACACACAATCCCATGAAAAAAATAGCATCAGTACTCGCTCTTAGTTTATTACTCGTCATTCCCCTAAGGGCACATGCAGCACCGACACTCTTCAAAAACTTTGATGCGGCACCGCTCAATCAAAATATTTTTCACACGAGTTGTGTGACGAGTCAAACACCGACTGATCCAACCAACAATGTTGGCTATCTTACCAACGAATATGCATCAGGCGGTACAGGCATGTCGTTTAAGGCACAAGTACGCAAGACCGACCCTATCTGTGGCAATAGTTATCGTACCGAAATGCACTTGAGTATCACAAAACCAGAAATGGCGAGTGCGGAATGGATCGCTTGGGAAACGCTGCAACCGTCGACTCAGCCAGACGATCCAAAGGCATTTTCGAGTGGGCAGGTTCATGGGTCAGTGAACGTACCGTTTTCTCTCTGGTTTCTAAACAATAGAGCGCAGGCAGTGCTCCAAAGCTCAACGACGGGCTCAAGCGCAAACCTTACCGTCAACCGTGTGTATGATCTTGGTGCATTTACAAAAGGGCAGTGGCACAAGTGGATCATTCATTTCAAGCGCTCTGCGGGTGCGGACGGCTTCCTTGAGATGTGGGCAGATGGTGTAAAGAAGTTTAGATATGAAGGTCCGACCGTTGATATCATTAACGGTACTCCAGAATTGAACTACTGGGCTTTCAAGTTTGGTATCTATAAATGGAGCATCCAAGCTTCAGCATATGATTCTGCGGTGTCATATACCGACAATGTCAAAATGGGGGACAGTACTTCGACGCTCAACGACTTCCTTGCAACCCCTGATCTGACTGCACCGACGGGTACGCTCACTGCACCTACTTCAGGAAGTAGCGTGTCTGGTACTGTTGTGCTCTCTGCAACCGCAAGCGACAACCTCGGAATGAAGGCGGTCAACTTCTTTTATGACACAACGCTCATCGGATCTGATACGAGTGCCCCCTATTCAATCAATTGGGACACCTCATCGGTGGCGAGCGGCTCGCACCAACTCAAGGCGATCTTGATCGATGATGCAGGTAATACCAACACGACCAACATCGCAACGGTTACTGTCGCAAATGCAGACCTTATAGCTCCGACGGTGGCGCTCACTACGCCGGTTACGGGTGCGGCAGTCTCAGGTACGATCACGCTTGCCGCAACCGCTTCGGACAACAGCGGTCTCTCTCGTGTCGACTTCTATCAAGGCAGTACGCTGATTGGTTCTGACACGACCTCTCCGTACGCAGTTACATGGGATACCGGCACGGTTGCAAATGGCAGCTACACACTCAAGGCAACTGCCGTTGATCTCGCCAACAACACTGCATCAAGCACAAGCACAGTTAGTGTCAGCAACGCAGACACTACTGCTCCTACGGTCGCTATTACGGCTCCGAGTGCTGGCGCAAGTGTCGCAGCTACGACAACCGTCTCTGCAACTGCCTCTGACAATGTCGGTGTCGCTGCGGTTGATTTCTACTATGGCACAACACTTATCGGTACTGACACGAGTGCGCCATACAGCGTGTCATGGAATACATCTGTGCTTGCAAATGGCTCATATGTATTGAAGGCAGTAGCACGGGATGCAGCAGCAAATGCAGGTACCTCAGGCCTCATCACGGTAACCGTTGCAAACGCCGATACTACTGCACCAAACGTATCGCTTACCGCACCAACTGCAGGCGCTTCGCTCAACGGCTCTGTAACGCTTAGTGCAACTGCGTCTGACAATGTCGCAGTTACCTCAGTGAACTTCTTCCAAGGCACAACACTTATCGGTACTGATACCAGTGCGCCATATACTACTGTATGGAATACCAACACTGTCGCAAATGGCAGCTACACACTCAAGGCAATTGTTTCTGATGCTGCGGGTAATACAGGTACGTCTTCGACTATCAGTGTGACTGTTGCAAACCCAGACACTACCGCTCCTGTGGTCGCCATGAGTGCTCCTGCGGCGGGTGCAAGTGTGGCAAACACCATATCTGTTTCTGCGACGGCATCTGATAACGTTGGTGTCGCACGCGTTGATTTCTACTACGGATCTACACTCATTGCGTCAGATACATCTGCTCCGTACAGTGTGTCATGGAACACGACAAGTCTTGCCAACGGTTCGTACGCACTCAAAGCGATTGCGACTGACTCGTCAAACAATCAAACAACATCCTCACTCATCACGGTAACCGTTGCAAACGCCGATACGGTGCCTCCGACTGTGACCCTCACTGCCCCTGCTTCAGGTTCTACAGTTTCGGACACGGTCACTATCTCTGCAACTGCTTCTGATAATGTTGGGATCAGTGCAGTCAACTTCTTCCAAGGTACAACGCTCATCAGCTCAGACACAACAGCTCCGTACAGTGTGTCATGGAACACCGCGTCTGTTGCAAATGGGAGCTACCAGGTCAAAGCTATTGCCATTGACATTGCGGGTAATACCAATACGAGCAGTGTGGCGACTGTGACTGTCAACAACAGCACCGCAGATACGATTGCTCCAACTGTCTCGCTTGTTGCACCAGTTGCTGGGTCGATTCTTGCAGGTACGACAACTATCAGCGCTTCAGCTTCTGACAATGTCGGAGTCAGTCGAGTAAATATATATGTCGGTACTACACTTATGGCATCAGACACGACTGCTCCATACACTGCAAGTTGGAACACAGCTCTCAGTACCAATACTACATTTCTTCTCAAAGCAGTTGCGTACGATGCTGCGGGAAACAGTGCAACGAGTTCGTACGTCGTTACTGTGTCAAACACCACCACAGCCAATCCGATCGGAGTAACTATTACCTCTCCGCTTGCCAATACCACCGTATCGGGCACGATTGCGGTAACTGCAGCCGTAACTGGTACAGGCATTACTAAAGTTGACTTCTTCAAGGATAGTGACAGTGCACCATTTGCGACAACCGCGTCTTCGTATACGACATTCTTGAACACTACCACTCTTGCCAACGGCACCCACACGCTCCGTGCAGTAGCATATACAGCAAGTGGAGTCAGTACGACTTCGCCGATTGTACAGATCACAGTAAGCAATGCCAACGGCGGTGGTGGTACAACTCCTCCTACACCGAGTGCTGGTACTCCGAGTGCACCGCAGTCAGTGGTAGCACAGGCTGGCTATACAAAGGCAAAAGTCTCATGGGCTACACCCGCTTCAAATGGGGGTAGTGCGATTACTTCATACACCGTGACTGCTGCACCAGGCAGCAAGACTGTGACCACAAGCTCCAGATCTGCTACGGTGACCGGGCTTACGAATGGCACAACGTACACATTTACTGTACGTGCAAACAATACCAACGGTGCTGGAGCGACCTCTACGGCGACTGCTACTCCTACTGTATCGTTTGTGACTGGTAGTACTATTGCAGTATCAGTATCGTCAAACCTCACCGTACGAAGCACCGCAAGTGGCACCAAGATTGGTACCGTAGCAAATGGTACGGTTGGTACTGTGCTCGCAAGCAGTACTGGTTGGACACGGGTACAGTTCCCGTCGATTACTGGCTGGGTTTCCAATAGTTATATCTTTGCGCAGTAGCATACCTCAAAAGATTATGAGAAAAACTCCCGACTTGTTCGGGAGTTTTTAGGATCGCGCATATCCGTGGGCAAGTGCGACACAGTGTATCTTGTGGGCGCCCGCTGCGCTCAGGGCGCGCATTGCCTCGGCACAGGTAGCTCCCGTTGTGATGACGTCGTCTACCACAACATATATGCTGTTTGGATCAACTACCGTGGATGCCTGCATAACTCCGGCGAGGTTCTGAAGACGGGTGCGTCTGTTGAGGTGTGCCTGAGGCAGCGTGGCGGTCGTTTTGGAGAGACAGTGTTTTATGGTTGCCTGCGGCAGGGACTCTTTCCACCATGCCGCGATAAGCGCGCTTTGGTTAAATCCTCGGTCGCGCACCTTTGCCTTGTAGCTCGGAATAGGTACGAGTATAAGGGGTTCTGTATAGGCACGGTGCATTTTATTGTTGAGGTGTTCGACAAGATAGGGAAGCGCGGCTGCTGCCAGTGCGCGTGCCGCCTCGCTTTTGCGGTGGTACTTGAGCTCTTTGATGCTTGCGCGTACTATCGGATGCCCGTAGTCAAATACGGCGTAGAGCTTTGGCGAAAGCTTATCAGCACGTCCAATGGTGCATATACAGAGAGTGCACAACGCAGTACTGGGGCGTCCGCACCCTTTGCATCGCACCGGAAACAGCATACGAATGAAAGATGTGAAGATGGGAAATTGCACAATATACCGTATACTATTGCTATATGGAAAGTATACTCGAGAGTATCAAAAGCGCACTACGGAGCCTCTTTGGGGGGCAGACTGACAATACAGCAGTGGGGATCGATATTGGTTCTTCGTCTATCAAGGTTGTAGAGCTCAGGCGGGAAGCGGGTCGCGCGGAGTTGGTGACCTATGGCGCACTTTCGCTTGGACAATACAAAGACGGCGGTAGTATCGGTCAGACGGTTGCGCTGGATGCACCGACACTGGCCAAGGCGCTCACTGACGTACTAGGAGAAACAAAGATCACAAGCAAAAATGCTGTGATTGGTATCCCATCAGTTTCGTGCATCATCTTTATTGTTCAGCTTCCTGCAGCGATCGATGAGACTGCGCTTACACAAGTGATTCCAAATGAATCCAAAAAGTTTATCCCGGTCCCAATAGAAGACGTCTCTCTCGATTGGTATGTGATTCCTCGCCGAGAAGACTCTGGGATTGCATCACGCGTAGTGGCAGAAAGTGGGGGAGAAGCAAAGATATCCGTGCTTGTGGTGGCAACACTCAATGAAACACTCGCCAAGTACAGCGACGTCTTGCAAAAGGCTGCCCTTCCGATGGATTCTCTCGAAATCGAAGTCTTTAGTCATATTCGCTCAGTACTGACACGCGAGCTCTTCCCAGTCCTTATTATCGACATTGGTGCATCCAAGTCCAAGCTCACGATCGTAGAGCACGGCATTGTTGAGACGTTTCGGCTGGTCAATCGCGGAAGTCAAGATATGACCAATTCCATCATGCATTCGCTTGAGGTCACGTTTGATAAGGCTGAGTCGATCAAAAAAGAATTTGGTATATTGCCAACACCTGAGCACCCGACGGTACCAGATCTTATCAAGACGCATTTGGTAGAGATTTTTCAAGAGGCAAACGCAAACATCCTTGCTTACGAAAAGCGCTACAACAAAAATATCGGCAAGATCATATTTACCGGCGGCGGTGCGATGACCAAAGGGCTCCTTGAATATGCTGCACAGAGCTTTGCGGCCGAACTCGTACTCGCACAACCCTTTGCCAAGGTTGAGTCTCCACTCTTTCTCCAGGGAGTACTCAAGACGACCGGACCCGAATTCTCCATTGCGCTTGGGCTTGCACTCAAGAAGTTTCAATAGCAGCTCGTGATACACTTTGGGTATGAATTTTTCCTATAAAGGAAGAGATGCACAGGGTCATATAATCGAATCAGTACTCATCGCAGAAACAAAGGCTGATGCGATCGTGGCGATCAGGGAAAGTGGGATCACACCACTGCTGATTACCAAAAAAGGGGGTCTCTCGCTGAGCACGAGTATTGTCTTTGCTCGCGTCAAACTTTCTGAAAAAATCATGTTTGCCAAAAATACTGCAGGCATGCTCCGTGCTGGACTGCCGCTTTCGCGTGCTCTTGATGTCTTGCGCAAACAAACTACCAATCAGTACCTGCGATCCACTATTACCAAACTTCTCGCTGTCATCGATGGAGGCGGCACGTTTTCGGAGGGGCTCGCAACGGTCCCTAGAGTGTTTTCACCGCTTTTTGTGGCGATGGTACAAGCGGGTGAGGAGAGTGGAAAACTTCCTGACGCCCTCATTGAAATCACCAACAACTTCGAAAAGTCATACGCGCTCAATCGCAAGATCAAGAGTGCGCTCATGTACCCATCGATTATTCTTTGCGCGATTGTCTTGATTGGGATACTTATGTTTATGTATGTAGTGCCCACGCTTACCAAAACGTTTAGAGAACTCAATGTAGAGCTACCACTTTCTACGCGGATTGTTGTGGGGATCAGCGATCTGGTCTCAAACCATATCGGACTAATGGCAGCGAGTATCGTCGGGGTGGTGGTGCTTGTGATGATGCTCGCTCGTGCTCGTGCCACAAAGCGTATTCTCGATAGGCTGACACTGCGACTCCCGGTACTGGGTACTCTTTTGCAAGAGGTAAACGCAGCTCGTACTACTCGCACCCTTGCTTCGCTTATGGCCTCAGGGGTTGGTATTGCTCGGGCTATCTCGATCACCAAAGATGTACTACAGAATACTCAGTATAAGGCTGTCCTCGAACAAATTGAAACAGCCATCGAAAAGGGTGAGCCGATGTCGAGTGTCTTTATACAACAGACGGCGCTGTACCCAATTATGGTCGGAGAAATGATTGAGGTGGGAGAAGAGACAGGGAAGCTCAGCGATATGCTGGTGGACATCGCAACGTTTTATGAAGGGGAAGTCGATGCCAAGACCAAAGACCTCTCGACCATCATCGAGCCCGTGCTCATGGTTGTGATTGGGGCGGCGGTTGGATTTTTTGCGGTGTCGATGCTCAGCCCGATGTATTCGATCATGGATTCTATAAAGTAATATGCACAATCGCGGATTTACACTTCTCGAACTCGTCATTATCATCGCCGTGCTTGGGGTACTGATCGCAGTGATCGTGCCGTCGCTTGCCAGATTTCGCCAACAGCAAGCTCTCCAAAACAGCGCAAACGCACTCGTCGGAGTGCTCGGCGATGCCCGTACCAAGACGCTTGCGGCAGTCAACGATACTTCGTACGGCGTAAAGCTCGAAGCTTCGCAAGTCACTCTCTATGCTGGCACTACGTACTCAAGTGGTGCGACAAGCAACGAAGTATATGTATTTGAGTCACCTGTTACCGCATCGTGGAATCTCGACACTGCCGGATCAACTATTTCATTTGCACGTCTCACGGGTGCAGCATCAGCGCATGGTACAATTGTCTTGAGTATTCCAAGCGGTGCCACCAAGACGATCACCATCACCGCGCTTGGTACTATCGCCAAACAGTAGCATGAAGCAAAAAGGATTTTTCTTGGTAGAAGTAGTGGTTGCGGCATCGATCATCGCGACAGTGCTGATGCTCTTGCTCGGCTCCATCTCAAACTCCGTCGAAGCTTCACAGCGTTCACTTGAGCGTACCCAAGCAAGCTACCTACTCGAAGAAGGAGCAGAGGCAGTGCGCTCAATACGCGATACATCGTGGGCTACGATCGCAGCGCTTACCAACGGCACGACGTATTATCTCAGTTGGAGCGGCACTGCGTGGTCGCTCACGACTACGCCAAGCACGGTCGATGCGTTTACGCGCACCGTCGTACTCAGTGCAGTATCACGCGACAGCACTGACGACATTGTAGAGAGTGGTGGCACTCTCGACACCGACACCCGAAAGGTCGTGATCACTACTACCTGGAGTGCGCAGAGTGCGTCTCGATCCGAAAACGTAAGTCTCTACCTGACCAATATCCGATGAGTACCTTCATGAACAAATCATCTACACAACACGGCCTACCCCCAATGCTTCGCGCATCCAAGCTTTCATATATATCAAGGAAGCGCATAACGATGCAGGCGGGTTACTCACTCCTCGAGCTTGTCATTTACATCGGACTCTTTGCGCTCTTGTCTATTGTGCTCATGCAGTCACTTATGAGTGTGGTGCGTACCTACGCCGCTGCATCGCGCTACCGGACACTTCAGACCAACGGCGAGATAGTGATGGAGCGCATCACACGATCAGTACGAGGTGCACAAACAGTTGCGACAAGTCTCTGTAGTGCATCTTCAGGCACACTCGTCACAACTGATAGTGTCGGATCTACCAATGCATTTGCACTAAGTAGCGGCACGCTCACGCTTGCAGTAGATGGAGGGGCAGCGAGCCCGCTTACGACAAGTGAAGTATCGGTCACGACATTTACCGTCTGCCCGATCACGACTCCGGTCGGAAGCGGTACCAAGGTGACTCTCACGCTTGCCACTACGGGCAGCACCCCTACAACCGCGTCTTTTTATACCACTACGATGAGTCGACAATAATATGCGCACTACACACTCTACAGACCAACAGGGTAACGCACTCCTCTTTGTGATGGTGTTCTTTGTGGCTATCTCGCTCTCAGTTGCAGCGGGGCTTGTGGCACCAGTGATTCGTGCAAACCGCGTCGCCACCAACAATCTCGAGTCCAAACGAAGTTACTTTGTGGCAGAGTCAGGGGTCGAAGACGTACTCTATCGACTCAAACATGCACGCCAAGTATCGGCAAGCGAAACCCTCGTCCTCGGCACGCAGTCTGCGACTACGACGGTCACTGACATCAGTGGTGGCGGCAAGCAGATCGAATCCTTCGGAGATGTCAACGATCGCAACCGGACCGTGACCGTCACAGTGCGTCAGGGAGTCGGAGTTGCCTTCAACTATGGCGTACAAGTGGGACAAGGCGGCCTGACCATGACTGGGAGCAGCGGCATCAACGGTAACGTCTTTGCCAATGGCGACATCACCGGGACGAGCAGCTCATTTATTACAGGCAGTGCACTCGCTGCAAACAGTGCGGCACTGGGGGTCGACCAGTCCAATGCATCGGGCACCACCGTCGACCAGGTCTTTGCAAACGCGACTAGCTCGCAAGATATCGCGCAGAGTTTTGCGGTTGCGGCTGAAGTGCCGCTCAATAAAGTGCAGCTGTATCTCAAAAAAATCAGCACTCCATCAAATGCCACCGTCTATATCGTGGCTGACAACGCCGGTACCCCTAGCACAACGACTCTTGCACAAGGCATACTCTCTGCTTCGTCAGTCGGGACAAGTTATGGATGGGTTGATGTACTGTTTACTACCAATCCCACACTTCAGACCGGTACGACATACTGGCTTGTCATTGATGCAGGTGCCTCAGCAACCAAATACTATGTGAGCGGTGTCAATCTCGATGGCTATAGTAGCGGCATAGCAAAGATAGGCCAATACGGCAGCTCGTGGAACGCACTTACTCCTTCTACCCATGACCTGTATTTCAAACTCTACACAGGTGGGCAGACTGGCCGCATCTACGGCAGCAGCCTCAGTCAGTGGAACCAGCTTCATGTCGGTACGAGCGGAGATGGGGTCGCATCGGCGCAGGCAGTCGACTACACATCGGTGACGGGCAGCCTGTATTGCCAAAGTGGTACCGGCAACAACAAGGCGTGTACCACCACCCAAGCTGTACCGACTGAGCAACCATGGCCGATCTCTGATAGCAATATCAATACCTGGAAAGATGAAGCGCTGGCAGGCGGCACGAGCACGGGCAACATCAGTATCGGTGGCACGTCGACTCAAAACCTCGGCCCCCAAAAGATCGTGGGCAATCTCACGGTCGGGGCGAGTGGCATACTCAATGTGACCGGAACGCTTTGGATCACAGGCGACCTTATTGTCAATGGCGCAGGGCGCATGCGGCTTGCAAGTGCGTTTGGGTCAGGGAGCGGGGCAGTCATTGTCGACGGACGTATCACGATCGGAGGTTCGTCTCCGGTGACTGGCTCGGGTACGACGGGAAGCTATATCACACTCGTGTCGCTTTCGGATTGTCCGATCAGTTCAAGTTGTGGGGGAAGTAATGCGATCGATATCAGTGGTGCGGCAGGGGCGGTCGTAGTGGTTGCGCAAAACGGCACGGTCGCATTTAGCGGAAGCGGTAGCGCCAAGAGCGCGACAGGGTATGCAGTCAGTCTCTCAGGCGCGACGACGGTGACGTATGAGACCGGCCTTGCCAATATGAACTTCACCAGTGGTCCCGGCGGCTCATGGGATATCGCGAGTTGGAAAGAAACGGAGTAATGGCTCGTGCTATACTAAACCCCATGAAAATCCTGATCGCAAACTGGAAAATGGCCCCCGAGACCCCCAAGGCTGCGGCCTCTCTTGCAAAGGCAACGGCAACGATCGCCAAGAACAATAAGAAAAAAGTGCAGGTGATCGCCTGCGTACCGCATGTATATCTCTCTACAGTGCGCAGTACTGCCAAGACTCTCGCACTCGGCGCACAAGATGTATCTGCAAGTACTACTGTGGCATCGACCGGCCACGTGAGCGCGATTATGCTCAAATCAGGAGGGGCAGCATATTCGATCGTGGGGCACTCAGAATGCCGTGCCGTAGGCGACACCAACGAATCCGTCAAAGCAAAGATCACCGGCCTCCTTGCAGCCAAAGTCATGCCCATACTTTGTGTCGGAGAAAAGGAGCGAGATGCCCAAGGGTGGTACCTCAGCACGATCAAAGATCAGATCGAAAGCGCATGTGCGGGTATCACCAAGCCCCAGCTCAAACAGGTCATTATTGCGTATGAGCCCGTGTGGGCGATAGGTGAGAAAGCAGCTCGCGAAGCAACGCCTGCCGAGTGTCACGAAATGGTGCTCTTTATCCGCAAGTTGCTCGCCGACCTCTATGATGAAAAGTCAGCAAAGCAGGTACCGATACTCTATGGCGGCTCAGTGAGCGAAGACAATGCAGCTGCATTTGTGACTGATGGTGGAGCAACAGGACTGCTTGTAGGTCGGGTGAGTCTTGAGCCCAAGCGATTTGCAAAGATTGCTCAACGCATTTCTCTATAATATGAAACCACTTTCTACACTTCCTCCACTCAAAGGCGCACGCGTGCTTGTGCGTGTCGACTACAACGTTCCATTCAAAGGAAGTAAAATCGCCGATACACGCCGCATTGATGCGAGCGTTGATACTATTCGTACAATTATCAAAAAGGGCGGCACCCCCGTACTCATTGCGCATCTAGGAGACGAGAGTGCGACACTTCGTCCGGTGGCGACCTACCTTTCCAAATCCTTCAAGACAGTGTTTGTCACCGAAGATGTCATGAGTACAAAGATAGAGGAAATCCTCGATCAAGTCCCTACGAGCACGGTCATCCTTCTCGAAAACATCCGCAGATATGAAGGTGAAGAAAAGAATACCGCTTCATTTGCAAGGCGCCTCGCTGCGCTCGGCGCCTATTATGTAAACGACGCCTTCTCTGTCTCGCATCGCGCACATGCGTCAGTCGTGGGGATCCCCAAGTACTTGCCGTCATACGCAGGCGTGCAGCTTATCAAAGAAGTAGAGGCACTTGCGCCAGTCGTCGCTCACCCACAGCATCCCTTTGCGTTCATCTTGGGCGGTGCCAAATTTGCGACCAAGATCCCGCTCATCGGCCGCTTCATCGATACTGCAGACCACGTAGTGATTGCGGGAGCGCTCCTCAATAGCTTTTATAAGACGCTTGGATTTGAAGTAGGAAAGTCAGTCGTCGAAGATGAGTATGAAAAAGAGATCAAGAAGCTTGCAAAGAAGCCAAACCTGCTTCTCCCGGTAGATGTGATCGTAGTGCGAGGTACAAAAAAGGTAGTCTGCACTCCAGATGAAATACAAACGAAAGACGTCGTCGTCGACATCGGTCCGCAAAGTGTGGCGCTGATCAATCAGAAAATTGTGAAGGCAAAGCTCGTCGTCTGGAACGGTCCGACAGGGTGGTATGAAAAGGGCTTTACCAAAGCAACCACTGATATCGCAAAAGCTATTGCGCAAAGTAAGGCAAGGGCGGTGATCGGAGGAGGTGACACCGGAGTAGTGGTCGAGAAGGCGCTCAAGGGCGATCACAAACGGATCTTTGTCTCCACTGGCGGCGGTGCAACGATCGACTTTTTGGCGACAGGCACGCTCCCTGGCATCAAGGCGCTTGGGTAGCTTGCAATTATCTAGGATAGGGATACAATCAAGAAAACAAGCGTTTTTAATCCCCTTCTTGCTGATAGCTTATTTACTATGGAAAGCCGGCCACTCTAATGGCCACTCCCTTAATTACCTATCCTCTGAAAAAGAAATCTCGCAAAAACCCGATTCTCACATCGGGTTTTTCTCATACTTGCATTTATTTTTAAAGCGTGCTATTCTATTTGAGGTTTTTCATAGGATATTGGATTTAAAACGGGGCTGGTTTTCCAGCCGGCCCCTCTCTATATACTTTGAATACAGTTCATTTTAAAAATATAATACTAATTCCTTACAGTATTTTTTGACAGAAGGTTTAGCAGGAACACGGGTCGGAGCACTTGCTTCGACCTTACTTTTTTCTTGGTTATAAAGATGTTTTCTTTGGGGGTTACAGAACCGAATTAGGTTCCTAAACAAAAGGCTAGGATATTTATCCATAAGCCTTTTTTATTTGGTATTATTTAGATATCGATAATACAAGAGGGTATTCCTCATATTCATCGAGGGTATAACGGGCAAAGATTTTTATCTCAGCCCGTTTTTAATTTTTTCAGCAAAAGATTCTTTTTCTGCTTCATCGTTATACGAAGTTTGTGGATGGATATTGCCCACATCATTGCCGTGCATGCGAGGGATCAGATGGATATGGGCATGTTCTACTTCTTCTCCTACGACTACGAGTTGCACCAAGTCACAGCCAAGCCCTGCAATCATTCCTTTCATGAGAACCTTTGTTTGTACAATTAGATGTGCAAGCAATTTGTCAGGTATATCGTGTAGCCATCGATACTGTTCTTTGGGTATCAACACAATGTGCCCCTTAGTGACAGGTTTGATATCCATAAACGCCAGACATTGCTCATCCTCGTATACCTTGGTCGTCGGGATTTCTCCTCTGATGATCTTGCCAAATACAGTGTCGTTCATACAGTCAGTATAGCAAGGCTTTTCCTCTCCACATTGTTCTGTGTCTGACATGCTACAATTTCCCTCATGCAAACTATCCCTACACCGGTCGAGCTCGAAGCGCTTTTGGTACAAAGGCTGGGTCTGGATAGTGAGACTCATAAGGCATTCCTTGAGCCCGAGTACAAGCTCGGCGACCTGTTTGCATTTACCGATATGAAGCAAGCAGTCGAGCGACTGCACAAGGCGGTGAGCGAAGGAGAGCACATTGGGATCTATGCCGACTATGATTGCGATGGGATCCCGGGAGCAGTAGTGCTTGTGGACCTGTTCAAGAAATTGGGAATGATGGATCGCGTGCATATATACATCCCAGATCGGCATGATGAAGGCTATGGGGTGAGCCGGATCGGGATCGATGCACTAGAGCAGAAGGGTGTGACACTCATGATCACGGTCGACGTCGGTATCACTGCTATTGCAGAAATAGCAGATGCACAGTCTCGAGGCATCGATGTCATCCTCACTGACCATCACGCACCGCTTCTAGAATTCCCAGCAGCATATGCGCTCATTCATCCCGCAAAAGGCGACTATACAAACCAAGATCCATGTGGAGCGGCAGTCGCGTTTTATCTGGTATGCGCATTTCTAGAGATGTATCGACAAGAGTATGACATACCCGAAGGCTGGGAGAAGTGGCTCTTGGATCTCGTGGGCTTTGCGACACTCTCAGACATGGTGCCTCTTGTTGGAGAAAACAGAATGCTTGCACTCTATGGACTGCATGTGATGAAGAAGACTCGAAGGGTTGGTCTGCAGACACTGCTTATGAAAAATAACATCAATCTCGCATACCTCACCGAGACTGATCTGACGTTTACTCTTGCACCACGGCTGAACGCCGCGTCTCGTATGGATACGCCAATGCTTGCCTTTGAGCTTCTGTCGACTGACGATCCGCGTCGGGCAGGAGAAATCGTGCGTGCTCTCGATGAGATCAATGACCTGAGAAAGACCTTGGTCGCGCGCATCACCAAGGCCGCGCATGGCACGCTCGAGCATCGCGCCGTCAGCAACGAACTTCCCGCGATCGTGGTGGTGGGCAATCCCGAGTGGCGCCCCGCAGTGCTCGGCCTTGTCGCCAACAAACTCCAAGAGGCGTATGGGCGAAGCTTCTTTGTGTGGGGCGAAGCAGGGGACGGATCGATCAAGGGATCATGTCGCATGGTAGATGAGCATCATGCGGCACTGCTCTTTCAGGCGCTTCCCGACGGGATGATGCTTCACGCGGGAGGGCACCAGGCAGCGGGCGGCTTTTCGGTCTCTCGTGACCAGGTGCATTTCCTCGAAACTGCACTCAATGATGCAATCGCACGTGTCGACCATACTGGTTCAACCAAAAGCGCGCATGAATCTATAGAGCTTCCGCTTGCATCGACTACCACTCGCCACCTCAACACGCTGCGCAAATTTGCACCGTTTGGTGTGGGAAATACTGAGCCACACTTCTTATTTAAGGATGTAGAAATCCAAAGCGTCAAAATGTTTGGTAAGAACAAAGAACATATCGAGATCGTGATCAAAGACTCGACCGGCACAGCTACCGCCTTTACCTTTTTTGCAACGGATGCGCATATCAATCAGTTTGAGCCAGGCCGCACCGTCTCATTTCTCGGCACCATCGAAGCCGGCTGGAGAGGGGGAGTGCGGATCAGGATACAGGGGGTGCGGTAGCTTGCGTTTTAGACAAAAAGTAATAGAGTAGAAGAAAGTATTGATCACCTTAAAAAATAAAAGTATGTTATTTGATTTCAACTATCTACAGGATATTACTCCTTCAGTAAATCGATTCAACAACGCAGTAGAAGAACTTCTTGAGCGCATAGAAAAAGAGATTGGCTTCGTCTCGTCTAAAAAAACGACAGCCCCTGGTCCATACGATCAAAAGAAATCAATAAAATGGGATGATGAAACCCACCGAATTATTAGCGTGACATATTCCAAGAATGAAGAATGGAATTACCAAGGCGGGTTTACATTTCTTCCAAAATGGAATGGAACATTTGATTTAAACTATTACAACAAGACGAGTGAAGTGGTTGATAAGAAAGAAAAGATCAGGGTAACAAGTTTTTTGGGAAAAATACAGGGAGAAACAGTCGATGACCTCAAGCTGTTTTGGGAAAATCCTCGCTCACGTAAAAAAGCTGCATAGCAAAACAAAAACCTTCAGTTGTTGTTGTTTAAAAACTCACATCCCTTATCGGGATGTTTTTTTATTTCCCTTTTTCCAAAATGCTCAAAATCTTATCCAATTTGTTTTCTTCGATTGCGTCGAGGCGGCGCATGAGCTGCTCGATTTCTTCTTTGGCGGCAATGTTGGTCTCGTAGTCATTTTGTGCCTGGGCGCGATCGCGTTCGGCAGAACGGTTTTGGCTCATCATGATGATAGGTGCAGCATAGGCAGCTTGTGTAGAAAAGACGAGGTTGAGCAAGATGAAGGGGAATGGATCCCAGTGGTGCATAAAGGCGACCATGTTTAAGATCATCCACACGACCACAACGAGTGTCTGAATAATAATGAATCGCCATGACCCCATGCCGCTTGCCACGCTATCGGCAATCTTCTGGCCAACTGTCCGCTCGGCAGTGAGCTTTTCGTTGAGGTTGCGTATCTCCCGAACTTTGCGCTCCGCGCTTCTGATGTCTTTTTGAAACTGTTCCATATAGCCTCTATGATACTGCTATACCCCAATAATTGAAAGTTGCATTTTCTGCCAAACAAGCCTATAGTCCACAGGTAAACAATTTTGTTCATTTTAAATCATTCATCATGAAAGAGGCACCAACGAAAACGCTCGAATGCGTTGATTCTGAAGCGCTTACACAATTTCTACAGTCTGATGATGTTGCTCTAATGTCAACTGAAGCGGATGGGGAACTTAAAATTAAGGATTTAGTATTTGATTTTTCAAAGATTGAAGACTACGACAGAATGAAAACTATTGAAGGTATCAAAGGTAAAAGACTTATCTTTGAGCGTTGCATTTTTACTGGAAGTTTGCGGTTTAAAGATTGTCAGTTTGAAAGTATTAGATTCAAACACTGCCAGTTCATAAAACCAAGCTTTGGAATAGAGCCCAGTAGCTTGAAATCATTGAGTTTTTCTGAGGTCACTGCAAAATGGTTTACAATAGAAAACTCATTTTTTGAACGGCCTATTAGTATCCATTCCGGAAATGTGAAAGAATTAAAATTTAACTACGTAACATGTCCCCGGTTGTGGCTCCAAAGCATGTGGAATGAATCAACATCGCTTTCGATACATCGTTTTTTAGGAAGGAGAATTTATCTTCCAAGCGAAAGAAAGTTTGAACATTTATGGCTCGATGATCAAATCCTTCGACAAGTGGAAGGAAATAAGATAAATGTACAAGTAAAGATTCCTGGTTTGGACTAATTGAAACGGCCCGCAAAGTGCGGGCTTTTTTGTTATACTCATGTTCTATGCAAAAAATAACTCTCTACACCGACGGCGCCTCTCGCGGCAACCCTGGTCCTGGCGGATGGGCAGCGATCGTCATGACTGACAAGGAAGTCATCGAGCTTGCAGGCCGCAAAGATCCCGCAACCAACAACCAAATGGAGCTTGAGGCGGCGATCCAGGGTCTGGGATGGGTCGAGAAATCGTATGGAGGAGTATCTGTCGAGCTCCATGCCGACTCGCGCTATGTCTTGAATGGCATAGAGTCCTGGATCGATGGGTGGGTGCGCAAAGGATGGATGACTATGGCCAAGAAGCCAGTTGAGAACAAACTGCAATGGCTCAAGCTCATGAAGCTGCGCGACGCATTTGGCCGCAAACTCGCACTCAACAAAGTGGATGGACACTCAGGACACTTGTACAACGATCGCTGTGATGAGCTTGCAGTGCAGGCAGCGCTTGGGCAGAAACCGAAGCTCTTCAGAGGTGCGGTGAAAGACTACGAGCAATTGCTCAAAGAAAACAAACCCAAATCTCCGGTCAAAAAATCTTCATCTTCTTCATCAAACAAAGGCGCTGCGTATTCGTATGTATCGATGGTAGACGGAGCGGTCCACGCCGACAAAGACTGGGCAACGTGCGAAAAGAGAGTAAAAGGCAAAAAGGGCGCCAAGTACAAAAAGGTGTTTTCGAAGTCAGAAGAGACAGACTTGATCCAGGACTATACGCTTGCATCACTACTTTAACTTTTCTTTAAATACTATGCGCTAGCATGAAGCATGCTCGAACTCGCGGCACTGATGATCACTATAGGGGCGCTCCTGTATCGAACTGGTGGATTTGAAATCATCACGATCGGGTACATCGGACTCGCGATTGCAGTTGTGGTGATCGTACTGTTTCGCTCAAGACAGGGAATACTTCTAGGGCTCATCGCAGGATGTACGCTCATGCTCGGGGCGGTTGCAGTATGGAGAGTCGATGCACCGCTGCCTGAGAGTATATTTGGGAGCAGGGCGTTTGATGCGCGGGTGGTGTCAGTCGATCGAAGGCTCCAAAAGACCAACATCGTCGTAGTCGATACAGAGCATGATGAAAAGCTTCAGCTCAGTGTCAAAGACCGCACTGCGCTCCTCCCTGGAGATCATGTCACCGTGCGCGGCGTAGTAGAGCGGCCCGAAGACTTCGTGACAGATACAGGACGCATCTTTGAGTACCAAGCATTCCTTGAGAGCAAAGGAGTCGCGGGGCTTGTATCAAATCCGATCATCGGACCAGTCATGTCGAGAAGCTTCTCACTCACGCGCATTCCGACAATAATTCGCTACAAAGTTGCCGATATTTTTTCGCGCTTCATTTCATTTCCCTTTGATGGCGTGCTTGCCGGCATGGTCGTGGGGTATCAGGGCGGGCTGCCGCAATCGATCCAAGATCTCTTTCGCAACACCGGGGTACTCCACGTGCTCGTGCTCTCGGGGTACAACATCACGCTCCTTGCAGGATTTCTCGCAGTACTCCTCAAGAGACTTCCGTTTAAGATGCGCAACTTGGTGACAATCGTCGCAATAGTGCTGCTCGTCCTCGTCAGTGGTGCAGGAGTTGCAAGTGTGCGAGCGGGGATCATGGGCGGGATCGCCGTGCTTGCAGGGCTTTCGATACGGCAGTACCAGCCAGCACGCGCGCTGACGGTTGCATTTCTTATATTCTTTTTTATGAGTCCGACGACGATCTTTGTCGATCCGGGATTTCATCTGTCATTTCTTGCGACACTCTTTATGATACTCGTGCTTCCCAAGGTCGAGACGCTCTTCGCATGGATACCACAGACCAAGCACGTCGACCTGCGCGAGCTCCTCATGCTTGCACTCTCGGCTCCGATATTTATGCTGCCGTACATGATGTATTTCTCTGGGAATTTCCCACTCTCCGCTCCCATTGCCAACATTCTCTTTGCACTCGTGACACCCATCATCATGATCGTCGGGATACTGCTCGTCGCACTTGCTTGGGTCACGCCGCTTGCGAGTTTGATCGGTGTACTCGTCTCAGGGTTGGGAAGGTTTGTGCTGTGGTTTTTGCGCTGGTGCGACACGATCTACATATGGCAAACCCCACCGCTACAATGGTGGGGAGTGACGGGCATCTATGTAGCCGTACTTATACTACTATTCCGAAAGGAGCTTACGCTTTTTGTTTCGCAGCAGTATAGAGCTCTGAGGCAGCGGCCCAATTGATGTTCTTGAAAAAGTCTTCGACATACTGCTTCTTGCCGCTTGGCTGATAGTCGGCGACATATGCATGCTCCCACATGTCGAGTGCGATGATGATCTGACAATCTGCAAGCTGTCCGAGATGCTGCTCGTCTACCCAGCCTGGAAGCAGTCGATCGGTCTTGCGATCGTAGTAGAGCATGGCCCAGCCGATGCCGCGCGTGAGTGCGGTCATGGTCATGCGCTGTACGAAAATTTCCAAAGTATCCCACTGCGCAATGATATCGAGATAGAGCTGTGACTCAGTATGCAGCGGCTGTGCTCCGCCTTCGAGGAGTTTGAAATACACTTCGTGGTTGCGCATGCCACCCCATTCAAAGCTAAATCTACGTTGCAGCTCACCAAGCTCATACGTGTATTTCTCGATACTTGCCGCGTCTTTGGCAAATTCAAGCCCGTGCTCCATGATGAGGTTGGCGTGCTTTATGTAGCCTTCGTAGAGCTTGTGGTGCTCGTCGTGGGTAGTCTGGGTAATCTTGCCAAAGGGTGCGGGTGTGAGGGGTTGGGGGGTAAACATATAGGGAGTATATACCATAATATGATGCGATTTGACATCGACAGACAATAAAGTAATCTAAGAGGAAATTATAAAAACATGGAAAAGAAAAGAGTTACCACTGCTCAGCAGTTGATCGATTTTGTACATTCATCTACACCATTAACAGAAGACAATTATCCTGTGCTTGCCCAGCTATCTGGTGATCCAAGAGAGCACTTTATTGTAGGGCACAGCCTCAGACACTTATCAGAAAGTGTTGGAAAGATGCAAGCATTTATTGAAGCTGCGGAGCACGGTGAAAGCCTCAACAAAGAAAAACTGAAGGAGAAGGTTGTTGCTGCCAGTTTTTCTATTTGCAAACTTTGTGCAGTGCTCGGTATTTCTGGGGATGAACTTGTTGCTGGAGTTGCTGGAATGGCACAAAAGGAAACAGATAAAGAAAATTTCCTTAATGAAACTACCAGGAGAATAGAATTTGGGTAATCTGTTTTTTTAATTAAGCCAAACCATTAGGGGAGGCTTTTTATTTTTCCATTATCTCAATACGCTACACTACTCCCATGTCCCGCCGCGCCACAACTCTTTTGATACTTTTACTCCTCGTCGTTGTGCTTGGCGTTGCAGCGATTATTTTGCAGCCTCGCACATCTGAGGGGAAGGGAAGCATCGCCATGCTCGACATTGGGCAAGGGGATAGCTTCCTCATCACGGCGCCAAGTGGTGCGCAGCTACTCATCGATGGCGGCAAAGATGCGACGGTGCTCAGCGAACTTGCAAAAGTAATGCCGGCCGGTGACAGATCGATCGATGTCGTGATCGGTACGCATCCGGACGCAGATCACATCGGAGGGCTTGGACCAGTGCTCGATCGCTACGACGTGGGACTCTTTCTCACTTCAGAAGTCGAAGGTGATACACAACTGTACCGAGATTTGCTTGCGCAGGTGGTGGACCAACGCATCCCCGCGTACTACGTGCGAAAGGGGATGAATATCGTGCTTGATCCGACGACACAATTCAAGACGCTCTTCCCCGATCGCGACGTGCGGCACTGGGAGACCAACACTGCGTCGATGGTCGGGAAGCTCCAGATGGGAAGCCGCAGCGCGCTCTTTACGGGAGACTCGCCGATCTCAATCGAGCAGTATTTGGTACAAACCGATCCGCGAGATCTCAATGTCGACATCCTCAAGCTTGGCCACCATGGGTCGAAGACGTCGTCGAGTGAGATATATCTGCGGGCGACCTCACCCGCACTCGCCCTTATCTCCGCTGGAGTCAACAATAGGTATGGGCATCCTGCGACAGAGGTCATCGATCGTCTGAAGAAACTAGAAATTCCTTGGGTCTCAACACAAGAGAGGGGCACGGTCGTATGGACGACTGATGGTACGAAATGGACGGAGCAAGACGGCCGATAGGGTATACTCTCTAGTATGAAAAAGCTCGTCAACCGCATTCATATATTTCTCAGCCATCACTCGTATCTCTATGCGCTCATTGCAGGAGTGGGTATTGTGCTCTTTTGGCGCGGCGTGTGGCATACGGTAGATGCAGTTCACCTCGTCCTCAACCACTATCATATGACGGGATCGCTTGATCTCGGCGGACAACCTTGGTGGGATGGACCGCTGTCGTTTGTCGCCGGCTGTGCGCTTTTGTACTTCACGCGCGCCTTTGTCTCAAGCTTTATCGGCAACGAGCTCATCCTCTCCGGCCTGCGCACCGAAAAGAAGCTTACCAAAGAAGCCGATACCGAACTCAAAAGCGAAATGACCACTGTCGCTTCTATCAAAGAAGAGCTCGGTACGATCACCGAAGCTCTCGGCGACCTCGAAGCCGAGATCAAGGATCACCATCAGAAGAAATAAAAAAGATCTGCATATACAGATCTTTACTACTTTTAAATTTGATACATTCTTCCGTCTCTTTCTATATTGTAATAGGCGTACCCTTTATTTACTTCTATTACAAATGAATCAGCGGAGACTATTCGGTAGCCGGCTTCCAACTTCTCGAATACTTTGTCCTGAGCATGTTCAGGAAAGTTTTTAAGTACGCCTTGATAGTTAGAAGAAAGCTCTTTTAATAATTTTTCTTGTGCTGCTGTCATATTTTATAATTTGAAGCGATATTACTCTTATTTTAGAATAATGCAAAAATCGCCCTCTAGGACGATTTTCTTAATCTCACTTATTTGATCACCCCAGCTTTCTTCAGTGCTGAGAACGCGCCATTCTTGCTGATCGTTCGGAGGCCTTTGGCAGAGACGACGAGGTTTACGGTCTTGCCGAGCTCGGGGACGTAGACGCGCTTCTTTTGGAGGTTGGCATACTTGCGAGATGGGGTGATGGGGTTGAATTTGGTCGCACGAACCTTGGTCGAGTAGCCACCCGCCATTTGTGAGGTTTTATTGGTGATTGCACATGCTTTTGCCATAGTGACTCGCATGGTACCATAGGGGATACTCTCATGCAAGGCCCGCTTTCTATCTTTTATTTCCTGATCCTTATCTTCTCGATCATCGTACACGAGGTGGCGCATGGCGTCGTGGCAGAGCGGGAAGGGGACCCGACCGCGCGCATGCTCGGCCGGATTACGCTCAATCCGCTCAAACACATCGATCTCTTTGGGTCGATTATTCTCCCGGCCATCCTTATTCTCACCAATGCTGGATTTGTGGTCGGCTGGGCCAAGCCAGTGCCGTACAATCCCGACAATCTCAGGGCGGGCAACAAGTCCATCGCCAAGGTCTCAATCGCAGGCATCGTCGTCAACCTCACGATTGCGATTGTGTTCGGACTTCTCATGCGGGCGTCCTTAGTCTGGGGCTTTGGGGTGCAGTCGCTCCTTGAGATCGGGAGCATCATCGTCTTTACCAACATCATCCTCGCACTCTTCAATGCCATGCCCTTTGCGCCGCTTGATGGATTCAGATTTCTCAATGCCGTCCTCCCGAGGCGCTTTGCAGTGATGATGGCGGCCCTTGAGCGCTTTAGCCTGCCGCTCCTCCTCATATTTGTAGTATTTGGCTGGAAGGTGGTGGCGCCATTTGCCTTTGTACTATTTAAGCTGCTGACTGGGATTTCTCTCTAAGAGTAAAGCTCGCTCAGAAGCCGGGTGCCGTTTTGCCGTCGCGTAATTTTCTGCTGAAAATTCGCTCATCCTCAGGCCAGTCGCCTTGCGAAAGACGGCAAAACGGCACCCGGCTTCCTCGCTTGCAACCTATAGGAAAGATTGGCGAACTACACCCTTGATTAATTGGATAGGGTATAGTAGGATACTCGGACACATGGCTACGATCAACCAGCTTATAAAGAAACCTCGCGTCTCCACCGCTCGCAAGAGTAAGGCAGTGACGCTTTCTCGAGGATTTAATACGATTCACAATCGTCCCGTATTTTATGCGTCTCCCTTTAAGCGCGGCGTGTGCGTCAAAGTGACGACCACTACTCCCAAAAAGCCAAACTCAGCGATCCGCAAGATTGCTCGTGTCAGACTTACCAACGGCGACGTCGTGACCGCATATATCCCCGGTGAAGGCCACAACCTCCAAGAACACTCAGTGGTTATGCTTCGCGGCGGCCGTGTGAAGGACTTGATCGGAGTGCGCTACCACATCGTGCGCGGACGACTCGACACCCAGGGTATCGAAAAGCGACGAAAGAGCCGCTCTCTGTACGGTACCAAGAAACCAAGGGCTGCTAAAAAGTAATTTCTATAAATAAGTAACGTATTATGCGACGACCAGTAAAAAATCGAAATATGGTAAGCCCGGACATCAAGTTTGACAGTCTTGTGCTTGAAAAGTTTATCAACTCCATCATGTGGGACGGCAAGAAGAACACCGCACGCACGCTCGTCTACGATGCGCTTGATATCGTCAAAGAAAAGCAGGGTGTGGAGAACCCGCTCGAGATCTTTGATGAAGCGCTCAAGCAGGCAGGGCCGCTTGTCGAAGTCCGCTCACGACGTATCGGGGGTGCCAACTACCAGGTCCCTCGCGAAGTCCGCACCGAACGCCGCACGGCTCTCGCAATGCGATGGATCATCGAAGCATCTCGCGGCCGCAAAGGAGTCAAGACTGCAGTTGCACTTGCCGAAGAGCTCATGCTTGCAGCAAAAGGAGAAGGAAATGCGGTGAAGAAAAAGAAAGACACCCACAAGATGGCAGAAAGTAACAAAGCATTTGCCCATTTTGCTTGGTAGAAAAGAATTCCCGAATAGGGAATTTTTTTATAGCGGTGCAAAATGGAGCATGCAGATCTTAGTCTCGCAAAGCGAAACTGTAGAGTCGTAGTCCCGCAGTTTGCTTGGTAATACAAAACATACTCACAAAAGTCCCCGAAAGGGGATTTTTGGTTTGGGTATAAAGAAGAGATAATGAGATACTTGACAATATAAATATATATGATATTGTTTCAAAAAACTTAAAAAAGATAATTATGAAAAAAGTACTCACTCTTATGGCTGCATACATATGCATGCACAGTAGTAATGCTCAAATGAGCACCAGTCGCCCCGATGGTTTCAGTAATGCAAATGCGAGTCGCTTCGCTGCGACGATGGGGTCATCAACTTCCTATACAGGAACACTGGACCCATTCTTTTCGATGCTGTATACCTATTGTCCCAAGACGATTGGATTTACAGCGTTTGGTAACACCAACATGCTCCGTGGATACGGCACAGTAGGTGCAGGCATTACGCTTTCCTTCATGACAAGTCCTCAAAATACGGACAATGTATTTTTTGGGCAATGTACCGCTGGTATTGGTGCAGATCTCTACAGCAAAAGTGAATTTGAAAGCGTCGGTGTACCCAAAGAGGAAGGTAGCGCAGTAGAAAAATTTCTTTCCAAAATCGGTACCAAGCCATCACTCAATGTGTTGTTGTATGGTACAACCATCAACAACAAAGAAAAAGGTGGTGTCACTATCGAAGGCTATCTGCGCATCGGCAAGCTTGCCTCACCGCTTGGTTGGGCGCAAGCACAATACAATGTCTTTGATAGGCTCGGTGTTACCGCGTATTACTCAAATGATTTTGGTATGATGGGTGGTCTTGCACTCATGCCTTCAAATGACATCAGAATTGTCGCCGGGGCAGGCTCCAAAGGCGCAAGGTTTTCGTTGCACCTTGATACGTTTTAGAGAGTAAGGGTTTTTGGTAAGCCGGTCTGTATAGACAGACCGGCTTTTTTGATCTCAGGAACTACGTATAGGAAAAATTTGCATAATTTAAAATATATGGTATTATACATTCAGGTAATACAATTAGGATCTAGGTGGCCTACGGGGTTGCTTTTGACAGTTCCACAGCTCTCTGGATCGACGCTTCTCCGCTAGTCTATACGGTACTGCTTTACAGGTAGGCTAGGGAGGAGCGTTTTTTTATTGACACAAAAGATTTGTATAGTACAATAGATTCAAATTAGTAAATATGGCAATTCTCTATTCACTAGGCGGTATTGTTGTACTTTCCATAGGCTCATTTGTTGCCATGACGTGGCATGAGTTCAAACAAGAAACAGGCGACAGATACCAACTCAAAAAAAAGTAAAAACATAATCCTGCACAAATTAGATTTGCTGCAGGATTTTTTATTTCTCAAATTAGTTAGTATGTGCAGTATATAAATAGTATGCATGTTGTATGAGTGGTATACTATCTCCATGTATTCCTCGAACAGATTTTTCTCTACACACAAACGCACCATCTTCGGTATTGTCTTCGGACTTGCATTCTCTGCAGTAGTTGCATATGCAGCACCACCATCTGGTGGATATGATCCAGGTGATACGCTTGATCCAGACTGTGTCCCAAGTACAACAGATTGTATTGTGAAGTTTCCAGGTGGTGGATCAAGCGTCTGGGGAAGTATCACCGGTACGCTTTCGGATCAGACAGATCTACAGGATGCTCTTGATGATAAAGAAAACTTGCTCACCTTTAGTACCGGACTTACTCGATCGACAAACACTATCACCAACAATCTTTCGACAGGTGTATCAGGTGGACAAACCGCGGTCGGCGGTACTGTGTCCGGCAACAATCTCACGCTTTCTTCTACTTCAAACGCAAGTAAGGGTAAGATCTTGTTCGGTACAAGCGGTGCCTATGATGAAGCTAATGGTAGGCTTGGTATTGGGACCATAAATCCTGGCACTGTTCTTGATGTTCGCACCAGTTCAGGATCCGTACCGTTTATTATCGGAGATGGAGTCAATAACTTTTTGAGTGTCAATGCGGTCGCAAATACTGTTACTGCAATAGGTGTTGGTGCGGGTAGTGGTTCAAGCAATGCTTTGCATTCTAATTTTATTGGTACCGATGCAGGGGGGAGCAGTACTGATGCAGTTGTAAGTAATTTCATTGGCAGTGCTGCAGGACAATCTTCTGTAAATGTGTACAGCTCAAATGTAATTGGTCAAGAATCAGGAAGACTTTCTTCAGATGTGTCTGGATCAACATTTATTACCGGAGCTGGAGTACTGTCATCACAAATTTTAAACTCACATTTTATCGGAAATGGAGCCGGTCAAAATAGTACCAGTATAAGTTACAGTACGTTTATTGGAAATTCTGCTGGGTACCAGACTACGAGTGCGAGTAATTCTACTTTTATTGGACAAGGTGCAGGAGCGTTTACTCAGGCACACGACTCGGTATTTATGGGTTTAGAAGCAGGATATAATGCAGTACGCGCGAGTAATTCTATTTTTATTGGAAATCGTGCCGGCAGATTTACTACAGGTGTTAGTCCTACTGGATCTGATAATTCTGCAAATTCTATTTTTATTGGAGCTGGCGCGGGAGCGCAAAGCGGTGATACAAGTCTTAACAATGTATCAGGGAACTCGTCTATCCTTATAGGAATTAATTCTTCAACTGGCGGATTTAGCAATAGTATTGCCATTGGTAAAAATGCAACCAATACTGCATCCAATCAGTTTACGATTGGTTCAGCATATACCCAGATCAATGCTCGAGGTGTCAATTATACTTGGCCATCTGCACAGGCAGCAGGATCAGGGTATGTCTTGAGCAACAACGGCTCAGGTGTATTGTCATGGGTTGCTGGAGGCGGAGGTGGTGGAGGAGGTGTGACTCTTCAAACAAATGGTACTCCTAATGGCTCCCAATCACTTCTCAATCTTGTAGCAGGATCAAATGTGACGCTTGCTGATAATGGAAGCGGTGCTGTGACTATCAATGCCTCTGGAGGCGGAGGTGGTGGAGGAAGTGGTACTGTCACTTCGGTTGCACTTACAGTACCTACAGGACTGTCGGTTACTGGAAGCCCGATTACTTCAAGTGGCACACTTGCTATCAGTACGTCTTTGAATGGTTTGGTATATGGTACAGGCACAGGTCTTGCTGCAGCTACTATCGGTACCGGTCTTGATTTCACTGGCGGAGTGCTTTCTTCTACGATAAACGGTATTACGCTTCAAACTGACGGTGTCGCTAATGGTTCTCAGGTGCTTCTTAATTTAGTTTCTGGGGCCAATGTTTCTTTGAGTGACAATGGTTCTGGTGTGGTTACCATTAATGCGACATCATCTTCCGTCTTCTCTTCTACTGACAATCTTTCTCTCTATTCTTTCAATAGTGTTGACCCTGGTTCTGGTGCATACTCCAATTTATTTGGAGCAAATATAGGCAATGGTCCTGTGTCATACTCAAATATTATAGGAGTAGGTGCAGGCTCTACTTCACCAACGGATCACTCAAACTTTATTGGATATATGGCAGGGAGCAATGGATCCAATACAACAGAGTATTCTACTTTCATCGGAGATAGTGCTGGAGCAAGCAGGGATTATGCCTCCTATGCCACATTTATAGGAGCTGGTGCGGGGAGCGGTATCTTTGCAGCTGATAACTCAATATTTATTGGTGTAAATGCTGGCGCTGGCGATGGAGGTCTCGATAACAGAATTTTTAATGATCCGGATGCATACTCAATTCTTATTGGAAATAATTCTTCAACAGGTAATTTTTCAAAAAGTATCGCGCTTGGGTATAATGCCACCAACACCGCACCCAATCAATTCATGATTGGTTCGACCACTGGTCGCATTGAAGAAATGGTCTTCAACGGCGGCATCGGTAACACGTGTAGTGTCAACGCTGGTACCGGTATCACGTGTTCATCAGACGAACGTTTGAAAACAAACATACAAGACTTAGAAACCAACACATTAGACAAAGTCCTCTCTCTCCGCACTATCAGATACAACTGGACTTCAAACCCTAATGGAAATCAAATGATTGGTTTCATTGCACAAAACCTGAAGCCTCAGTTCCCAGAACTCATCACTACCAACATTGATGGTATGTTGTCTGTGAACTATGCACAGATGACACCGATACTTGTGGAGGCGATACGGGAGATGGATCTTAAGATCACAGGTATTGCAGATCTCGATATCTCAAACAGTTGGAGAGATAGTTTGGTTGCGTGGTTCGCGAGCGCAAGCAATGGCATCAGCAAGATGTTTGCCGGAGAGATCACCACCAAGACGCTCTGTGTTGCGGACGAAAGCGGGGCAAAGACGTGTCTCACGAAAGGGCAGCTCGATACACTTATCAACAATAGTGGTCAATCATTTGGTCCAGTGGTAGTGATACCAGAGCCTGCTCCCGAAACACCGACTCCTACCGATCCCGCACCGTCTGAAGAGTCAACAGAATCAGAATTAGCCGAGCCCGAGACTCCTGCACCTACAGAGGAAGTCACAACTCCAGAGCCTGCACCTGTTGAAGCCTCAGAAACACCCGCAGAGTAGGGCAGAGCGTGCATTGCAAAAACGGCTATTGTGCCGTATAGTTGTCTGCACAAGTAGATCGTCTCGGTCTCTTTTTATTTAGCAATAACACACCACACCTTATATATGGAACGAGAGTATTCACTCGAAAAAACACGAAACTTCGGTATCATCGCTCACATCGATGCCGGCAAGACTACGACCTCAGAACGCGTCCTCTTTTATACTGGACAGAGTCACAAGATCGGAGAAGTCCATGACGGTGAGACGACCACTGACTGGATGGAACAAGAGCGCGAGCGTGGTATCACGATCACTGCAGCTGCGGTGACCTGTGCATGGATCCCGACATATGCCAAAGGCGACAAGAGCAAGAGTATCCGTTTCAACATCATCGATACTCCTGGTCACATCGACTTCACCGTGGAAGTAAAGCGATCTTTGCGCGTCCTCGATGGTGCAGTAGTGGTGTTTGACGGTGTTGCAGGCGTTGAACCACAATCAGAAACTAACTGGCGCTATGCCGACGAAGCAAACGTGCCGCGCATTTGTTTTGTAAACAAACTCGACCGAACTGGCGCATCATTTGAGCACTCATACAAGACGATCCAAGATCGACTCTCCAAGAAAGCAGTGCGCTATCAAATCCCGATCGGACTTGAAGATAAACATGAAGGTGTGGTGGACCTCCTTGAAATGAAGGCGTATTACTTCGAAGGCGACATGGGTAATAAAGTAGTAGAAAAAGAAATTCCTGCAGAGCTTCTCGATGATGCCAAAAAGTACCATGCAGAGCTCGTGGAGCGCATTGTTGAAAACGATGAAGCAATGATGAATGCGTATCTTGAAGGCACTGAGCCATCTATCGCAGATCTCAAAAAACTTCTCCGAAAGGCAGTGATTGCAAACAATATCTTCCCGGTATTTGCTGGAAGTGCACTCAAGAACAAAGGTGTACAGCTGGTACTCGACGCAGTGGTGGATTATCTCCCTGCACCAAATGATATTAAGGCAGTCGTTGCAACAAACCCAGATACTGAGGAGCAGGTAGAGTGCCCTCCAAAGGATGATGCTCCATTTGTGGCGCTCGCATTCAAGAGTATGAGTGACCCATTCGTTGGACAGCTCGTGTTCTTCCGCGTGTACTCAGGTACGGTTGAAGCAGGTGCATTTATCTACAATCCTCGCACCGGCAACAAAGAACGTATGAGTCGTATTGTGCGCATGCAAGCTGATCAGCGTGAAGAAGTAAAGAAAGTATTTGCAGGTGAAATCGCTGCTGCAGTGGGTCTCAAAGATACCATCACCTCTGACACACTTTGTAATGAATCTACCCCGATCGCACTTGAGCGTATCAAGTTCCCAGAGCCGGTGATCAACATGCGTATTGAACCAAAGACAAAAGCTGATCAAGAAAAGATGGGTCTTGCGCTCAACCGTCTTGCAAGTGAAGACCCAACACTCAAGGTTTCAACTGATCCTGAAACAGAAGAAACACTCATCGCAGGTATGGGAGAACTTCACCTTGAAATCATTGTTGATCGTATGAAGCGTGAGTTTAACGTCGAAGCAAACGTTGGTAAGCCCCAGGTTGCGTATCGCGAAACTATTACTGGTAGTGCAGAAGTGGAAGGTAAGTACATCAAGCAGTCTGGAGGTAAAGGTAACTACGGTCACGTCAAGATCAAGATGAAGCCAATGGATCAGTCGGTCAAAGAAGAAGATCTTCCAAAGAATACGACTCGCAAAAACGGCTATGAATTTATCAATACGATCAAAGGAGGTGCGATCCCGAACGAATTCATTCCGCCAATTGAAAAAGGATTCAAGGAAGGACTTGATCGCGGAGTGCTCGCAGGGTTCAAACTCGAAAACGTATCGATCGAACTGTGGGATGGATCATTCCATGAAGTCGACTCCAACGAAATGGCCTTCAAGATCGCGGCTAGTATGGCAGTACAAGACGCTGCAAAGATGGCAAAACCTGTGATCCTTGAACCGATGATGAAGGTAGAAGTGGTAACTCCTGAAAAATTCATGGGTGATGTGACTGGATCACTTTCATCACGCCGAGGTCTTATCGAAGGTATGGAAACTCGTGGTATGAACCAAGTAGTGAACGCTGTCGTTCCACTCTCAGAAATGTTTGGCTACATGACCTCGCTTCGAAGTATGACCGAAGGTCGCGCAGGCTTTACGATGGAATTCCTTCGCTACG
>CAYYXE010000006.1:0-34273 GCA_964475655.1 uncultured Candidatus Saccharibacteria bacterium | reverse complement strand
ACTTCTCGCTCAACACGCTTGTCTGGTATGCCTTTGACCTCGTGCTCGAGCACTACTCGCGCGAGCACAACACCGGCAACATCCGCGGCCTTTACCTCAATATAAACAATGTTGGCTGGGTCATTGCACCTCTCATTGCAAGCCTGGTGACGATCCGCCTTGGCTACAGCGGGGCATACTTGCTCGCGAGCCTCTCGCTCTTTGTGGCATTTGCCGTAGCGTCGCGTACTGCGCGCATCCCTCGGAGTGCACATCATCCCAAGCTGTATCTCCACCAAGCCTTTGCCGAGCTTGTGAAGCACCCGGAGGCACGGCGCCTCGTATCACTCTACTTTGTCCTCCAGTTCTTCTTTGCGTGGATGGTGATCTACATGGTCCCCTATCTCACAGATCTTGGATTTGGATTGCGCACTATTGGATGTATCCTTTCGGTCATGCTGCTCCCGTTTGTACTCTTTCAGTACGGCGTCGGCAAGCTCGCAGATCGATACCACAATGAACGAAGCATCATCATCCTCGGCTTCTGTATCATGGGACTTGCCACACTCCTCCTCGCGCTTCCCGACTCCATAGTCTATGCGCCCGGAGCTGCATTCTTTGCGATCGTACTATTCCTTACACGTGTCGGAGCAAGCATTATCGAAGTGGGAGTCGAGAGCAAATTCTTTAAGGAAGTAAGCGAGAAAGACACCGCCATCATCAGCACCCTTCGCATGACGATCCCCTTGGCCTACATCATCGCCCCACTTCTGGGCGCCCTCGTATTGAGCGTAGGCGGCATGCAGTACCTCTTCCTCATCCTCGGATTACTTGCGCTAGGAGCTACGGGGTATGCATTTCGGTTGAAAGTAAGATAAAAGCCAGTAAATACAAAGGTTTTTAGCTGCCTTTTATACTTGACTTTTTAATATATTTGTGCTACTATATACGTATACAAAAGTTCTTTGAGATACCTGGTTTTTGAGGAGATTTGTTGGTTCATCTGAGCTTCCCTATCAGAGGCTGAGATGAGCCAACAAACATTCATCTTTAAAAAATATTTAAAATGACACTGAAAAAATACCAAAACATAACAATAATAATATGTGTAATTCTTTTCCTTGCCATGATAACTCCAGTAATGGTTTATGACTGCTTTGGTTTCAAATTACTTACATCAGAAAAGCATATAATTTGGTTCTTAGTAATACTTCTTATTATTGATATTCCAAATACGGCGGCTTATTTCATCCTCGAGGAAAAGATAGGGGAAGAAAAGATTCTAAAAGAAAAACAGATTATTGACTCTATTGGTCAGTAAATTTCTTATAAAACTCTGCAATTTGCAGAGTTTTTATTTTACTCCATATTTCCCTTTCTCTTTACCAACCATCCCCTCCCTCACCAAATCCCCCAATACTTCTTTTACTTTTTCCTTCTCCTTATCGATTGCGCTTACAATTTGCCCCAACGTTTTCTCTCCCTTCAAAAGCTCTCGCATGATTTCTCCCCTGATCTGACGCTTGGATCCTTCAAACTTGGATTGCTTCGTGTAGTGTTTACTTTTACTATTATTTTTTATACCACTTGCTTTGAGGTACGAGCCGTAATCCATCAGTGCCCAGTACCACTCACGAGGATTCTTTTTTTGGATAGTGCGCTGGATGATGGGAAATAGTTCCTTGTCACTGACTTTCTCTGTATCATTGAAAAAATGATGGATGTAGACGGAGCGGATATTGGTCTCGATCACCGGCCACGGTTTGTTGTATGCAAAGGCATAGATCGCTCCTGCAGTGTACGGACCGATGCCGGGAAGCTGCTGCAGTCCTTCAATAGTCTCTGGAAACTTGCCCTTGTATTGATGTACTACCACCTGCGCTAGGTGGTGGAGAAACTTCGCGCGCCTGTTGTACCCAAGCCCGCTCCATACCCGCAGCACGTCGCTGAGCTTGGCTTTGGCGAGTTTTTGTATAGTTGGAAACGCTTTGAGGAATTCTTTGTACTTCTCGAGTACCCGCGATACCTGGGTCTGCTGGAGCATGAGCTCGCTCACAGTGATTTTGTACGGGTCCGTAGTATGGCGCCATGGCAAGTCGTGGCGCCCAGACTTCTGGTAGTACTTTTTGATGAGTTGTACGAAGGCCTTTTCTTCCATCCCCAGATACTACCACAGCACAAAAGCCCCAAAGGGCCTTTGCAGAGAGACTATTTAATTGGATTTTCACCCCGAATCAATCGTACCAAGATCATGATGACGGCGATGACGAGCAGGATGTGGATGAAATTCCCGATCGTATATACACCGACAACACCAAGGAGCCAGAGGACAAGAAGGATTACTGCAATGGTCGTAAGCATGAACTAACTCTTGATTTGCTTAAACTGGTAATACTCTAAGTATAGACCTATTGTCGGAGGATACAACCTTATTTTTTGGTTGCTGTGGATTTCTTTTGACCTGCTTTTTTGGTCCCAGTCTTTACTGCTTTCTTGACTGCCTTTTTCGCTGTCTTTTTCTTTTGAGCAAATGACGCAGCAATGCCCTTCCACTGCTTCTTGAGCATGTCGACGTACATCTTTGCTTCTGCAGCAGATGCGCCCTTGAGATACTTGCTTGCCACGGTATCAACAATCTTGTGATATGCAGCCTCAGTCACCTCCTTGGCGCCCTCCATCTTTTCGACGATTTCGCCCTTCATCTTGATCATCCAGCCCTTCATCTTTTTTTGATTCTTTTTGCCTTCTGGACCAAAGAAGTAGTACGACGCAGCAGCGAGAGCAGCCACCCCTGCACCTATTGCCAGTACCTTGCCTGGGGACATACCGCCTTTCTTGTTGTTGTTTTTCATACGGAATATTCTCTATTACTGCTAATAACATCAGTATACCCCTATTTTGACGACGGCAATACTAGCGCTTCTTTTTGCGACCAAAGAGCATGCGGTAGATAGTGCTCTCGCGCAGGTCGTGGACAAACTCCTTTGCTTCATCGGATATATCCTCTACATTGTCTCCGATCTTTGCAGTGATCTTGCGTATCTGCCGAAGGATGCCAATGACGTATACAAGAAGCACTACCCCCAGCGCAAACAGCACAATAAAGCCGATCGTAGAAATAAAGAAAAAGATGTCGGCATGCACCAAAGTATTCATAGGGTCAGTATACCACTAGCGAGCGCGCTTCCCTACGAGTTCGCGAAGCTGATTTTTGTTAAGACTATAGCTTTTCATGACTTCTTTGGGAGCGATACCTGCGGCAAGGTCAAGGTGCAGCTGGGTCAAATCAATGCCGAGCTTGTCGGCAAGCTTTGCGGCTTTTTCTTGCTTATTCTGATGGCGAGCATTTTGATGATGCTTGGGACCCTGGATATCATCGGCGGCATTTATCTCGGGCATAGTAGCCGCAAGTGCGCCAGTCGAATTAAACCAGGTAATATATGCGAGCATTGCTCCAGTTGCGATTATTTTTTTCATAGGCGGTGTCAAAAATTAGATAGTAATCAATATGCACAGCCTCCGGAGAGATCCATCGTATTGCCATGTATACCTACTATACCATGCAGAGCGAAAGCCGGATTTTATCAGAAATGTGGATTGGAGACGCGTCAATATCGTCCCGTGATACACTCAGTCTATGCAACACCATCTGGGAAACAAGAAGTCAGCTTTGGTACTCGGAGGGATTATTGTCCTCGCGGTACTCGGGTATGGCGGCTACCGATTTTGGATCCTTGCAAAGGAGCACAGGGCCCAACAAGTCGCCATCGCAGACCTTCGCAAAACCATCACTGATCTCCAAGGCAACCTCTCGCTCACCGAGTACGAGCGAGACCACCTCACCAATGTCCTCTCTGAGACTCAGGCGCATGCAGGCGAGCTTGAGGCGCAAAAATCTGAGCTCGTCGGTACCGTCGACACACTTCAAAAGCTCACTACGATCGATCCCGAGCTTCTCAAGAAATACTCGAGGGTATACTTCTTGAACGAACACTACACACCAAGCTCGCTTGCCGACATCCCAACCGAGTATCTCAGCAATCCTGCGCGGAAGTTTCAATTTCATGGACAAGCTATCGGTCACCTCACTGCCATGCTCGACGCAGCAAACGACAGCGGACTCGGACTGCGGATCGGGAGCGCGTACCGGTCATATGGCACCCAGGAAGCGCTCAAGTTGTCGTACAAAGTGACCTATGGCACGACTGCTGCAAATCGCTTCTCAGCCGACCAAGGCTATTCCGAACACCAGCTCGGCACTGCAGTCGACCTCACCACTGCCAAGACTGGGACACTGACTACTGCATTTGAAAAGACTCCTGAATGGAAATGGCTCACCGAACACGCGCGCGAATACGGCTTTGTGCTCTCCTATCCCAAAAACAACAAGTACTACATCTACGAGCCATGGCACTGGCGATACGTGGGCGTCTCCCTCGCTACGTGGCTTCATGACAATGGCAAATACCTCTACGACGTCGATCAGCGCGAGATCGACGAGTATCTGCTCACTATTTTTGATTAAAACTATTTAACGAAACGTTTAATAAGTCCGATAAAGACAGGAGTTGCAACTGCAGCTACGAGCACGACAATGAGGGTAAGGTAGCCCACGTTTGTGACATCAAGCTCCCTCCCAAAAAAGTACCCGCCCAAGACGACGCTACTTATCCATGCCACGCCCCCAAGCACACTCCAGAGCCGAAACGTCCGTTTGCGCATCCCCACCACTCCGGCAAAGTACGGCACGATCGTACGAAGCACTGGGATCCACCTTGCAAGAAATACTGCCAAGAGTCCGTGCGTGTCATAAAACCTCTTTGCACGCTCGAGATGCTCTGGCTTTATCTTGGGCAGCCTTTTGACAAACCCTCGCCCTGTCACACTGCCGAGCCAATACCCAAGCAGGTTGCCACCGATTGCTGCAATGATGAGGATCGGAATGAGGTACCACAGCTGTACATGCCCGCTTGTCGCCAATACTCCCAGCGCAAACAGCAAGCTGTCGCCTGGCAAAAAGAATAAAAAGAAGACGCCGTTTTCGCCAAATATGATCAGGAAGGCGGCCAGATACAGCAAGACGCCGGAGAGGGATTCGATATGCATAAGGTAAGTATAGCAGGTAAAGAAAAAAGCCTCTTTATTTTTTAATATAAAGAGGCTTTCAGTTGATTATTACTTAATTTGGTTTTTAAGCAATTTGCCAAACAATGTTTTTGGCGTGCTAACTTTCAATCGGATATCGTCAACCATAAGGGCGATTGATTTTGTTCCCATTTTGTATTCTGCATCAATGATTTTTTCTTCACCATTGAATACTGCTACACAAATTTTGTTCAAATTTCTATTGAACGTTATACGGTACTCAAGTCCGTCGTCAGTATTAATTGCTTTTAGTCCCTTTGCAGTATTTAGTAATTCAATACCTTCATATCTTGCGCCAGGACATAACATAGCAGCGAGCTGTTTTGCGATGCTGTAAAATTGTTCATAAATCTGTGACATAGAATATAATTTATTTGAAAGAATGTATGGTTTTTATATTAACATATTTATTAAATTATGTCAATATGGTTATATATAATGCTATAATTACTCTATGCCCCGCAAAAAACTCCATCGATTTATGATGGATTCTCCTATCTCCAACAATGACACCTTTGTGATCGATGACGAACGCATCGTGCACCAAGTGAGTCGCGTGCTCAAGATGTCAGTGGGCGAAGTGATTGCAGTATTTAGCCATGGCAGCGGTGACACGATCGGCCGCATAGAGTCTGTCGACAAAGAAAGCATTACCTTGGAAAAAATAAACGAGAGCGATCCGATAGTCCCCCGCCGCACCGTGGTTGCTGCAGTCGCCATCCCCAAAGGCGACACGTTTGAGCTCATTGTCCAAAAGCTTACCGAGCTTGGAGTAGACACTATTGTGCCACTTATTACATCCCGTACCGTCAAGCAATCAGTGCGCCTTGATCGGCTTCAGACCATCAGTGACGAAGCAGTCGAGCAGTGTGGTGGGAGCACTCGTATAGAAATAACACAACCGATGAGTATCACTGAGTGTCTCGCGAAGTTTCCTTTCACAAGTGTCGGCTTTGAGCCAGGAAATGATCATGAATTCAATATCAAATCAAACGAACCAGTCGTGATGTACGTCGGACCCGAAGGCGGATGGAGTGAGGATGATATGAAGGTACTCAAGGATGTGACTTGGGTCGGACTTGGAGAGCGGATACTGCGCACCGAGACTGCGGCTATTGTCGGCGCATATACTATACTGAGTCTATGATATTGCACACACTCATACTCGGCATTGTCGAAGGACTCACCGAATTCATACCTGTGTCTTCTACGGCACACATACTTCTTACGGGACACATCCTCCGTATGCCGCAGACTGTATTTCTCGAAGCGCTTTCCATCTGCATTCAAAGCGGTGCCATCCTTGCAGCAATATTTTATTTCTGGAGCGTCGTCTGGAAGCAAAAAAGTTTGATCTGGAAAGTAATACTCGGCTTTATCCCGACCGGTATCATCGGCGTTGCGCTCTACCCTCTTATCAAGACACTGCTCGGCAGTACTGCCGTGATCGGCGTTGCGCTTATCATCGGCGGTGTCGGGCTTCTCCTCATCAAGCCGGTTGATGACGAACGCACGATTGCTGAAGTTTCGTACAAACAAGCGTTTTGGATCGGACTCATGCAGACACTGAGCTTTATCCCTGGCATCTCGCGTGCAGGTGCGACACTCATCGGTGGTACGTTATTAAAAATTCCTCGTGCAACTATCGTCTCGTTTTCATTCCTTCTTGCGATCCCGACTATCCTTGGCGCAAGCGCCGTGGAGATACGGCATGTAACAGGAGTTACCGCAAATCAGTGGATGCTGATTGGTCTTGGTACAGCGGTATCGTTTGTCGTTGCATTGTGTACGATCAAGTTTTTTATCAGACTCCTTACCCAAAAACCACTCGGCTGGTTTGGATGGTACCGCATCGTGCTCGGTATCATCGTACTTATACTATTGCGCTAATTATCCCTTGTACGCTGCTTCGAGCGCGGCGATATCAAACTTTTTCATTGTGAGAAAGGCCTGCGTCACGCGCTGTATCTGCTCGGGACTTCCTTCGCTCATCATGCGGTCCATCGCAGTCGGCACGATCTGCCATGAGACGCCGTACTTGTCCTTGAGCCATCCGCACTGCTCACTCTCGGGCACTGCAGAAAGTGCACTCCAGTATTGATCGATCTCTTCTTGTGTCTCACACTTCACAATAAACGAAATCGCCTCGTTAAAGACAAAGTCATGCGGACCAGAGCTGTCCATCGCCATGAAGTGTGCGCCTGCGAGCGTAAACCGTGCATGCTTGATGAAGCCAACAGTATCGCCTTCTCCTTCTGCGTAGCTGGCCACCATATCGATAGATGAGTTGGGAAATACGCTCGTATAAAACTCCATCGCCTCTTGGGTCTTGCCTGCCATACCTTGGGTATACATCAGAAGCGGGGTGATCTGTTGTGCTGTATCGTGATACTCGCTCATCGAGAGCTGCCACGTGAGGCCATACTTATCCTGTACCCATCCGTACTTCTGGGCCCACGGATACGCCTGATACGCCATGAGTACTTTGCCGCCGTCCGCAAGCGCGCTCCAGACCTTGTCTATCTCAGCTTCGCTGTCAAAGGTACAAAAAAGTGAAATGGAGGGATTGAACGTGAAGTATGGCCCAGCGCTGATCGCCATACACTTCTGCCCTGCAAGGGTAAATAACACCGTATCAGCATCGCCTGATGGCGTATCGTGAATGGTCGTCACATGGTCTACACTCGAATTAGAAAAGAGCGACGTATACAGCTTCGCAGCCTCCTTTGCTTCCTTGTCATACCAAAGGTGTGGGATGATTTTTTGCATATACTGTAGTATACTAGAGTTCTATTAGTAATCATCAATCCTATGGGTAAACGAGCCACCGCACTTGGTCCGCACAAAAAGTCAGCAAAGTCTCACAAGACTGCGAAGCGCCTTGCCGTCAAAAAGACGATGCTTGCTGCCAAGGCTGCCAAACGAAAGACCGTAAAGAAGAAGTAGTAAAAAAACAAAGCCCTCGAACGAGGGTTTTGTTATTGTCGTATACTTTTAATATTTTGTACCGTAAGCCACGCGCTCGCCATACCAAATCCCTTCTTGTTGATTGCAAATGGTTTTACCATTGTTGGATGCTTCAAGAAAAGAAGTATGCAATAGCGCTTGTGCTGCACGCTTTTAGAAAATGCGCGAAGGTCTGCATCAGTAATCTTGTTCCCGTACTCTTTGATAATCTTTTTGGTAAGGCTTGGCGTAAGGTCTGGGAACTGCAGCACGTGCCCCACAGTTGCCTTTGCGACCACCGCCTCTCCGCTGTTTTTGAAATACACGACATCCCCCGCATGTATCCTATCCCATGGCGCCCGCCGACTTACATACCATCGCGATTCGATCGTCTTGGTACCCTCCAAAATCCTATCCAAGAGCTTCCCCTTTTTGCTCATAATTGCGACGTGGTGCATGATAAAACTAATTTTTTATCTTTACCAACCACCTGACGCCTGTTTCCAAACCCTTATCAAGGTCATATGCATTTCTGACTTTTGCAGCAATTTTTCCTCCAAGCTTTTTATGAAGATTCATGGTCGGGATAAGCTCTGGGTCAAGGAACGAAACAATGTTTTTACCTTTTACAGCTTGAAGTAATTTTCTGTATAATCGCTCGCCGATTTTCTTTCCTTGATATGAAGGATGTACTACAAGGTCTGATACAAATACTTCATCTGTATTGGTGCGAAATGCAATAATCGCACCGACAAGCTTCGTACCTTCTTTTGCGGTAAATACATACCCAAACCTCACGAACATCGGACTATCGTACTTGTTTGTGACTTCTTCTTGCCAGACCAGGTCTTCAAGTCTCCTTATCGCCTGCGCATCTGTCGGTTTTGCTTTAGCAATTATTATTCTTTGTATACTATTTTTCATATTTCCAAAATATAACTTGGCACAATGCTACTTTTGATATAGTTATCCTTGATTCGTTTTGGAAGCAAGTTGAACTTCTTTACGATCCCTCGACAACTTTCAGTGCCGCAATTGCATTGCATATGCCACGTATCATCCCTCGCAATTATTGTTGAGTAGTCGATACACACCTCGGTATTTCTAGGAATTTCTTTGATTGCTACTACAAATAGTCTTTTTGCTTTTTTAACTACCTTCGCATTTGGCTCACAGGAGTGATTGAGCATATCTCCAATTCTGTCTTTCGGGCTTAGGAATAAGTCTTTATTGTAGCGATATGTATTGTTCCGAGTTTCCTCATCAACATCCTCATCTTCATCGCACGTCAAAAAAGTACCGCCCACTTCAAATACAACCTCTTTGGGAGAAAATACTTTCTTCGCAAAGATCCCCTTCCCGTTTCGACAGTCTTTTATTGCAAGTGTTTCTTTTTCTTCTAGAGAAAGATGCATGCCTAATTACTCTCTACATACTTCTTAAAGTTATCCAAGATGGATTGCCAGCCAGCACGCTGCATCTCTGGCGGATTTTGGGTTTCGATTTCAAATGTTTCAGTGACCATCGTCTCATCCCCTTCTTGGACAAAGAGTACTTCTACACTACGTCCGTCGCCGATCGTGTACGCGATGCGTGCATGCGGCTCGACTTCGGTATAGGTGCCGCCAAAGTCAAAGCCTTGCGTACCATCTACTGATTCCATGCGCGACATAAAGGCCCCGCCGACGCGCAGGTCATTCTCAGCCTTGGGCGTATGCCAGTCTGGAGAGGCATTATTCCATTTGGTGATATGCTCCGGCTTCGTCCAGCAGTCCCAGACTTTGCCTATCGGTGCGTGTATGGTTGTAGCAATGGTTATAGTATTCATAGGGAAAGTGTAGCAAACCTATCTGGTGTAATTATAATGCTATACCTAGCCATTTTACTACAGCTCCAGCGGCCGGATCAGCCGCCGTGCCGTACATGCCCATAGTGTACCGAAATACCGATATTTCCGCGAGGAGGTGCTAAACTGCACCAATGAAAGAAACCGTCGCCGTTATCGCTGCCGTACTCGCAATTATCGGCAATGTTCCCTATCTACGCGACATCCTCCGCAAAAAGATACAGCCGCATCCCTATACCTGGCTTGTGTGGTCCATTGTCTCCTGTATTGTCTTTTTTGGACAGATTGCCAAAGGTGCGGGCATTGGCGCATTGCCCACTGCCGCCTCCGAACTATTTACCGTCATCATCTTTTTCTTTTCGCTCCGATACGGCTTCAAACATATCCGTACGATTGATACCGTGTTTCTCAGTATCGCACTGCTCAGCCTCATCCCATGGATACTGACAAACGATCCGACTGTATCAGTCATCATTGCAGTTGGTATTGACCTTGTCGCCTTCATCCCCACGATCCGCAAAACATGGATACACCCTCGAACTGAAACGCCTCTCCTCTATGTCACCAATGTGCTCCGCCACATGCTCATGCTCTTTGCACTGCGTACCTACAATATTGCAACTGCGCTCCACTCCATCGTTATGATTTGCACCAATGCACTCATGACAGCGATACTCCTTGGAAAGAAATCAAAGAGATAGGAGCTCTAAGGCTGCGTGTAGGCTGTATAGTTTTGCTGGCCGTATGGGACGATGTTCTAATCAGTTTATTGACAAATGATATTTAGTTTGTATTATAGATATAAGTTACCTAACCTCTAACATTTTATTTGTGCGAGTGGTTAGGCACTCGTTCTTTGTTAAATCTATCAAAATGAATAAATCACTGTCACTTTTAAATAATGGGCAGGAAGTTGATTTCATTCAGCCTGCTCATATTTACAAGCCACGACAAGATAAGACCGGTCATATTTATATGCCAACTTCCCTCTTGACCATGGCTGCACGATTGCAACATACTGGTATCGACATCAACATATGGGATGAAAACTTTGTCCCATATGAAGGTAAGAACTCTACGATAGGTATTAACCTGCTTGGAGCTCCCTACATTCCAGTAGCAGGAGAGCTTATTACGAGACTGGATGCGAAACATATTTTCTTAGGAGGACAGGTAATAAATGGATTAAAGAACGAGGAGTTCTCATTATTATTTCCTCATTGCCACAATGGCAACCAGTCAGTGTCTTTTGGAATTGGTGGTATTCCGTCACAGTACGAAACATCGCTTATTCCAATCTACAAACAAATTCCAGATTGGCAAATGAAAGCCTATTTGGAGCATGAGTTTTCCTTCTTTGTGTCGCAGGGGTGTAAGCATGCGTGTAAGTTCTGTGCTGCAATTCGTACTTATAAAAATCCCACCACTGGTGAGGTATTCAAAGTTACCGAGCAATACAGAAATAGCGCTATCCTGGAAATGGATTTTACGTACCTGGTGTCAAAAGCAGAACAATTGGGAGTGCCTAAGTTGGAAATCTACATGTCTAACCTTGATGTCTTCCAGACTCCTGAGAAGCTCCATGAATTTGCTGATATGGTAATTCGGGTACGTACTATGTACCCTACCGTTTCAGTTGAACTACGTGGTCTTGCCACTGTTGAAGCGTTCCTTGATTGCGCAAAACAATTCCCACAAACAATTGAGCGCCTTAGCGAAGCTGGATACAGCACTACAGGATTTGGTGTTGATGGTGGCACTGCAGAGATTTGGAAAAAAGTGGGTAAGGCTCATAACTTTTCTTCTTCTGATGTACATGCTGCTCAAAAATCAATCGATGCTATTAAAATTTCCTGGGAACGATTTAAAATCAAACCGGAAATGTTGATGGTATTTGGCCATTTGGATGTAGACACTGAAGATTCACTGAAAGCTGCTGTTACACTTACACAGGATATGGTGCAGTTATACAATGCTGTACCACGCCCTCATGTTGCCAAGAATTTTATTCCTGGGAATGATCACTGGAGAAATCCAGCGAACGCACAGCGCACTGAGGTATTTATTAAATATCCTTGGCTGTTTCAGGGGTTAGACTTCTGCGCACTGGCAACATCGTACACTCATGAACATACAGCTTTTGCTGAAATGGTGAACAAATATTACTTAGACATATGTAATATTCCAGGTAATACCACCTTACCTATTTACCCAGTACTTCCTGAAACTGATGGTGAATTAGTTACCGGCGTTTCAAGTAGTGCCGTGGACCTTATGCTGGCAAAGAATGCTGGTCGGTATGATAGATGATAATTTGAATATTAATTCCAATCTCCTGGTTTAAAAACTGGGAGATTTTTTATTTACAAAACCGTTGCTGCGGGGCTTAGATGAAGTTAGAACTGCACTAATGACCATTTCGGACCTAGATCGGTTCGCTTTTGTGGCAAAATGGCAGGCCGTTACTCAATAAAGCACTGTTTTACTTAGCTAATGCAAGCTGGTGCAAGATACGGCACGGTTCTACGATGCGAGGATCAATGATGTTGTAGTATCCATTCAATCCTTCACGTCGGACCGTAACTAGGTCAGCATGGCGAAGGAGGGCTAAATGTTGGGACACATTGGCTTTTGGAATACCGAGAGTCTTTACGAGATCTTCTACTGACATCTCCTGCTCGCGGAGAAGGTTCAAGATCTCAAGGCGCTTAGGATTGGCGAGGATCTTGTACGTTTCCGCGTTTCGGCGATACGCTGTTCTTGGGAGAGGCTGCTTTATTTTTTTAGTTAGTTTTTTGGTAGGCATACTAGTTTCAAAAGTATGCAACAATCCAGTCAAAAAAGCAACTTACATGTGCTTTGCTATTAAAACTTGAAAAAGAACTTTCTTGCGATGAACACCAATACCCCTACCAGACCAACCGATCCGACAATAATCGGCATCGGAATACTGGTCTTACTCTCTTCCACAGTCGCCACAAGTGACACAGGTTCAACAATGTTTTCTCCTTCAGCTTCTTTCATATTTTGTGCATCAATATGACTTTTAGTGATCTGTGGTTTTTCTGCAACCGCAAGCGTAACCGGCGTTTCTTGTATTACTTCAGGCACTGCCTCAACCACAATTTCTTGGGGTTTAATCTCATCGACTTTCGCTATATTTTTTTCTTCCTTCCTTACTTCCTCCGTGATTGTTGGAGCAGATACTGCGATCTGCGAAACCTGCGATTTAGGAACTGAATGCATAATTGCGCTCCACGATTTGCCAAGTGCGGCTGGAATCGCATAACTTGTTGCCCATACTCTGTTGTTTACGCTCTCACTATTTGAGATAGCCGCGCCGTCAAATGCCTGCATTGATGCAAGATAGTCCGTCGGCGTTTTGCCATTCTTAATCCATGTTGCTCCAGCCTGGATAGCCCAGCTTGTTGAATATACGGAACCAAACCCTCCGTCTGCTTGCTGATTGTTTTGGAGATATGCAGTGGCTTTTGCTACAGCTTCTGGCGCGGCATTATATGCTCGCAATGCCTGTATCGCAGCTGCAGTCAGATCAACACTTCCTTCCCATGATCCATCGATTCTTTGTTTTGAAACAAGAAACTGAATATCTTTCGCAATCATCTCCTCGCTTGCGGAATATCCGGAAGCGGAAAGCGGCAGGAGCGCAAAGATGTCGTCATTCACTAGCGATGCGTCTCCGAACTGTGTGCCGTCAAATGAAGAAACTATCGGGGAAATATAATCTGTCCCGCCGAAAGAGTACGGATTTTCTCCAAGCGACAGGGTCGCCATCGCTCTCCGCTCATTGTCAGTAAGAAACGAACTTATTTGTGCATGTGAAGAAAGGTAGCCGCGCAGAGCATTCTTTGCACTCTCGGATGCGCCGCTCGCTGCATACGCAATGGCTGCCCAGTCGGTATACAAATCGCTTCCGAAAGACCCATCCCCATTTTGAACTGAATAGAGGTACGAAAGTGCTCGTTCAACATTAAATGCTGGGATTGGGATACTACCTCCGCCTCCACCACCGACCTGTACGGGGTCCGGTTCAACAACACTCATGGCATATGAGGGGAAATAGAAGTCTTCCGCAATACCTACGGAATACTCTCCGGTATCTGCGAGCATAACAGTGGCTTTACCTTCCGTATCGACGGCTTGCGTAGTAACAACCGTAGGAGTCCAAGCATCATTAGGGTTCGGCACAGTTACACCGATAGTAACGCCAAGGAGTGCGTTCCAAGTATTATCAGCATAGTTGTAAGACTCCGCACTCGCAGTAAATGAACTGCCTTTCGTAACGGATACTGTGTTCAAAGAAACCCTATGCGGAGAACCGAAGTAGAGTCCAACCGTCTCACCGCCTGAAAGAATGGTGGTATCGATGCTCGTAACTGGAGTGGTGCTTCCTACAGCATATTGCCAATTATCACAAAGTTCACTTGCTCCACTTAGCGTAAGGCATTTGAGATAGAAAGAGGAAAAGGAAGAATAGTACGTGAGATTAGTTATGGCAAACTCATCATGAGTGGCATCAAGAGAAATGAGGAGTGCGAGCACACTTCTTGAAGAAACGGAGTGAGAAGCGCCCGTACTGTCAGTAACTTCTATTGTACTCTCTTCTGGGACGGAGACGGGGCCATTATAAAGCACTGTATCTCCTGAGCGAATAATAAAGGTCACAGTTGGAAGCGGAGCAGGCTCTTCTTCGGGAGCAACTTCTTCCGGAATTGGAGCAGGGGTTTCTTCCACTATTGGAGCTTGGTCTATAGGCGGATCTGAAGGAATGTCCTCTGCGTATGCACGAATGCTAAAACTAACCGCGCTAAAAATAAATAATACTGCAAGAAACTTTTTCATACTTATTTAAGTTCCCAAACGATCATATCGCCAGTCTTTGGAACATATATAGAAACGCCGACTGACGCCTCCTTGCCGTTAATGTAGTACATGAGATGTTTGCCATTTCCTTCTTTGAGGGACCCAAGTTCAGTTACGAAAAACCCAATTCCAGAATACTCTTTGCCAGAAAAAGTGATTTCTCCGCGATCCTTTGCGGCAGTAAGAATAGAAAGAAGTGATTCGCCTGTTATTGGAAGCGAACTATCCGTACCCCCAGCAGTAAGACGAAAGGTTCCTGAATCTATAGAAGAAGAAACGGCTTCTTTTTTCTCTGAAACAGATGTGACTTCTGGAATAGAATTTTCAACCGACTCGGAAACTGGCGGTGTATTGTGAACATCAGTAGGCACTGCTGAAGACTTGGCGGGTAGATAGTACAGGATTATGCGTATAATAATCAGAATACATCCGATAGCGACAAAAACACTCGCGTATGGTATTCGTTTTTTGATTGGTGTTTGTATCTGCATATAGTTAAAAATCTAGTCCCTTTTCCGCGAACCTTCCTATCTGGTACGGATGCTTTATTTCCTTCATTTCTGTTACTAGATCCGCATGATCGATAATTTCTTTCGGTGCGTTCCGTCCTGTGGTTATGACGTGCTCCACTTTTTCTTTGGCGTAATCAAGAAACGCGATCACCTGCGCGGTTCCAAGAAGTCCGAGCGCAATCGCATTGTGAATTTCATCGAGAACAAGGAGATGCCAAGAACCAGAGGCTATTTCTTTCTTTGCGATCCACAGTCCTTCTTCCGCGGCGCTCTGGTGCTCTTCGATTGAGAGCTTGTCACCAAGAATACCTACGAACCCTTTGCCTGTTTTTATAATTCTGAAATCTGGCCCCAATCGCTCTGCAAACTTATCTTCTCCAGATACCCATGGTCCTTTAATGAACTGAACCATGAGAGCGCGTTTATCAGCTCCAATAATTCGGATTGCGTTGCCGATAGCAGCAGTTGTTTTTCCTTTTCCATTTCCTGTGAATGCTACGTGCATATGATTAGAGTGCTATATCACACACGCCTGCTACGCATGCAAGTTCATTTTTAACTTCTGTCTCATCGACCGTTTCGTAGGTTACAATTTTTGAGAAGTCGAGATTTTCAGTGTGCTTCTTCAGTTCTTCGTAACGTTCTTTGGTGATGGTCTCGTATGGTGCGAGTTGATAGACATGATTTGATCGTGGCAAGAATGAGAGTCCTCCAACAAGATCCCAGTTCTCATAAATCCAGTTCGCAACTTTGATCCACTCATCATCACCGATTGAGATAGTGACCGATGGATTATGTTCGGTGTAATGCTTCTTTACAATCTTCCAGTGTTCAAGCTGATCGAGAGCAGAAACATCGTCTTTGCAGATTGCGCCCTCTGGTGCTTTAACAGGAAACTCAAGCACGAACGTAGTGGCGTTCTCGAGCATTTGACCCACTTCTGGAAAATACGGCACACCTTGATCCTTGAGCATTTTGAAAAGTGCATCAGTCGCGGAAATGCGAATGCGGCGAATGTAATACGACGCGTGGCGCGGATGCATACCAGAAGCGCAATCGACTGTCTGCGAAACGGTCCCCGAGGGCTTTACGCAAGTAATGCAGGTGGAGGCGCTAACAGAGAGGCGCTTGGCAAACTTTTTATTTGTCTCAATCGCAACTGCCTTCATCTTCTCGAGCATTTTCGGATCGCGCACAAGCGGACAATCCCATTGGCCGGTAATGGAAACTCCGAGGAGCCGCTCAGCTTCGCAGTTCTTCTTCCATTCGCGGGAGAGATATGGGAAATATGTAAGTGCGGACTGATATGTGCCGAGCATAGCGGCAATGCGAACTTTTTTTAGAAGCGTCTCTTCCGTATCTTCCGCACGAGCGACAACTTCCGAAAGATTACAGAATTGTTTTGATTGGAGAATGATCTCACCGCATGGGTTGGTTCCAAAAGATGGATAGATGCCGCCAGGCCACTGTTTGAGTCGTCGCTCTGGGAGCGTTTGCGCGAGTCCTCCTCGATTGAAGAGGCCTCGCTCGCCCGAACCGCTCTTTACGAGCGCAGTCCACTCATCGAGAAATGTTTGCGTGTCGGGCTTTGTGAGATATACGGCGGAATTGTTGGCGAGCATTCGCTGTCCTTCGGTGAAATAAAACTGGCCTTTCTTAGCATCGCGCAGAGCTTCATCGTCGAGATCGGAAAGTGAGATCATTGCACTTCTGCGCACACCACCCGCAACTACACACTCGCCAATCTTACAGATTATGTCGTGAACATCAATGTTTGAAAGCCGTCTGCCCTCACGGCGCAAGATACGTTCACGAGTAAATACTAATAGAGAGCGAAGTGGGTCGGGACCAGAACTTTTACCGCCCATTGTTTTGAGACGCGAACCTGCGGGACGGATCTGGGAAAAATCAAACTCAATATCGCTGCCCTCATACCATGTCTTCATGCCAAGTGCGAGCGCATCTGCCCAACCTTCGCGACTGTCGGCAATAACATGAGTCGGCAGTTTCTTCCCAGTCTGTTTTTGTATCTGCGGCAGAGCCTGAACGTTCTCACTTTCAACCGAAAATCCTACGCCTGTACCACACATGGAGATATACATTATCTCGGCAAAGTCCTGAAAAGATTTTGGTGCGATAAATGAGCAATTGTAAGCACAGACATTCTGTTTTCGAGCAGCTTTTCCAGCGAACTGAAGTAGGCGCATGGATGGCATCGCTTCCTGTTTCAAAATTGCTTCCCGTATCTCTTCATATTCCTTATTCGTAAAACCAGAACCAAGATTCTCCTTCATAAAATTGACGTAGCGATCTACGGTTTCGATCCACGTCTCGCGACGGCCTTCCTCGGCGATCCACTTAGCATAGGTGCGGTAGTAGACGAACTCAGCAAGTGGATTGCGGAAATACTTTTTACTTTCGGCAACGAGTTTCTTTACCTTATCCGAAACCATGCCGTGCTCTTTGCGAGAGCGTTCACGCTCCTTGCGATAGAGAATGTACGCTTTGGCGGTCTGGCTGAAACGTGCAGTAATAAGTTCATTTTCAACAACATCTTGGATGGTCTCAACGTGCGGGACCGAATACTTTTCCTTTCGCTCTTTTTTGAGAGCAAAGAGAGAGTTCATGACTGCTGCACTAACACGAAGTGCTTCAGTTTCTCCTCCTTCGCCTGTAGCGGAAAGTGCTCGGAAAACTGCCTGTGTGATATGAGAGGCATCAAAAGGAACGATCGAGCCGTCGCGCTTTTGGATACTGGTGATTTTTTCTTCTTGTACTTTTTTCATACGTGTTTTGGTTTAAGGTTAATAAATAAGCGCGGAGACTCGAATTTTTTGTTTTCAATCACGAAGGTATAGAGCGCAGGAGAGAGAACGAGAGCAAATGATACATTTCCGAGAAGATGGAGTGCTGTAAATGGGATCTGTCCGATAACAGCGGCAACGAACGGTTGCCCGAAAAAGATCGGTCCGATGGTAAAGCCGGTGACTGCATCAAAAAATATGGTGGAAATGATCGCAAACTTCACATAATTCCAGGCGGTGTTTTTCTTATTCTTGAAATAATACGCCGCGCCAAGTCCCACCAAGCCATAGACAATCGAAGTGATGAACGTCCATACCCCCACTTTCCCTACAATGAGATCAAAAAGGACCATACTCCCGAAAGCAAAGGAAAATCCTGCAACTTTTCCATAGGCGCGGGAGAACGGCATAGCGGCTGCCATGATTGGCTCGATATTTGGAGGACGAAATGGAATGAGGCGAATAAGCAAGCACACAATGAACCCGAGCACGAACTTGAACCAATTTTTTACATATGTATTCATGTATCATTTCCTCTCCCTATTGCGTCCGACATACGCTATGGAGTATACTAATTTCATAGTTGCGAAACTATGCAACTAGTTGGATTATCAGTATACTCCCGCGGCCACACGGATAGCAAATGTGGAAAAACTTTTATTAGTGATAAAATAAAATTATGCTTACATACATGCTTCTTGAATTGGTATCAGCAATAGTCGGAGCCGTTGCCGTCATTTTTATTTTGTATCAGCTTCAAAAACGCACTCACTTTATGCGTTTTTTTAAGAATAAGATGGTACTTATTCCGTTGTGTCTTTTTGTAGTAGCTTTTTTTGTTGGACTCATAGCCAACCGCACCTATCCCCCAACATTCGCTATGCCAGCCTTTATGCACTCACATGCTCCAGGCGGTGTTCCTGCATCCATTCCTTTCAATAAAATCCTTGATTTCTTTTTGTATGAAAATAAGTTTGAGCGCGTCGCGGATATTGGAGCCGATCCTACAGCCGTTCCAACTGAACCGCAGAAACCTGATGCCGACGGCATCGTTCGTATCCACCTTGATGTAAAGGAAGTTATCGCAGAGATCTCTCCAGGCATTTACTACAACTACTGGACATATAACGGCCAGACCCCAGGACCAATGCTCCGCATTCGCGAAGGTGATACGGTAGAACTCACGCTTACGAATGATCCAACAAGTTTACATCACCACAATATCGATCTTCATGCCGTAACAGGGCAAGGCGGCGGCGCATCACTCACCGAAGTGCTCCCTGGTGAGACAAAAACATTCCGTTGGAAAGCGCTTAACCCAGGACTGTATATCTATCACTGCGCTATGCCAAACGTCTCTACGCACAATTCGCACGGTCAGTACGGACTAATCTTGGTTGATCCAAAAGGAGGACTTCCGAAAGTAGATAAAGAGTTTTATATCGTGCAAGGCGAGCTGTACACGGTTGGTCAGCTTGGCAAGAAAGGCCTCGTAGCATTTGACTCGAACGCGCTTCTTGATGGAGATCCTAACTATGTTGTCTTCAACGGCAAGATCGAAGGTGCTCCGCGTATGCACGCAAAAGTAGGCGAAAAAATCCGCATCTACGTCGGCAATGGCGGTGTTAATCTTATCTCCTCATTCCATGTTATCGGAGAAATCTTTGATACAGTCTATCCAGAAGGAAACATCGGAGGATCTATAGAAAAGAATGTGCAGACGACGGCCGTGCTTCCAGGCGGATCAAGCATCGTAGAGTTTACTCTCGACGTGCCAGGCAAATATCTCCTCGTAGATCACGCGCTTGCACGTATGAACAAAGGCGCTTGGGCAGTGCTTGATGTAACTGGTGAAGAAAATCCGGCGATCTATTCATCGGTGAAAGGAAGCGCAGAACACACTCACGAACACTAGAACCTAGTTTAATAAGTCTCTGAGCGCGGTCCAGCCCTTAAGTGTGGTTGAATAAGAGTATTTGGCATTTGAGTTTAATTTCCAGCCATTCGGTCCATCCTGCACCGTAATTCCTCCTACTAGACCTTTCTTTCCCTTAAGCCATTCTTGGAGCGCCTCAGCTTTATAAGCGGTATCGGCAAGTTCAGCCGTTGTGCCTTTCTTGGTATCAATAATCCAGATTTTATCTTTAGCCTTGAATATCCAGTCGGGATAGAAAAGTTTTTCTTTATTCTCGTCGGGATTGAAATATGAGATTGAGAAAAACTCACTTCCCGCATCGCCGTTCTTGTACCACCAGGAGACATTCTTACTCTCCTCCAGAAACTTAATGAACTCTTTTTCGTTGTCCTCACCTTTATAGTTTTTCTCGATATAGAATGGAGCCATAGCCGACTTTTTAACATCCATCTCCTCATATTGGTCAGTATAGAAAATACTCTGACGAGGGATTTCGATTTTTTCGGTTCGCTTGGCACGTTCAGACTTACGGTTTACTTCCTGTTCGCGGATCGGACGATACGCCTCGAGAGCTTTGCCGATGAGCGGTGCAAGAATACTCGTTGATTTTATAAGATCACCAACTACTACAGAGTATATCTTGGAGCGCGGTTCGTTTAAGTGACTCAAAAGCCAAACATTGAGTGCCGTCTTGAGCTTTCCCCATGAACGCTCTGGTGCAAACTTCTTATTCTCGTCAGTCTGCTTGGCGATTATGTTGAAGCATAGCAAATTATACAGTCGTTCAAGATCGTACTGGGAGATTTCTTGTTCATGGTTTCCTCCTTCAGACAAAAGCTCCTGTTTGAAATTATCGTAGTCGTCAATTTCAACACCGGTAATAAGGCCATTCGTAACCAGAGAGTCGGTATCAAGGCCACTCGTGACAAAACTTTTTCGGACCGTTTTTTCATTATCCTTTTCGGTAAGAGAAAAATACTTATCAGCAATCTTCTTAAATACGTCTTGGAAACTGTCGCCAAGGTCATTGTAGTCAGTGCGACTCATGAATACGGAGTCGATCATAATCGGATCGACAGACTGTTTTCTGTAGCTTCCATAGATAGCAGGACGATTTTCAGCAGATCGGGCATAGCCTGTGATGACTTCGTTTCGCTTGTAGTTTGTATATAAATAGCCAAGGTTTAACTCTGGTCGTGGAAAATGTATACCAAGTGGCATGCGAAGAATACGACCGACGGTCTGGATGGCAAACGTAGGATTTTTAATCTCACGAAACATAACGAGAACGCTTGCACGGGGGCAGTCCCAGCCAGTTGCGGCTGCTTGTTTGAACAGCAAAAACGATACAGGCGAATTATTCTTCTCAACATCGTCGAGATTGATCTTGTCTTCAGAGAGCCAGACGGCGATCTCATGTTCGAATACGCCTTTTGATTTCAAGAACGATACAATCAATTCCTGCTTGGTGGTCTCAGTTGATCCTTTTGTGGACTTGTCGTCATTCGGGAGCTGAATAAGAACGAGTGGATTGATGTCGATGCCAAGATTTTTATAGTAGCCAGCAAGCTCTGTGCGTTTATTGAACGCAAGCGTCAAAAGTATTTCATCTTGGTCCATCCCTGCAAACTCTTTTCTTTGTAAGTCCTCCTCGGTTTGGAAAATGGTCTTTTCTTTGATAAGCCCCTCTCGTACCACATCGGCACGAGCGACATCGACGGTCACACCCGTCGTCTGTGGCGTTGCCGAAACACCAATGATTATACGTGGCTTTATCACGTTCTGGATCAGATCGCTCGCCAAGACGGTTGATGAAGCAATATGCTCTTCGTCAATAACAAGCACAACCTCACGGCCTTTTTCATGGGTAGCATTCAGATATTCGTCGAACGTCACGTTTAATTCTCCTTCGGTGCGAAGTTTGCGGTTTGTTTGAGCGCGAGATACGAGTTTCTGCCAGTTGATAAAAAATACTCCGCTCTTTGGAATACAGCCATCACTTAAATCATTGAGATCAAGCAGAGAGTTTTCACTTGCACCGCCATAATATGAAAAGAGTTTATCCTTTGACTGCATTGCGAGAGAGTCAGAGTTTGTGATCCACAGAAAGCCAACATCTGCATTTTGAAATCGCGGGTCCGATACTATATCTCGAAGGAACTGTGCCATCATAATGGTCTTACCCGATCCCGTTGGAGATTTGAATGTTAGGTTGAGATTGCGATCGCCAAGTTTCCAGAGCGTCAAGAACTTTTCCTTGAGCTGTGAGATTGCGGTTTCTTGAAATGGTTTAAGTGCGAACATATTATATGCGGTTAATTTCCTTATAAACTTCAAGAATTGGCTCAGGAATATCCTCGACGCGGATACTATGCGTGGAATAATCATTCTTGTATTCGTTCTTGCCCCAGCCGAATATATACAGCGTTGTTGGCTGATTTTTCTTTTCTAATATTTTTAGAAGTTCTTTAAGTTTTGTTTTATTTTCGGTGAAGTAAATAGCTGTTAGTTTTCCGTCTCCTTCGAATACCTGCCACCAATCGTTCTTCTCGATCTCATTCAGTGTATTCTCACGGAGAGCGATCATCTCGCCGGCTTGATAAGTAACTTTTATTTTTGACTCATCAGAGATGCGGCGTAATTTATCTACGCTAACAAGATCGGTTTTGAAGTATGACAAATTACCGCCGAGGCCTTCGACTTTTTCTCCTTTTTTATTCTTGTATCCTTTCATGACTCGCTTGATGCGTTCATAGGTTACTTCTTCGCAGATTTTATTTTCGTTGTTGGTGCAGAGTATGAACTTACGTTTACCGCCATCTTGCTTATTTAGTTCCAAAGTTGCATGACCTGTGGTCCCTGAACCAGCAAAAAAGTCGAGAATGGTTGAGTCCTCTTGTGAGGCGACAAGAAGAACATCTCGCATCAAAAATGGAGATTTTGGGAAGTCGAAAATCTTGTCTGATTTTTCAGAAAAAATCTCCTTCAAAACGGCCGTCCCGTTCACTGCACTATATTCCGGTTTAAGCCAAAATGTTTTAGATTTTTCTCCTTTGTAGTGAATGGATCGTTCTTTAACATAAAACCTATAACCGTCGCCATATTTCTTTATATAAATGTAATCATTCTTTTTCTCATTGAAAGTACCTGCGCCCCATCGCCAGACGCGCTCGATGCCTTCGTTGTCGATTGGCCAGATTTCGTCCCAGCCTTTCATTTTTGAAATGCTCGCCTCAAGGGTTTTTGGATTGATATAAATTGGATACCACAAATTAGGACGGTCTGTCCTTCGAGAGTTTGCTCCACTTCGGCGATATTCTCTGAGTTTATACGAGCTGATGCTATCGGAAAATTGATAGTCCTTTATCTTATCTTCCGATTGGTCGAGATGTTTAACGATTGCCTGATCTCTATTTTTTGCATACACGAGCATGTATTCATGTGCGGTTGCAAAATACTGTTCGTCTTGCCGACCGCCTGGATTATGAACAACGACGACGGTCCCGAGTCGATTGTCTTCACCCATTATTTCATCGAGCAAGAGCCGGAGGGTATGAACTTCATAGTCGTCAATCGCGAATATAAGTAACCCAGACTCCTTTAGGAGATTTTTTGCAAGACGAACACGCTTGTCGATGTATGAAATCCACTTACTGTGTCGGAAGCTATCCTCTTTTTCAACATAGTCGTTATTATATTTCCAACTTTTGTTTCCGGTATTGTATGGTGGATCGGCATAAATAACATCGACTGCACCGCGATGGGTATAGTTCAAAACAGAAAGGGAGTGATAATTGTCACCCTCGATCAAAATGTTGGTCGGGAGAGAGTTATCAGAAACCACCTTTCTGGTTTTAACTTCTTTAAGGATGGGAATGTTGTTTTGGCATTGCAAAACAACGTCCTCGGGTTTGTCTTCCCAGATGAGGCCATACTTTTTTCTATTCTTTATTTTTTTGATCTCGGATTGCAAATCCGCGATACGAGCCAGTAGCTCTTTTTCTGTTTGAGACATAGGGGTACAGTTCTATGTCTCGACTGTTTAGTTGTTCGTATAGAAACGGCAAAAAGGGACAGCCGAGCCTGTACCCCATAATGGTGCTACCCCGAAAGGTTCCTGTTATGGAACTCGGACTGCCCCTCTTTGCCTATAACAGGTAAGAAGAAACAGTCCTTTCGGGGACTTGTAGCACGATTATTGAAACACTATGGGGTACAACCCAAGTGTACCAAAAATACCTAAAAAATGCTAAATTAAGTTTATTATTCAACATTTATTACGATTACCATTGATGGATGCTAAAGAGAAAATAAAATACGTCAAAAATAGCATCCGTGAGGTAGCCAAAACTAGCCCGAGCGGCACTCTTCACCTTTTTCTGTACACCGTTACTCATCCCGATAATGAGGAGTGGACGATACTTTCCGCAGGAGAACAGAAGCGCATTTTACAAAAGTTCGAAGAAGATGGTGAAATAAAAAACTTGAAATTTGAAGGGTCGAGAGATGTATTCTTCGAAATCGTCCCAAAGGAAAAAACGGAGAAGAAACCGCGCCGAAGCAATGTACTTGCTTATATAAAAACGACTGATGAGCTGATCCAGCACAGGGAGCTGTTTCAAAAGTTTTTAACCATTCTGGGTGATTTGAAATCCATTCATCCCAAGCATACCTATACCTACCCTACAGAGGAACGGAATGACGATCTCATTCAATTGCTTATTGATTTGGGCATTGTCGAATACGACTGGGAAAAAATGAACACGCAAACCCACCGCGCCGTAGGCAATCGGATTATCGAGTTCACGTTCGATGGCGGCAAAGTTATTGAGCTTACCGATCGTATCTCTGCCAAAAACGGCCGTATTCGAAAAGAAGCACTCGAACTCATTTCCAAAGATATCGGCGATAGGTTTACCCTCAATAAAATCGTCGAGATATTTACTGATATCGGAGTGCCCGAAAGCATGTTTACTCATGACACGAAGTGGCGTGCGGTTTTTTACGTACTTTCTTATTACACAACATCAAAGAACAATAAAGATATTTTAATGTTCCTAAAAATACTCGAGCGGTTCGTTCATCCGCTTTCGTTTGGCGGCGATGAAACCAACACCAAAGAAACTGAGGAGAAATACAACAAATGGTTGAAGTATGATCGCTTCGGAATAAAGGATGGCAAAGCTTTCATTGGTCCAACCGAAGAAGAAATAGAATTTGGTGCAGATGAATGGATTAACTCAGACGGCGAAAGTTTCGAGCCAAAGGCGTTCGTTCTCTCTCCAGATGATCTTGCTCGGCTTTGGGTTTTTTGGACTCAAATAGTTTTAATCGTGAGTGCATACGAAGGCAACCAAGGACTCGACCGAGATGAGCTTGAGAAATTATACCTTGAGCTTATAGCCAAGACTGAGCAACTGCTCGATCGAGGTGAGCTTGGTGACTTAAAACAATCCTATAAACGGCCGTTCAATAGCCTTGCAACCGCCGAAATCGAAGCACGTTCCAAGGAGTTCAATAGTCCGTATGAACTGGCTGGGATTTTTCTCATTATAGTGGGCCAAATGCAACCTGATGCCACCGAAATCCAGAAAGAGCGAGAGAAACATGCCGACCTGATTAAGCGCGTCGCATCTGCAACTCGCGCTATTAGCGGAGAAAAAATCAACATCGCAAAATTGTCCTACGAGCAAGCGCTTTTTATCCTGAAACTATACGTGTCTTATGTTTCAAGCATTCTTGAAGCTGTAGCTGGCGGGAATATAAAAATCACTGATAGCGAACTCAACGCTAAATATATTCTTTTTACAGATGCCATTGAAGAAATCCTAAATAGAGAGGATTTTGCTGAAATCAAAAAACAGCGACCTGATTATCTGCCAGAACATTTATATATCGGGGCTGATGAAATGGAAACGTGGTTCGAATACGGCGGACAACCTGCCATTTTGAGTTTTATCGGGGCAATCGAAAGCGCCTGGGTCAGAAGCGGACAACAATCTTTTCCTATATCCCTCGCTCTTAACAACCAGCTAACAGAGACGGACGGCATCATTTCTCGGCATAAGAAATACAAATCAGAAAAATGGAAACAGATCACTAAAAACCTCGACGGCATGAGAGATGAAATGTTTGGTGGCAATGGGAAAAAAGAAGAGCCAAAAGCTGAGCCTGATACGCCTAAAAAAGTTATTCATGAACACCTCCATCGCTTCGAGAACAGCATTCAAGAAAAGGATATTGCTTTCAACCATACTTTTTTTGAAGGCGACACTGATGGAACGGTAGTAAAAAATAAAAAGAAGATCGTCCTTCCGAAGTTTCCAGCTACTCCATATGAGCAGATCTCGATCCGATTTCTAACCGATCAGGATGTACTCATCACAACCCCCAAGAAGCAGCTTAGCTCAAATTATGAAGCTCTCGGGTTTTCAAATGATAAAGAGAGGAAGCCTAACACTGCTTGGGTTCTCTTATTTCTCCTGGCCAAGAATGGTGGTGAGATCAAACCTCCAAAGCCTATCCCCGATACACTGCGCCAGCAAAAGCGCCAGCTCGCGGATCAACTCAAACTGATATTCAAAAACTCCCAGGACCCGTTTGAAGATTATTCTGAAACAAGCTCCTACCGCATAAAAATAAAGCTCGAAGTTGTTGGCAAAGATGAAGTTCCCGATCCGATCGGTACACAAGAGTACCTCGACGAAACTATGACCCAAGAAGCGGAAAACTACGGTCGTGATTTCACGCAGTTTTAACTGAATATAGAAACCCAAGAAAACACTGGCATTACAGCCAGTGTTTTTCGTTCATCGTGATTTTTCACCCTAAGTGATTGAGAGCAGGAACACTCTCATATTACAAACCCTAGCTAAAATTACGATGAAAAGTAAAAAAGCAAACCCATCAGGCGGTATTCCTCTTGATGATCCCGACTTCGTATGGACTACCTACGATCTCGGCGTGTCGGCCGCACTTCTATGTGCGGATTTTGAGCTTGTGGCGGTTCAAAAAACCAACCCACGCAAAGCTCTGTTCGTGTTTAAGAAAGAAAAAGGTATCGAGGATGCAGCAAATAGCTACTTCTCCGACCGCCTCAAAGTCAAAGCTCGGTCGTTCTTTGACCATCTCAAGGCGCTCAAGAACAAGCTCTACAGCGAATAGATCATGCTTCCCGAGCAGGCCATAGATGAATATATAGAGATTTACCGAAAGAAGTTCGGGATTACGCTTTCCAGAGAGGAGGCGACATTTCGTGCTAACCATCTGGTTGATCTCTATAAGGCCGTGCTCGGTCCCGAGTCGCACCAAGTGAACAAAGTCGAAAAGCCTAACGTTGATCGCTAATCCTTATGACCAGGATTAACCGTCAAAAAATCTATGGCTCCATGAGTTACACGATCAAGGAGATGGCGGATTGCTTAAATGTCAGCGAGAAAACATGCCTGCGCTGGATAACAAGCGGTCTGCCAATCGTCCCTGGCGGCAAGAAGCCGATACTCATGCTCGGCTCCGACATCAAGGATTTTTTGAGAACAAAGGACTCAAAAAAGAAAATTAAACTGAAGCGGAGCGAGTTTTACTGCCTTACATGCAAGGCCGCACGGAACGCAAAGCGCGGCTCGATCGTGAAGAAAACAAACCAAAAAACAGGCGTATGTCGTGTCTGTAGCGGGAAAATGAGCCGGACAATCTAACCCTCTCAAAAGGACTAAATGATATTCGCTCTCTGCACTTAAATGTCCACTATCGGCTCAAAGCTCGCATATTGGTTCGGTAACAAAAGTGAACTCAATTATTAACCTAAATTAACCCTATGGAAACACCATCAATAGAAGAAAAAGTTGAACTTAAAATCAGTCCGAGAAACGTCCCATTCGTGCTCTCGGCGCTCGAGTCAGAAATCGAACATCTGAAAAAAATCCAAAAGGCCTGCGTCAAGAAAAAGCAGTTTCAGGCAGCCAATGATTTGATGCCAAACATCCTGCTTCTTGAAAACATGGCGAAGTACCTGAAACCGTTTAAGCCGACCCCATTACCATTCAAGTGATGCCTATGAATACATCAACTTACGAAAACGAAGCAATCAAAAGAGAGTTCTTCGAGCAGCTCAAAGGCGCTCGAGGATTTTCCCGAAGCTCGATCCGTTCCCATGCCGAAGCAATTGGCCAATGGGAGATATTCACGAAAAAAGAGGATTTCTCTCTGTACGATAAATCAAAGGCGGTCGGCTTCACAGAATGGCTGGGCACACGATCGGCAAAAACCAAAACTGGCACAATATCGCTCGTTACCCAATACAACTATCTTCGCCGCATAAAGAAGTTTTTTACTTGGCTGTGCGATCAGCCAGGATACAAAAGCAAGATAGTTAAAAGCGATGTGGACTACTTGCGCCTCTCGAAAGCCGACGCTCAAATCGCACGTGCTGGAACCACCAAAAGAATGCCGGTGTTCGATGATGTCAAAAAAATCATTAGTGGCATCAGTGGCACTACAGAAATCGATATGCGCGACCGAGCACTTATCTCCTTTGCGCTCATCACTGGTGCTCGCATCTTTGCCATCGTATCGCTGAAGATGAAAAACTTTGACAAAGAACTCAAACAGATAGACCAGAACCCTGGCGACGGCGTTAAGACCAAGAACTCAAAAAGAATACTAACTACGTTCTTTCCAATCGGATGGGACGAACCGGAAAAGTATTTTATGGAATGGTACGAGTACCTCGAGTCAAAGGATTTTCAGGCAGACGATCCAATCTTCCCCGCAACGGCAGGATCGTTCGTTGATGGAGAGAATAATACCTATAGCAAAGAAACCATCGGCCAGGATGGATGGGTTGGCACGAGCGCAGCGCGTAAGATTTTCGAGAAGCGATGCAGGAATGTAGGGTTGCCATACTTTCATCCGCACTCGTTCCGGCACTTGGTAGTAAACATATTGAGCAAGAAACGACTCACGGAAGAAGAAAAGCGAGCTATCAGTATGAACCTGGGGCATGAGAACGTAGGGACCACGTTCGGCTCGTATGGGTACGGCAGTATGAGCAACGAAAGCGCGGTAAAGATCGTCCAAAAACTGAAGGATGTTCAAGAAGGGTCGAGCGACAGCTTTATGCTAACCGATCAGGAAAGAGCCGTTTTAGAGAAGGTTCTCAAGCGTATTTCGTAGACTTGCTATGTAAAGAATAGTAAAGTAAAATAAAAGGCATGGAACAAGATTTTTACACCGCCCGAGATTTAGCCGACAGGCTCGGCCTGAACATTATGACGATTTATCGCTGGATCGGAGCGAAGAAACTCAAGGCATATAAGCTGGGCAAAGAGTTCCGCATCGAGAAGAAGGATTTTGATGCTTTCTTGAAGAAGGCAAGCAATAAATAACTATGCAAACGGAAACGACACAAAAACTAAAATACGGAATGTACGGCCGAAAATCGAGCGAGTCGGAAGACCGCCAAGTTCTTTCGATTGACTCTCAGATTGATAGCGCAAAAGCTATCTGCAAAAATCTCAACATCCGTATCATGGAGGAGAATGTTTTGACTGAATCGAAATCAGCAAAAACTACCAACCACCGTCCGATGTTCAAGGAAATGCTCGACCGATTAGAGTATGGCAAAATCAACGCCATCGTGGCATGGCACGCTGACCGCCTATCCCGTAACGCTATCGACTCCGCACTCCTTGTCGATATGATGGATCGTGGCAAGCTGATCGAAATTGTTACTCCTGGGCAAACATATCGAAATACGCCGTTCGATAAGTTCATGTTCACGCTTGCTTGTACTCAGGCAAAAATGGAGAACGACAAAAAAGGTATCGATGTTACGCGAGGACTCACAAAGAAAGCAACTATGGGCATGTTCCCTGGTCCCGCTCCATTCGGCTACCTGAATGATAAGTTCACAGAAAAAGGAAATAAAAAGATTGTAAGCGATAAAATCCTTCTTCCGCTTATCAAGAAAATGATGGAGCTGATGCTCACCGGCAACTACGGTCCGCTCAAGATCAGAGATATGGCAAATAATGAATGGGGTTTCAGAACACCAAAAGGAAAGAAGCTCGGACGTAGCACCATCTACCGCCTATTCACAAATACTTTTTATTACGGCATGTATGAGTACCCGCTCGGAAGTGGTAAATGGTATCGCGGTACGCACGAAACGATAATTACCGAGGAGGAATACGACAAAATCCAAGTCTTGCTTGGTCGCAAAGGCCGTCCGCGTCCAAAGAGACATATTTTTGATTTCGTGGGCATGATGAAATGCGCCGACTGCGGAGCAGCAGTAACAGCCGAAACCAAGTTCAAGAAACTCGCTAACGGGGATATTAAAACCTACGTCTACTATCACTGCACCAAACGAATAAATCCAAACTGTACGCAAGGGTCAATCGAAGAAAAAGAGCTTAAGAAGCAGATTGTTGCCGAGATAGACAAAGTTGAAATACCTGCCGAGTTCCATACCTTTGCTATGAAGTGGTGGAAGGCAGAAAACGAGAAGGAAGTTGAGACTCGCAACGTGATCGTAGAAGCCCAACAGAAGGCGTATAAGGCCTGCCTAGCAAAGATTGACGGCCTGACCGATATGAGAGCGGGAGGCGAAATCGACTCGGACGAGTTCATTCGCCGACGAGAGCCACTTGTTACCGAGAAAAAGCGCCTTGAGCAACTTTTTGAAGGAACCGGCAAGCGTGTTGATGCTTGGATGAACACTGGCGACCAAATGTTTACATTCATCGAGCAAGCAATAAAACGTTTCTCTCACGGCACTCTTGAGGACCGACGATCGATACTTGCTGCTTTAGGTTCGAACCTTCTCGTAAAGGATAAAAAACTCAGTATTGATATAGAGAATTGTCTTTTCCCAATACAAAAAATCTCAGGACCTGTTAAGGCGATAAAGAAACGGTTAGAACCAATAAATACCTTTGAGAAACAAGGAGAGTTCGAGCAAATGTGCTCTAACAATCCAGTAGTGCTGGGGCGCCTGGACTCGAACCAAGATAAACGGTACCAGAAACCGTTGTCCTACCATTAGACGACACCCCAATATCACACATTGTGTGTGCCTCACTATACCCAAAAATGAGGCTTTTTTCAAGTAAAAATCGCCTTGCTGTACACGGCGATTTATTTGGGACATCTATCCATAGATAGGTAGGTCCCATATATCTTTTGGTTTTTGGATTGCAATAGGACCGCCAGCGGTTTCTATTACGGTCGGTTCAAACTTTTTCATAAAGAGTTTTTGGATGAGATAATGTTTTCTTTATCATACAACACCTACAAATACCTGTCCAATACAATAGGCCCGTTTCCAATAGAAACGGGCCTTATCTTCATCTTTCTTACCTCAAAACCACAACTCTCACACGCCGTCTTCCTTTGCGGCCATCATTGTTAAATGGATCTTTTTTTCTCTTTGCCTGTTGCGCAGCCTTGATGTGCTCAGTGCTGTACAACGGATTAGGGTTTTCTCTTTGCTGGCCTCTTGTTAATCCAGCTGGTGTGGGAGCATTTCCTTGCTGCATAGTACTTAATTTTTGGTTTTGTGTAAAAAATAATTTTTATACATATTAATACATAATATGTCAACTGTCAAGTATTTCCTTTTCTCCTTTAGTTAGACGTTGAGATATCGTCTCACCGCAAGATAGCTGGAGAGAGCCCCGAGGCCAAGGCCGATAAGGAGCACTGAGCCACCGATCCTAAAGAAGTGTGCGAGATAGTAGCCATAGAGATCAAAGCCGAGGAGGTTGCCGATGTGAGAGTTGAGGAAGTATGTAAGTGGAAGGAATACGACGGTCATGATAATGAACGCAAAGAGGCCATAGAGGAGTCCCCCGACGATAAATGGCGCTCGGACATACGCCGTACTTGCACCGACAAGCCGCATGATGCCGATTTCTTCTTTGGCGATATAGATCGTGAGGCGCACCGTCGTAAACATAATGACGATGGAGATGAGCGCGAGGAAAAACGTAATCGCAGCGCCCACAGTGCGTGTATTGCGGATGAGTGAGTTGAGTCGGTCGATCACCACTTTGTTTTGGGAGTAGTTGATGCGTTCGATGATCGAAGCATTGGTGCGGGCGATGTCGTTGTCGCCTTCGAGTACGCGCGCGATCGCTTCGTATTGCGTACTGTCTTTGGCCTTGATCTGCAGCGATCCCCCAAACGGATTGTCGCCGAGCTCATCGAGCGCTTGGAGTGTGAGGTAGTCGTCTGCATGACGGTCTCTAAATGCGAGCACTTGCTGGTCAGCCGAGTTGTACTCGACATACGCGACTTCGGGAAGCTTTTGGAGTGTGTCTTGGAGTGAGAGGATCTGCTCTTCGGGTGCATCGACTGAGAAATATACAGCGATATCGACTTTGTCTTGGACTTGAGTAATCGCGTTCCTAAATATCCCCTGCGCAAGAAAGATAGACGTCGCAACGGCAAGCGTGATCGTCGTCACCAGTATGGCCGCGTATGTCACGAGTCCATTGCGGCGGAAATTGATCCATCCACTCTTGAGCACGCGTTGTAGTCTGACCCAAAACATATATCTAGTATATCACTCCTCTGTTATTTCTCTTGCTTTACCTTGCGATGCTGATCGTCGACGATCCGTCCCTTTTGCATCGTGACCAAGCGCGTCCCCACTGCCTTGATAAGGAGCGGATCATGCGTCGTGAGGATCACGGTCGTGCCGAGGTCATTGATTTTCTTTAAGATATGAATCACTTCATGCGTGTTGGCTTCGTCGAGATTGCCCGTCGGCTCATCCGCAATGAGGACTTCGGGCTGGTTGATGATGGCGCGCGCGATCGCCAGGCGCTGCTTTTCACCGCCTGAGAGTTGGTTGGGGAAATGGTACATGCGGTCCTGCAGATCCACAAGCTGGAGCACATGCGGCACATCACTGACAATCTCTTCGTTACTCTTGCCGGCAGCTTCCATAGCAAAGGCGATGTTTTCGTACGCAGTCTTGCTCCCAAGGAGGCGAAATTCTTGGAAGACAGTCCCGATACGGCGGCGAAGCTTGGTCGTCTCGCCACGCGTGAGCGCATTGATGTCGATGTTTTCAAAGAGGACGGTGCCTTCAGTCGGCTCTTCTTCGGCCAGTATCATCTTGGTGAGCGTGGTCTTGCCGGCACCAGAGGGACCGATGAGTGTGACAAATTCGCCTGTCGTAATCTCCAAATTTACATTTTCAAGCGCCACTGCGCCGTTGGGATAGACTTTCGAGACGTTTACAAACTTAATCATAAGCACTTCAGTATACCATAGCAGTATGTACCGTTATCCACTCTATAGTTCCTTTTCTGCCTCGATAAATTCATCCAGATCTCCATCCTCAAGTACTTTGTCGACATTACCCGTCTCTACCCCCGTGCGGTGATCCTTGACCATTTTGTATGGATGCAATACATATGAGCGGATTTGATTGCCCCATTCGATGTCGGTTGTCTTGGAAATGTATAATCCTTTCTCTTTGGCAACACGTTCTTCTTCTTGGCGTTTATAGAGCTTGCCCTTCAGAAGCTCGAGTGCGCGTTCTTTGTTTTGCTCTTGGCTGCGCTCAGTCGTCACGTGCACCGCAATGCCAGTCGGCGTGTGCACCATGCGTACTGCCGTCTCGCGCTTGTTGACGTTTTGGCCGCCAGGCCCCCCACTTCGTGCAAATGAGACTTCTAGGTCCTTGTCATCGATCACCACTTCGGTGTCAGTCTTGTCGAGTTTTGGAATTACTTCTATCAAACTAAACGATGTCTGCCGTTTACTATTTGCATTAAACGGCGAAATGCGCACGAGTCGGTGCACGCCAGACTCATTCTTGAGGGTGCCAAACGCCCCCTTGCCTGCAATCTCTATCGTGACATTACGATAGCCGCCGTGATCATTGGGGCTTTCGCTCAGATACGTCACTGCATACTGCTTGCGCTCAGCAAATTTCAGATACATGCGAAGCAACATCGCCGAGAAATCTTCTGCATCATCGCCTCCTGCACCCGAAAAGATGGTGAGTATCGCCGCACCTTTGTCATACTTGCCCACACCCTCAAGCTTGTCCTTGAGTTCACCCAGCTCCTTGATCATCGCCTGCGCCAATACTTTGTCATTCCAAAACCCTGCATCAGCCATCGCTGCTTCAATATGAGTGATTCGTTCTTGAATTGATTCTTTTTCCATGAGCCACCTCCCAGGATCGAACTGGGGGCCTACCCCTTACGAAGGGGTCGCTCTA
>CAYYXE010000005.1:0-39837 GCA_964475655.1 uncultured Candidatus Saccharibacteria bacterium | reverse complement strand
TGTGCGATGCCGGAATGGCGGAATGGTAGACGCAATCGACTCAAAATCGATCGGGGGCAACCCCTTGAGAGTTCAAGTCTCTCTTCCGGCACAGTCAAATACAGGCCGCGGTGGTGGAATTGGTAGACACGTACGCTTCAGGTGCGTATGCCGCAAGGTGTGGAGGTTCAAGTCCTCTCCGCGGCACATCTATGAATACTCTCCCCAAAGTCATCGTCATCTGCGGTCCTACTGCCACCGGCAAATCCGACTTTGCCGTAGAGCTCGCCAAGAGAGTAAACGGCGAGATTATTTCTGCGGATTCACGCCAAGTATACCGAGGCCTTGATATCGGCAGCGGCAAGATCACCAAGCGCGAGATGAAAGGTGTGCCCCATCATCTCCTTGATGTCGCGAACCCAAAGCGAGTCTTTAGTGTTGCACAATATGCAAAGCTTGCAGACAAAGCTATCAAAGCCATTTTGAAAAAAGGTAAAGTACCCATCATCTGTGGCGGTACAGGATTTTATATCGATGCAGTCGTGTACGAACAAAGCCTTCCCGAAGTAAGGCCCAATGCAGCACTTCGCAAACAACTCGAAAAGCTTTCAATAGATGAGCTCGCGCAAAAACTTGAAACACTCGACCCTGAACGATTTCAATCTATCGATACCCAAAATCGCGTACGACTTATTCGCGCGATTGAGATAGCAACCACGCTCGGATCAGTCCCCAAAACAACGCGTATCCCAAAGTACGACGTCGAGTGGCACTATCTGGACTTCCCTGACGACATACTCAAAGAACGGATTCACACTCGCCTCTTGAAACGTATGAAGCAAGGTATGGTTGCAGAAGTACGGCGCCTGCACGAAGAAGGCGTGTCATGGAAACGACTTGAATCCCTCGGGCTTGAATACCGGTACCTCGCGCTCTTCTTGCAAAAGAAAATTTCAAAACAAGAGATGCTCGACAGTATCGATCAAGAAAGTTTCCGTTACGCCAAACGCCAGCGTACGTGGTTTAAGAAATACGCGAAATAACTACGGGTAATATACAACGAGATTAGTTTGCATTGAATTTACCATCAATTATTTTATAAGTATTCTTATCTTTCTGTATAGAAATATCCTTAGAATAATAAAAAACATTTAAATCATCACTAAGTGAGGAGTAGGAAGTTATTATACTTACATTAATTTTCTTTCCTGAATTAAAGTAATCTATGACATTGTTAGCATCTTTTCGAGTTAAAATAACTGTTTTTTTAGGATCTTGTTTTGATTGAAAAGAAATCTTACTACTCTGAAGGGAAATTACTGTTTCGCTGTAAAAAGGGAATAATGCGGAATCCTTAACTTCTCGACTCATTAATTCAGCACCATTTTCATCTTTTACTAAAACTTCTAAATTAATTTTAGCAGGAAAATTGCTTGGATTTTTAAAGGTTATATCAATCAAATCAGAATACTCGCCATTCCATCTAACCGAAGCTATATACACATAGGGTCTATTTTCTTGTAAATATTTTCTATTTGTAATAGAAACGAGCTTCGTATTTTCATACGTTTGTATACCAGTAAAAAATACTAATAATATATTAGTTATTGCTAAAACCTGATTGAGGCTTGGTTTTAAAATTTTCATATCAAATGCGGGCGATGGAGGAATCGAACCCCCGCCAAAGGTTTTGGAGACCTTCGTTCTACCACTAAACTAATCGCCCGTATTTTTAACCTCCACACTATAGCAAAATAGCCCCGCTCGGGCTACTTTGTCTTATTTCTTTGATTCCTTAAACTCCACTACCTTGCGGAGCTTTTTGGAATACTTGTTCATTTTGAGCTTTACATCTGCAAGCTTCTTGCGGTTTTTGGTAGACCAGTATATTTCGCCTGATTCCTTGTGTACGAGTTTTACGAGATTATCCTGTGACATAGTGGCAAAACTATACCAGAAGGTCCCTTTTTATGCAATTGCCCTATACTTGACTTATAGTTAAATATATGTATAATATATAAAAATCATCAACTTAAAAAATCTACTGTATGAATCACCTCCTTATCAATCGCCAAAAGACAGCTGCTCACCTTGGTCAGCTTAGTAACATCACCTCATGTGAATACAAACCTGGTGTAGAAAAAATTGTACTTGTATCTCATGCAAACCTGAAGGTCTTGCCTTGCCCGGCACCTCAAACAGATGATCAGAGTGAAGGCATCCCGCTTGATCTGCCCGAAATGATGCAGGTGCTCAGCGAAGACAAAAGCTTCTTTTCGCTTCTTACTGAAGGCAAGGTAGCAAGCAAAGAAGATCCTATTCTGATCTTTTGCAATGGCAGTGTTATCAATGGCGAAGCGCCGTATATTCAAATTACGGATACTACTTCCAGGGCATACGAAGTTAGCAGCACACCATTCAACCGTTCTGACATCAATTTAAAGAATGGGTACCAGGTGCGCTATGTTCCCGCTACCTAACATCCCTCTTGTTCTCAAAATCTCCCCTGATATTTTTCGGGGGATTTTCTTTTATAAAAAATTCTTTCGTACTACAATGTACGTATATATGTCTCTCTCCAACCGCAAACAAACAAAGATACAGCTCGAGCGAAGTGCAGATATTGCTACCAAATGGATCGGGTCGACGACGTCCCTTATCGTGCACACATGTATCTTTGTCGCAGCATTTATCATTCCCCTCTTTGGTATACCGTTTGATCGCGTGCTTCTCGTACTCACGACGATCGTTTCCCTTGAGGCTATCTACCTCGCGATCTTTATCCAAATGTCCGTCAACAAAAATACCAAAGACATCGAGGTGATCCAAGAAGACGTCGAAGAGATTGCGGAGGACGTCGAGGATATCCAAGAAGATATCGATGAGATCGCAGAAGATGTCGAGGACATCCAAGAAGACATTGAGGACATCGAAGAAGAGCACGAAAAGGACTACAAGCAGGACCGCAAACTCGAAAAGAAAGAAGCGCAGACGCTCGAAGCAATCCAGATTACTCTAGCACAGCTACAGAAAGAAATTGAGGAGCTAAAAAAATAGCCCCTCAAATTTTGAGGGGAATTTTTATCATTTTTTAGAATGCCTTAGTTTAGGCATATTGTTTTTAGAACTCTACGAACGTAATTACGGTATTCCAATCGCTTAAGCCATGGTATTGAAATAAGACCAATTATCGGTATACCGAAGAACATCCAGCAAAACCATGTTGCACCATCATTTACCGGTGCGCCAAAATTTGTAAAACCATCGCTAGGTATTGCAAGTACTGTACAAGCAACTACAAATACAACCAGAAGAATGTTTCTCATAATTATGGGGTTTTTAATTTTCTTAATTATAGCATCTTTCGTACTACTTGTCAAATATTATTTTCGTGTTGTATTGGGGGGTTAAATACGAAACTCAATCACATCCCCGTCCTTCACAATATACTCCTTCCCTTCCGTACGGACCTTCCCTCGGGCCTTTGCTTCTGCATAGCTTCCCGCTTCGATGAGATCGGTGTAGGCGACGACTTCTGCGCGGATAAATTTATCTTTGAAATCAGTATGGATCGCCGTACCCGCGATCGGTGCAGTGCTTCCCTTCTGTATCGTCCATGCACGCGTCTCATCCGCCCCTGTCGTAAAGAACGTTTCAAGCCCCAGGAGCTCATAGCTTCCCTTGATGAGATCATCAAATCCTTTTTCAAATACTGAGTCGATCTTTACAAATGCACCCGGGACAGCAAACTCCACGTTTTCGTTTGCTTCCGAAGTATTCAATACATAGAGCATCGGCTTGAGCGTGAGGAGATTGAGCGACTTGATCATAAATTTTTCTTCGTCAGTGACAGCAGCAGTACTTGCAAGTTGCCCGGCTTCGAGCACCGCTTCAATTCTTTTCAAAAGTGCTTCTTCTGCGACTGCGAGCTTGTCGCCCTTCTTTACATCTTTGCCAAGGGTCCCAATCCGCTTACTGACGATCTCCATATCAGAGAGAATGAGCTCGAGGTTGATGACGCCGATATCAGAAAGTGGATCAACCTTGTTTGCCACATGGATCACGCCAGGATCCTGAAACGTACGCACGACGTGCGCGATCGCATCGACTTCGCGGATATTGGTGAGGAATTTATTGCCCAAACCCTCGCCCTTGGATGCACCTGCGACAAGCCCTGCGATATCGACAAACTCAATCGCCGCCGGGATCGTCTTTGCGGATTTCGAAAATTCTGAAAGCTTCCAGAGACGTTCATCGGGCACTGCCACAATCCCGACTGATGGATCGATGGTACAAAACGGATAATTTTCTGCCGGCACTGACTTTTTGGTCAATGCATTAAACAGTGTTGATTTGCCGACGTTGGGCAGTCCGACGATGCCGATACTAAGAGACATCCCGAGATTATACTTTTTTATGATGAAAACTCAAGAAAAACTAAGGGTTTTCTCTACAAAACTAGGTATTCCAAGCATTCAATTACCACAACAATGTATCGATTCGTAAATGGTACCTGACCCCATAGCCCCATAGCCAGATGAACGTTGTGCGTGTTGTGAACTTCGTAAGGAGTGTATGTTTGTGCATGAAAAAGCCCCTCCGTGTGGAAAGGCTTTTTGCTAACAAGGCAAAGGTTTGTCTATTTTATTCCTTCTAGTGAAATACCAAATTAGCACTATCGGATTCATTGTGTAAACAAAATAAAGATAAATACCTACAATTTTTGATATCTCCACATCTGATAAAAGATTTTTGTTAGTTGAACAGATAGTCATGAATAAAATAAACGCTACGTACTTTGCCAAAGTTAAGTCAGCAAAAAAACAGAATATTTTTCTTTCCATAATTAACTATTTTCTCTACTGTATCCCCTTTCATTGACAAAGTCAAGGTGGGGTTGTAAGGTGAAGAAAACTTTAAAGATATGAAAATACTCACAAACAAATCCTTTTTTGATTCGGTTAAAGAAACGGGTGTTGGTCAATCTAAATTCAATTTTGTTCTCCTAACGGAGGTTGGGCAGCCAGAAAAAATGCTACTGGTGAGCAATGAAGATCCGCAAAACTACGCAACCATTGTAGATGTTGAAGAATTGAAGAAGGTGGTATTTTCCCAATTCAATAACCACGATTTCAAAGGAACAGGACGACTTGTTATTAAGAAAAGTAGTAGCTACGGTCACAAAGAGATTATTTTTGTAAATACCTCAAATACGAACAGCTATAATTTAGCGGCCCACAAAAACCCTATTGGCCTTGAAACTGCCGTAAAGCTCGCTAACTTCATTAGTCCAATGTTATGGACCAATAATGTTCTGTTTAGTTTTGAAAGATTTACTTTTTAAGATTTTAACTAAACTCTCCCCCTACGGGAGAGTTTTTTATTACCTTATTATCTTGATTTAGGAGATTTACTTCAAACCGAAACGGGATTAGTTTATCATCCGCATGTCGAGGCGTGTTCCAACCATGCCGATAGATAAACTCATATTACTTCCCCATCAACTGCATCAGTGGTGCGAGCGCTTCGCGGTGCTTTGCGATGTCTGATTTATACTTTTCCATCACTGATACTGCAGCATACATTTCGTTCATGCCTCCCTTTTTCTTTTCTTCGATATCCTTTTGGATGTTTTCGAAGAGTGCCTTGACCTCCGGGTCTGAGTCAAGCGCCTTCAGCGACTGCGCAAGCTCAGGGTTGTCATTGAGCTGCTTTGCAATAGTTTCTGCCTGGTCCTTGTCTACGCCCTTCATCTGAAGCGTTTTTTTGATCATCCATGATTTAAATCCCATAGGTCCACACTATAGCAAAAATGAGGCTATACTGCACCTATGGCACGCCCTACCGAACTCAAAGCCCTCCATGATACATACGCCGCCTCAAATACCTGCGGGCTCAAGACAACAGCCACCCAAGCTGTCTACGGTGACGGCAACCCGGATGCCGATGTGGTCTTTGTCGGAGAAGCCCCGGGCAAAAACGAAGACCTCGAAGGGGTGCCCTTTGTGGGAGCCGCAGGCAAGTTTCTCAATGAAATGCTTGCGAGTATCGGCATGAAACGAGAAGACATCTACATCACCAACATCGTCAAATATCGTCCTCCCAACAACCGCGACCCACTCCCCGAAGAAAAAGATGCCTGCCGCGACTGGCTGCATGCCGAACTTGCCGCTATCAATCCGAAGCTCATTGTATTTTTGGGCAGACACTCGATGAATGACTTCTTCCCGGGCGAAAAGATTTCAAACGTGCACGGCAAACTTCTTGTGAAGAAATTCCCCGATATCACAACCACGCACTTCCTCCCGCTCTACCACCCTGCTGCTGCGCTCTACAACGGCGGACTGCGTGATGAGCTTATGAATGACTTCAAAAAGATCCCGTTGGCGCTGAAGAAAATTGAATAAAAAAATGCAGAAACTTGTGATAGTTTCTGCATTACATTACTTACTCTGTCTTAAAAGAACTGTACACCGCATCTCTTCTTCTTATTCTGCGCTCAGGTCTAATTCTATCCAATATACTTTGCCATGCACGTCGACCAGAAGATATCGTTTTGTTTAGTGAGAATTTGGTTAGTTTCTTTCTTACTACCAACTCATCTTCATTTACAACAAAGAGTGTATTCTTTGGCCTGCTTGGCACCCCGTTGGGAAATGCTTGCTCCCGTTGTGAAGGATATGTTTTGGTCAACAAAAATCCTTTCGTTGGCGTCAGTTCTTCGGGTACACCCGAAGTGTGTTGATAAAAAATTGCTGACTGAGGAAACTGCTGTTCTTCTTGTTGTTTAAATTCCTTTTGCTTCGCAAGAATCTTTTCAAATCCTGCATCTTCTTTGGGAGAATTAGCCTCAAGTGAATCAACAAATTGTTTGAGCTCTTTAAGGGGGGTAGGTTTTCCAAAAACCTGCACTCCGTCAGGACTAGTGACTGTAATCTCTGGAAGATTCCACCAGATCTTATAAAAATCGACCGCAGTGTATCTATACATAAATACACCGTTCTCTTTTATATAAATGACCTGCTCGGCTGACGGCTTACCCTTACCCCTGAAATCTTTGCAATCAACAAATGTGCTGCTTGCCTGTGGAGTAATCACGATAAAGGTACGATTTCCCAATGGCTTTTCGATAGTAGTGATATCAAATCTCCGTGAGGAAAATCCCATCGAGACTCTTTGGTAATAGTACAGCACTTTCACTATACTGGGTGAACGTTCTATTTCTTTTTCATTTGTCATAATATAGATATTTTTTCTGCATTATACATATCTATCTCAAATAGTCAATCTACTCTCCCAGTCTACACCCGCCATTGACGTGTCGATACTTTCTCCCCTTTCGAAATACTGCAAATACATGAGAGATAGGCACAATACTAAGGAAATACCGGAAATCGATCGCGCTGCGCAATATCCACGGGATGAGGCCGGTCATCACAAAGCTTCCGTGGTTGAATATGGCCCAGTTGGTGCCGATCGGGATCACAAATGATGGTTTGGTCGGCCTGTATACGCGAGGCTTCTTGCCGTAGATAAGGCGTTGGATCGTATCGCCTACGACCTTGCCATGCTCAATTGCCGTTTGCGCTAGACCACTGTATGGTGTCGCCGCGCCATCACCCACTACAAAGATATGATTGTCATCAGGAAGTGACAGAGTATCAGTTACGACAATGCGCTTGCGCTCATCAAATGTCGCACCAGGGATCGTCGTAAACGCCGCATTGATACGTGTCCCCGCCGTCCAGATCACGGTGTGTGAGTCGACGGTCATGTCTTTGAGAATGACTTCTTCGACTTCTTGCTCGGCAAGAGATCGATTTACAAAAATATTGACGCCCATGGTGCGCAGGCGCGCTTCGGCAATCGCAGAGACTTTGGGAGGAAGTGTGGGAAGCACGCGGTTGTTGGCTTCGATGAGGTCGATCGTGACGAGACTTGGATCAACTCCAAATTCGTTGGCAAGTCGTGTGAGGTAGCTTCGCAAGTCTCCGGCAAGCTCCACCCCCGATGGACCAGCACCGACGATGAGTACATGGAGCATCGATACGAGCTCTTCTTTGGACAAGTCTTTTGCCTTGCCAAACAGCGTGCAGAAATGCGCTTTGAGCCTGAGCGCTGCGTCGACTGACTTGAAACTATGCGAAAGTTCAGGAAGGCCTTTGATATTGAAAAAGTTGGTCTCGCTGCCCATGGCAAGCACGAGGTAGTCGTACGCGATTTCATCACTCGTACCATCTGCGTGGGTGACGGTGATTACTTGTCGGGCCTTGTCGAGCCCTGTGTATGTCGCCTCAACGATGCGCACGCCTTTGCGAGGAAATATCGTCTTGAGTGACACCGAGACTTCGATCGGGAGGGCGCCTGTGACGAGCTTGTAGAGTGCGGGATAGTATTCAAAGGTTAGATGCTTGGTAACAAGGGTGGTGTCGGCGTCCACCCCCTTGAGGGCCTTGATCGTCTCAATACCGGCAAATCCACCTCCGACAATGACGATCTTTGGCTTACTCTTTGTGTGTTGCATCCCAAAAGTATAGCAAATAGGGGCTCAAATTCCCTCCCTCTGGTATACTTGTAATATGGAAGGAACTCACTCGTCACAAGAGCAGATTGATCCAACACAACAAGAACTCGAACCGGTATTTTGGGGGATGATATCCGAGTACCAGGATGCAATATTTCGATTCGTCTATTTCCGGGTGAACAATCGCGCTGTGGCAGTCGACATCACCCAGGACACCTTTACCAAGGTCTGGACATACCTCGTCTCTGGAAAGACCATCGACTACCCCGAAGCCTTTCTCTATCGAGCTGCCAAAAACGCCCTCGTAGACTACTACAAGAAGCAGAAGGCAAGCTCGCTTGATAGCATGATGGAGGCTGGGTACGACCCCGAAACCCACAAAGATACCGACGAGATCATGCGGCAAGATGCAATCAAAGATGTCCGCGCACTCCTCGAACATCTCGACGAAGAGAGCAGGCAAATCATCTTTCTCCGGTACACGGAAGAAAAGCCGATCGAAGAAATCGCCGAGCTCTATGGCAAAAGCGTAAATGCCATGACCGTGACCATCCACCGGATCATCAAAAAATTGCGCACTTTATATACTACTCATGAACAACCCTAACCTCGAACAACTCAAGCACCTCAAATCACTCTCCCTCACCGAAAGCGAGAAGGGGCTTGTTCGGGCGCATGCAGTACACCTCATGCAAACGGTGAAGCCATCCGCGATTGAGTCGTACTTTCACAAAGGCATCTACATGGGGCTGCGCATCGCGCTTTCGAGCTTTGTATTCTTTGTATTCGTTGCAGGCAGCGTCTCTGCAGTAGCCAACAACGCACTTCCCGGCGATCCGCTCTACGCATTTAAGCTCAACGTCAACGAAGAGATCAAAGGATTTTTCCAAAAGACTCCCGAAGAAAAAGTAGCGTACAATGCGCAGCGTGTCGAAAACCGCGTCAAAGAGATAAAGACGCTTGCCGAATCAAAGACGCTCACCAAGGCAAAGCAGGCCACCGTCCAAAAGGCACTTGACGCACATATCAAAGACCTCTCTGCAGACCTTACCACCCTCAGTGACACTGCTCCCTCTGCAGCACTCTCTGTCACCGCAAACCTCGAAGATACACTCAAGGCAAGCAAGGAAGTAATAGAAAAGGCGGAGGCAACGACTGATACCACGGCAGCACTCACTGCAGTAGATGACACACTCAAGCAAGTCTCAAGTCAGGAAGTAAAGATTCTTTCGAAGGAAATCGATGCAATCACCAGCGAAGTAACTGCGGCAACTATCGAAGCAACAAGCTCCACCACAACGTCTTCTACGAGTACTCCCGTCGTGCCATAACACGCTCGAGGAGTATCGACAGTCCGATAACGAACAGCGAAATCGCACCAAAGATAATTGTCTTGGTGCGATTTTGTATTGGGGTCGCACTCTTTTCTTTTGTTTCAATATCTGTAGCGTTTGCAACAAGATCTTCTGTCGAGATGAATGATTCTTCGTCGCTCGATTCTTGTGAATATACAACTGGTGAATCTTGCGGTGCCGCACTCTTGTCAGTAGCTGCGACTAGATTTCCTGATGGATCAAGTATGTGTACAGATGATGCATTTGTGATACTGAGCGCACGGAGCGGGATGACTGCCTTTGATTTCTCAGATACGATGGTCATCGGCGGTATCGCAACTGATTTCCCGGCTACACCAACGCTCCACCCCGAAAGATCGATCGGATGTGCAGAAGTGTTGGTGAGCTCGATGGCAGTCGTACCGAGCACGGCAACAGTAAGTGTCGGCTCGACGACCTTCACCTTTTTGGTACCTGTAAGCGCGACGCGCGTGATCGCATCGGTGTATGAGTAGTACATCGTGTAGGTGCCTGGGTAGACGTAGGTATGCATGAAGGGTGCGACTTCGTCTTGGCGCACGATCGTGCCATCGCCAAAGTTCCAGTAGATGTTGCCCTTGTTGATACGGTAGTTGTACTCGAGCACGGGCTCGGCAGTAAATTGGTAGCTTGTGTTGGTATACACTATGCTGGGCACGGTAAATATAATCCCGGGTTTATTGGGAGATACTTTGGGGATCGGATATGGATCATCTTCAAGCTCTTCTTCTACTGTTGTCGAATCTTCACTCGAAGATGGAGAAGTGTTTCCCTCTGCAGGAGCTTTGGGGGTCGCATCCGCCGTGAGCCACTTGTCGCCCGAGAGCTGCATCGTTTGTTTGGTCGTCCCATCCCCTGCCGGCCAGCCATCGAGATAGTCGAGCTCATCTATGAGCGACCCGCTTGCGTCTTTGAGCACCAGATCTTCTCCAGAGTTTGCAAACCCTCCTCCACCAAACGTCCCCGCCTCGTCATTGACCCCAGGCACTGCATCAGGTGCGCTGCCTGTCGTGCGCTCGATGAGGAGGTATCCATTTGCTGGTATTGATTTGGTAAGCGTAAAGACAAGCGTACCGCCATCGCCTTCGTACAGCTTCCATCCCGCGAGATTTACACTGCTGTCGCCGTCATTGTAGAGCTCGAGCCATTCACTATACGAGCTGCTTGCCGTGCCCATCCAGGCAACCTCGGTAATGCGTACGGCTGCGTGTGCGGCATATGGCAACAGCACAACAATAATACCGAACAGTACATACTTCATATGCACAAGTATACGGATAGTATTCTAAATTTATTCTAAAACTTTCTTGAGTTCGTCTGGTGAAATTTCAGAACTCGGAGATACTGAAGGCGTGGGTTCTGGAACAGTCTTTGGTACAGGAGCAGACGATACAACTGGTTGTGCTGTGGCAGCAGGCTGGACTTGTTGTGGAGCGACTTCAGAGGGCTTTGATGCTGGAGCGGGCTTTGGCGCGTCTTTGAGTACACCAGCAAGTGCAGCTTTGAGGAGGTCGCGGTTTTGCTGTGTGGGTCCGCGTTCGGCGTGCTTGACGGGAAGTGATGGTTCGCGAACAGGTTTTTTGTCCTCAGCTACGGGAGCTTTTTCAGGCTCTTTCTTTTTTTCTACAATCACATCACTTGCGGTACCATCGATGGCATCGAGTAAGGTTTTGAGTTCAGGAGATGCAGTTGCCTTGATCTCATGCGTGATGGTTTCCTTTTGTTTAATTATTATCTTTTGTGGTTGTGGGGCGGGTTGCGCCTTCGGTGTATACGACTGCGCCGATGTCTCGGACTCAGGAGCGGATGTGTGGGAAACTGGCTTGATCAATGCCTTTGCAAAAGGTTTGTGCGTAGGAGCCGACTCTCTCTGAGGAAATTGCTTTTTGATAAAGCCTTGTGATTGACCGCCAGTATTTGAGAACGCGGGACGAGGCTGGTACTCCGTCGGACTGCTTCCATCTGCAAACGTCACTTTCTTCTTTGGCTTTTCTTCGCGAGGCTCCGCATCTGCAGCAAACCACTCGGCGATGTTTTTTTCCACCAAGTCTTTGGGGTTGGCATAGGTCGCACGAGAGGCTTCGATCGCATCATTGCGGAAGCTGATCGCGGGGCGCTGGAGCGGCGGGAGCGTACGCGCTGAGAACGGCTGCGACCCGATGTCGTTGATCATGAGGGTGAGATAGATCTCTGCCATACCGAGATTGATGAGATCGCTTTGCGTAAACTGCGGCGTAAATACTTTCTCCAAAAGCTCTCCGTCAAGCGGTCCGACGCGAAACGATATCGTAGTACCCACGTTGCCAAAGACGGCATCGCGTACTTTCTCTTCCATCTGGGCGACGTACTGGTGCGCGATGATGAGCGCGAGCTTGTACTTGCGGGCCTCAGACAGTATTTCTGCAAACGTTTCGTTGGCAAAGGATTGAAATTCGTCGACATAGAAGTAGAAGTTCGGCATGCCTCCCATGCGTGCGTGGGAAAGCTCAGCGCGACTCATGGCAGCGAGATAGATCTTGGTAATGATCATGCTTCCGAGGAGCGAGGTGTTGGTATCTCCGATACGCCCCTTGGAGAGGTTGATGATGAGTATCTTTTGCTCATCCATCACCTTGCGGATATCAAATGTCGACTTGGCTTGCCCGATGATGTTGCGTACGAGCGGGTTTGCAGTAAACTGTCCGATCTTGTTTTGGATCGCTGGGACCGCCTCGGCTGCCATACGTTCGGTATAATTTGCAAATTCTTCGGTCCAAAACGCCTTCACTGCGGCGTCGGTGATGTTGTCGACGACCTTTTTGCGGAAGCCTTTCTCAGAGAGCATGCGGTTTACACCCAGTAGTGTGGCACCGGGGTACTCGAGAAGTGCAAGCAAGGTGTTCGTCAGGATGTACTCCATACGCGCAGACCATGCATCAACCCATATCTTCTTAAACGTCGACATAAGTCCAGAGACGACAAGGTGTCGGCGGTCTGGACCGACGTCTTCGAGGACATTAAATGAGATCGGATTGTCCGTATCAAACGGCGCAAAGTACACGACGTCCTTGATGCGGTGCTCGGGGATATACTCAAGCATCTTTTCGGCAAAGCTACCGTGCGGATCAAGCACTGCCACGCCTTCGCCATGCATGATGTCTTGGATCGCCATGTTTTCAAGCAAGGTGGATTTACCCACGCCAGACTTACCGATCACGTACATGTGACGCGTGCGGTCGCGGCTCTTGATACCAAACTTGATGCGCTGGTTGCGCGCATCAGTCTCTGCAAAGTACGTAATGTGATCAGGATCATAGGGGACCATATATGGGAATAGTATAGCAAATAAAAAAGCCGCCTGTTACAGCGGCTTTGTTTTTGGAATTAAATCATTCTGCATGAGCTCCATCATTATAAATTTCTTCAAGATGGATACCGTTCGGTTCACGAGCGGTCTTTTTTGCACGAATTTCCCTGCTTGATTTTGCGCCAGGATTTTTAAGTCGGTATTTGTGATACTCTTCAAAACCTTTCTCAATCACTTCCTTATGGAGTGGATCCATACCTTCGTAAAAGTTTTTGGAAGTCGGATGCTTGTGTTTGAATGTCTTGTTGGGACAATCAATCTTGTATCCATATTCTCCTGCAAATTCTCCATAGAGCTTTATGAGCTCAATACTATACAGGTGTTTACATTCAGGACATGAAGGCATAGTTGCACAGCGATGTACTTCTGCTTCGGCGACTGCGCTGAGTTTATCGAAATAGTTTTCGGTCCGATGTAATGGCTTGTGATAGAAGCACACCTTACCGGTCCGTATATCTACAATAAATACCCACCCTTCGTCGATTTCTTTTATCGTTCCCGTACTCCAATCAACTGTTGTCAGGATGTAGATATAAAACTTTTTTACCTTCGCACGCAAAACTACCTGTAATCCTTCTTTACCTTTCGGTACAGCCTTCTGTTTTCCTTCTCCTTTTTGAAACTCTTTTAGTCTTGCTCGATACTGAAGCAAAAAAGCAATCGTTTCATCGTGATTGAGGATGATAAATTTACACTGATGATACAGCCGTGCAAAATAGATTCTGATCAATTCTGCTGGAAAATTTCCTTTCTTTGGCATAGTCCCTCCTTTTGTTTTATTGATTTGTGAATTTTGATTCCTTCTTTCTCACCATACCACATTCCTCCCAAAAAGAAAGACCCTCTCGTGAGGGCCGTTCTTGGGTATTATTTCTTGTCTTTCTTTGGCTTCTTTTTTTCTTTTTGCTGTCTATTGTCTCCTTTTCCCATGGGTGTAAATGGTTATGCTTGTATGGATCTAGTATATGAAGGTTATGACTTTTGTTCAAGTACCATCATCATGCGCGCAATGCGCAGTTCGTCGTAGCTATAGCGATCCTTGAAATGCTCGCGAACAGGCGAGAGCTTGGAGGTGTCATAGGTCTGGAAGGTGCGCTTGATCTGCGCGTAGCCTTCTCGGATCTTGTCAGTGATCAGATACTCGATGTCTTCGTAGGCGAGCTTGCCATCCTCGACCAGCTTTTCGATATGCCCAAATATCGTGACCGGTACGAGCTTGCGTTCTTTGGCGATCTCTTTGATGGACTTGCCCTGTAGTGCAAGCATCAGCGTATGCTGAAGCGTATCAATTTTTTCTTTTTTATTCTTTTTCTTGTCGACAGTGCCCCCTGCCGCGAGGATAAATCGCTCGTGCATTTCTTGTAGCTCTGACTTCGGAATGTCGCCAAACATCACCGCGGCCGCTTCGGACTGCTGCACAAAGGCACTGTCTTGGGCTTTGATCTGCGGATGCACCTGAAACACTTTGTCATTCCAGCCGAGGAGGTAGAGCCCACCGAGCGTGCGCACACGCGAGAGCGCGACGTAGCCTTGCCCATACTCAAACACTTCGCGCAGATCCATCACTGCCGCATCCATACTCATACCCTGACTCTTGTGGATCGTGATCGCCCACGCGAGGCGAAGCGGGATCTGGGTGATACTCGCCTTTTGCTTGCCGTTTTCTTCGATGACCCAGTCGACGGGCTCGATCGTGATGCGCTCGCCGCACGTCGTCTCGATGATCGGATACTTCGTCCCCTGCTCAAAGCTTACTACCGTACCGAGTGTGCCGTTGACGTATCCCTTTTGTGCATTGTTCTTGGTGCACATCACGACTGCTCCGACTTTGAGCTCGAGCCGCTCAGGCGAGAGGCATCCTTTCTGAAGGCTTGCGACGAGCGAGTCCTTGCCCTTGGAGTACATTGTAAACGTTGTGGGAAATGTCGGAAGCTTGCCGAGCTCAAGGAGATTGATCTCGTCGACATTGGCATTGTGTGAGAACAGCTTTGTGATCATCGCAGTCTCAGTGTGTGCATATTCTTCGTCTACGAGCCGCATACGCAGATGCTCTTGGTGCTCATCATTATATGTCTGCTTGCGAATGGCAGAGAGTACCGAAAGAAAGCGCTCATCGCTTTGGCGGTGTTGCTCGGTGAGGTAGCAGACGACGGGCTGCATGCGCTTCCAGGCCTCAGACTCAAAGGCAAAGCGCGCACCCCTCGAGACAGGCGGCAGCTGAAAGAAATCTCCGACGAGTACGATCTGCATGCCACCAAATGCTTCGTCGCGATGTCGTACTTCGCGACAGACTTGGTCGACCATATCGAGCGTGTTTGCATCGATCATCGACACTTCATCAATGATGAGTACCGCCGTCTTGGTGATGCGGCGCACCAAGTATTCGGTGGATGCAATATGATCGAGGTCGTACGAAGAGAGCTGCTGCTTGATCCCGATCCCACTCCACGAATGGATCGTTTGTCCTTGGATGTGGGTAGCGGCAATACCGGTCGAGGCAGTGATCGCCGGCTCGACGCCGTGCTCACGCAGGTATGCGACGTATTGGTTGACAGTATGTGACTTGCCAGCTCCCGGCTCTCCCGTGAGAAATACATTTGCCCCGGTCTTGAGTATGTCGAGCGCCTGCGCTTGGGTCATGTAGGAGTCATTGTACTACACTGAGTTAAAGATTTTATAAAGTCAGAGATACGACAAAAGCCCCCAATCTGGGGGCTTTTGAGAGATGCATTATCCGATTGAGATAAGGAGGATGAGTGCTCCGATGAGGCCGACGTTTTTGGCAAACTGGATACGCTCCATCATGCGAGCCTGAGAATCAGCTTCCTTCCAAAACGCATGCATCATGATGGTAGTGGGGATCAAAAAGAGTACGACGAGGCACATGCCGAGGATGGCAAACTTGTTGGAGAGGATAGCAAGACCACCAAGTCCGAGCATGACACCGCCTGTGATCACTGCAGCTTTTGCCGCAGGCACTTTCTTCATGGCCGCATATCCGGCAAGACCTTGGATGTTGGCAAAGTGACTGTACGCGTTGTACACAAAATAGCCGCCCAAGAGAATCCGTCCAATCACAAATAATACAAACATATACATACTATAAGTTAGCTTCTAAGCCTTGAGTATACCCTACTTTGCGGGAGTAAATCCATTGACAGTTACATTCTGTGTCGTTTCATCATAGGTGTATGCCAGCGTTCCCTTGCCTGCGATATGCCCATCTTCATACGCGATCGCAACGGTATCCGAGCTCGTATGCACTATGACCTCAGTGTAGTACCAGGATCCGCCAAGGACTGGCTGCTCCTGCGTGAGAGTGGCAATATCGGCAGCGCGCACATACTGCTCTACCACTTCTGCTTCGCCTGCACGCTTTGTTGTGTGGGGAATCACCGGGATAGACACAGTCGGGGTGCTCTCTCGGCTCTGTATTAGCCCCCATACGGCGAGTATGAGAAGTATGATGACGATAAATACCCTTTTCATATGCGGAGTATACCACTGGATCTATGCGGTTGAGCTGTACACGCACCCTTATGTATCATCGCCGACAGGAGCTACGCGTGCTTGGCATGACTGTGGCCATGATGGTCATGATCGTAGTCTTTGCCTCGGTAGTGCTCAAGCATGTACACTGCAAGCAGCGTGGTGATCGGCACGGTAAGCACGAGTCCGATACTTCCTACTATCGTTCTGATGATCTCGACCGCAAACAGCTCCTTGCTCACTGTCACGGCAAACGGGTACGCGGAAGGTGTAGAGATAAGCATGAGGAGTGGCAGCGACGCTCCTGTATATGCGAGCGCGAGCGTGTTTACCAGTGCACCCACATGCTCCTGACCTACGCGGAGCGCCTTTTTGTATATCTGAGCTTTGGTGAGATGCGCAGCTGAACTATAGAGCTCTCGCACGACCGACGCTTGGGTGACTGCGATATCATCAAGCACGCCGAGTACGCCGATCATGATTCCTCCCAGCAGGAGCCCTTTGAAATTGAGCGGGAGCTTTTGATCAATACTCAAGTACCACGCATCCTCACTTCCAAGGCCAGTAAAGTAGGCGAGCTTGACTGCAATCACAGAGAGGATACCTGTGATGATCACCGCACTCACTGTCCCCAAAAATGCGACCGTTGATTCTTTCTTGAACCCATGGGTAAAGTAAATCGCAATACAGAGAATGAATGTTGCTATGACCGTACTTGCAAGCATGGGGTTGATGCCTTTGAGAAGTGACGGTATGAGTACATACGCAAGCATAAAGAGGCTGCCCGCGAGGCTCAAGAGCGAGCGTACTCCCTGCTTCTTGCCAAAGAAAAGAATAACTGCCACAAAAAGGATGAGGAATCCAAGGAGCACGGGCCGACGGTCTCGCTCAATCACGGTATACGATGCCGGCATACCGTCCATAGCGGGACTATAGTGCACAAAGAATGGATCACCTTTCTTAAGTACGGCAAAATCATTTGTAAGCGACACTATCTCACCCTTTCGAACAGTATCTTGTATCTCTGCCTTGAGCTCTTGTACCACATAATCTCCTGCTATTTCATCCTGCACCTGTCTTTCGGATACGACCTCCACTACCCGCGCATGCAAGACTTCCTCTGCGGATTGCGCATGGAGCATCGAGGGGATGCTTATGAGTGCACAAAGGAGTACTACTATCGATGTTTTGTGAAGATAGTTCATACACGTATTATTGTTTACAACGCTCGCATGCCCCTCGCACCAGTACTTCATCAACACGCCCCTTGGATACAAGACGCTTTGGGAGATGGATCGCTTCTATCACTCCACAATCGGTGCACACAAAGTGGTCATGTCGATGATTCTTTTCTGCCACTTCATACAGTACGACATCTTTTGAGATAGTTACCCTTCGAACGACCCCCTCAGTACACAATTGCTCAACATTGCGAAAGATAGTCGAAAAGTCCGCCTTCGGGATCTTGTGCACAATATCGCCAATAGAAAGGAGGTGAGCTCCTCTAAAGGCTTCCAGCACCTTTTCTTTGTAGACATTTGTGCGCATGACAAGTATATGATAGCATAATGCAAATCATTTGCATAAAAACGCCGTATACGGTACCATGTCATATATATGAAAAAATACATACCCATTGTGCTGAGCACTATCGCACTCATTGCTGTTGCTGTTCTTGCGGGTACTCATTTTGAGTACGAAGGCATCCAGACCATCGTCTATGCCCTACTTGCCACCGGTATCGGATACTGGATTGGTAGATGGACGTGCCACTTGCACAAGAGACAGAGCGGATTTTGGATTACTATCGGTATATTTATCATCCTAAACTTGATGCACTCCATGATTGACGGTGCGTCAATTGGTGGGATTTCATCTTTTGCAAGCGGCATCGCCATTCTGTCCCATGAATTTGCACGCCAGCCAGCACTCTATGTGGTGCTCTGGGGTATGCTTACACCATTTATCGCACACAAGCCCTCTCGCCTCCTCATCGTCCCCCTTGCAGTTACGGGTGTGTGGTTCCTTGGTGCATACGCAGGATACGAACTATTCTTGCATATCAATGCAGTATCATGGCTTGAGTCTATCGCAGACATGGCGGTATTTCTTTTTCTTGGAGATATTTTGCATCACTTGCACGAAGAATACCGCAAACGTACCAAAAAGGGAGCGTGCTGTCATACTGCGTAACTCCACTCAATACCCCGCACTATGTGGGGTATTTTTATTGCAGGAAATTTGGGCAAGGTTTTCCCCTTTACCTATCCTGGCGGTATTTGGTACAATAAAGATCTATCAGAATAATATTTGAGTTACCCTATGGAAACAACTCGTGAAGAGTGTGAAGCAAATGGTAAGACTTGGGTAGAGGAAGGTGGTGAGTGGGTGTGCAAGCATCCAGAAGGTTCGGAAGAATCTTCAGGCTCATCATCAGACGATTCTGACGGAATGTAAGAAATACTACGACAAGACCTAACGATAAAAATCCCCTCATTGCGGGGGGATTTTTATTTGAGTACCATATCGATCCGGGCAAGCGTCTTTTCTTTGCCAATGATACTTGCGATCTCAAAGGGGTCTGGTGATTTTTCACGACCTGAGAGCGCCACGCGAAGCGGCCAGAGTACATTTCCCTTCCCGACCTCTTCGGCGTACGGCATAAGCTTGGCCTTGATACCATCGATACTCCAGTCATCTACGGCTTGCAGTATTTCCCCTGCCTTTGCAAGATGTACTTTTGCATTCTCAAGTGTGTCAGTTTTCCAAACCAACATTTCACTTTTGACTTCGGGATCTTTGAAGAAGTAGTCAAATTCTCCTGCGTCAAAGAGTGTTTTGATATCGCTAAATTTCTCAATGCGATCACGGAGCAAGTATTCGATCTTTGCGAGCATTTCGTACTTGGTATCGATGTCATAGACCCATTGCGGCACCCACTTCTCGCCGTGTGTCCAAAATGCGCTTTGATCGAGCATCTTTATGTATTCGCGGTTAAACCAATTGAGCTTTTCTTCGTTAAATACTGCGGGAGATTTTTGGACCTTTGATAGTTCAAAGGTTTGTACAAGTTCTTCTTTGCTAAATAGTTCTTGTTCTGTGCCAGGATTCCATCCCACCATTGCCACCATGTTCAAAATAGCTTCTGGGAGATATCCCTGATCCCGGTATTCGGTAAGTGCAAGAGCACCCTTTCGTTTTGAGAGCTTTTGTTTATCAACTCCGAGCACGAGTGGTAGGTGCGCATACGTGGGTGTAGGGGCACCGATTGCACGCTGGATGAGGATTTGTCGTGGAGTATTGGATACGTGGTCTTCCCCCCGGATAATATGTGTCACCCCTTCGTCAAAGTCATCCACAACGACAGCTAAATGAAAAAGTGGCTCGTTGATGTTTTTGGCAATGACGAAATCTCCCAGATCTTCGGTATTCATCGTGATCGTTCCCTTGATCTCATCGACAAACGATACTTCGATATTTGGATTTTTGAATCGTACAATTTCCTTTATGACACCCGAACCATCTTTTGCCTCTTCTTTGGAAATATAGGCGTGACCATCGGTAATAAGCTTTTCGAGTATTTGTTTGTGACGAGCTACGTGGTCTGACTGTGTATATCTTTTGTCGTACTGCAGACCGAGCCAGTTGAGACAGTCAAAGATATTTTCTTCGTACTCCTTCTTTGATCGCTCTTTGTCAGTATCTTCGATACGGACAATAAACTCACCCCCATGCTTGCGTGCATATAGATATGCAAAGATTGCCGTTCGATAGTTGCCGGCATGCTGATACCCAGTCGGACTTGGCGCAAAGCGCGTGACTACTTTGTGAGAAGATTCCATGAAGTGATACTACCAAAATTTTACCTGATTGACAAAGATGGGTTTTGTTATAGGATTTGAAAAACAAAAGATTATGACTATTCTATTCTTTGTAACAAGTACTATCTTTATCTTTTTAGGAATTATAACGATTAGTGAAATTGGTATGGTGTACAACGGATGGTACGGCAAAAATGAGTACCCGTATCAGATTCACAAACCAAAGTACAAAAACTATTTTAGGATATCTGCGCTTCTTAGTGTACTACATCTCAATTGCGCCTTATCATTACAGTGGCCAAGTACATTTTCTGGCACATTGGGTGTCATTACAGTCATCTTTGCCTTAAGTATTATTTATTTTTCATTGTACAAAATTTTTCTTAAAAAGAATTAAAGTGTTTTCAAAAACTTCAATCTATATCGAGATTGGAGTTTTTTATTTCCCGCGACTCCACTCGTAGAGCACTACTGACGCTGCAACTGAAGCATTGAGCGATTCGCATCCTGGATGCATTGGGATGGAAAGCTTTACATCACAGAGCTCAAGCGTCTTTTCACGGATGCCTGCTGACTCATTTCCTACGACAAAGAGCGTCGGCGTATCAAACTGCGCCTTCTTGAGCTCCGTTTCCCCTTCCATCACAAGACCATAGCTCCAAAAGCCGTGGTCATCTTTGAGCTTACGCATCGTTTGGTTGACATTGCCGATACGCACGATCGGTATACGAAATGCCATGCCGGCAGAGGTCTTGATGACGGTGCCGGTGATCGGAGACTGGTTGTGCTCGGGCATGAGGATTGCAGACGCACCAAATGCAGCTGCTGAGCGGATGATGGCACCGACGTTGTGTGGATCATGGAGCTCATCGAGGAGGACAAAGCATGGGTTGCCGTTGATCGAAGCGACGACTTCATCAAATGACGTGTAGAGCTTTTCGGGATTGATCACTGCGATCACACCTTGGTGCACCGCATCGCCTCCGACTTTCTGCGTTGCGTCACCACCTTTCATAGCGGTGGGAGTGATACTTACATCTTTCAGAAGTTTTTTGATCTCGACATCTTCACCTGCATTGCCATCAAGAAACACCTTCGATACCGAAGCCGGCCGCGCCACAAGTGCCTCGCGAAGCGCGTGTTTGCCGTAGAGATAGATTTTTTCGTCTTTCATAAAAACTATTTGATAGTTATAAACAATGGGCTACTTTCCGCAAGAACAATTCCTTGTGGTCCAAAAAATGTTCCAGTAATTTTATATGGATTTCCTTCTATAGCCGAAACTACATTGCTACTGCTCCCACTTCCTGCTGAAAGAATATCTCCGCAAGGTCTTTCTGTAATCATCGTCGTTCCAGTTTGATTAGTCGTGTCCAGTGTAAACCCGCCTCCACAACTACCTGAGGAATTTGTAATGTCAATTTGCACTCGATTCTGATCACTTGGTGTGATATTCCAATTTCTCCACTGTACTGTTATTGTTTCTCCAACTTTATAAGTCTTTTTCGGAACAAAAACTACTAATTCAGGATTGATAGAAGTAGGTCCACGTTGGATATTTCCCATTTTTTTATATGCAAAAAAACAAAGTATCAGTGCAACAATAAGAACTAAGAGTAATATTTTTTTCATTGTGCGTCGGGAGGGATTTGAACCCCCGTAGCCCGAAGGCGTCAGATTTACAGTCTGATGTAATTGACCACTCTACCACCGACGCATTGCGTCGCCGCACATAATAACGCGGGCGACGAGGGCCATTATCGAGAAGTCGAAACTTCTTTCTTCTGACCACTAAAAGAACTCACGCGTTTCTTATGTTTAGATGATGCAGAGACAACGACGTTGTCCCCATCCATAGAAACACTTACACGATCACCTTCTCCGATAGATCGGTCGATGATCCGTGTCGCAATCGGATTCAAGATCTTTGTCTGAATCAGTCGATTGAGGGGCCGAGCCCCGTAGTGCGGATTATACCCGACACGTGCCAGATATGAAAGCGCATCGTCGTTGATCGACACTTCGATACCCTTATCACGCAACCGCGCAAGCACGATATCGGTGCGGATCCGGACGATGTCCTTGATCACAGCCTCCGACAGGATATCAAAGACGATGATTTCGTCAATGCGGTTGAGAAATTCGGGCCGGAAATAATCCTTCAACGCCCCCTCTACTTTATCCTTCATCTGCGTGTACTCGCCTTCCTGCGTATGTGTATGGAAGCCGATCGTCTCCATCTTTTGGATAAACTGCGAGCCGATATTGCTGGTCATGATGATGACGGTGTTCTTGAAGTTCACAAGGCGTCCCTTGGCATCACGCAAATGCCCTTCGTCGAGTACCTGCAGAAGCACATTAAAGACTTCCGGATGTGCCTTCTCTACTTCATCAAAGAGTACGACCGCATACGGGCGATGACGCACTGCTTCGGTGAGCTGGCCGGATTCATCATGTCCCACATACCCTGGTGGACTACCGATGAGCTTCGATACGCTGTGCCGCTCCATGTATTCACTCATGTCCACTCGGATGAGCGCCTTTTCGTCATTAAACATAAACTCCGCAAGGGTCTTGGTGAGCTCGGTCTTGCCCACACCAGTCGGTCCCAAGAAAAGGAATGAACCGATCGGACGGTTGGGGTCTCCGATACCTGCACGGTTGCGGCGGATCACGTGTGCGATCTTTGTGATTGCTTCGTCTTGTCCCACGACGCGCTTGGTGAGCTCTGCTTCCATATGCACAAGCTTTTCGCGCTCTTCTTCCATCATCTTGGTGAGCGGCACTCCCGTCCAGCGTGCCACGACTTCTGCGATGTCTTCTGCAGTGATCTCTTCTTTGAGTACCCGGCGCGTCTTTTGGAGCTTCTTGAGCTTTGCGATCTTTGCTTCGAGGTCTTTTTGAAGCATGGGGATGTGACCATAGCGGATCTCTGCCGCGCGTCCGAGGTCTGCGCGCCCTTCGGCACCTTCTGCTTCGAGTCTGAGCGTCTCGAGATCTTTTTTGATCTTTGCGATATCACCGAGCGTCGACTTTTCGTGCTTCCACTTCATCTCGAGCTCTTTGGTCTTTTCGTTGACGTTTGCGATCTCGGCTTCGATGTCTTTGATGCGATCCTTTGCGATCTTTGCCCCTGTATCAGCTTCGATGTCTTTGCGCAGCGCTTCACGCTCGATCTCAAGGCGCATGATTTTGCGATGCGCTTCTTCGAGGACTGCAGGCTTGTTCTCAAGTGTCATACGAAGTGCCGACGACGCTTCATCGAGCAGATCAATTGCCTTATCAGGCAAAAAGCGATTTGTGATATAGCGCGTCGAAAGCTGTACGGCCGAGACAAGTGCGTCGTCCGTGATATGCACGCCATGATAGAGCTCGTACTTTTCTTTGAGGCCGCGCAAGATCGCAATGGTGTCTTCGGGAGTCGGCTCCTCTACATACACTGGCTGAAATCGTCGGGCAAGCGCGGGATCTTTCTCGATGTACTTTTGGTATTCTTTGAGCGTGGTCGCACCGATTGCGCGGAGCTCACCGCGTGCAAGCGCAGGCTTCAGGAGCTGCGCCATATCTCCCACACCTTCTTGTGCACCAGCGCCCACAATGTTGTGGATCTCGTCGATAAAGAGCACGATCTTGCCTTCTGCTCGCTCTACTTCCTTGAGTATGTTTTTGACGCGTTCTTCAAACTCTCCGCGATACTTGGTCCCCGCAAGGAGCGATCCGATATCAAGCGAGACGATTTCTTTATCCTTCAAGGATTCTGAAACATCACCGCGGGCTATGCGATTTGCAAGGCCTTCCACAACTGCGGTCTTGCCCGTACCTGGCTCTCCGAGAAGTATCGGGTTGTTCTTGGTGCGACGCGAGAGGATCTGCATGATGCGCATGATCTCGGTGTCGCGGCCGATCACGGGGTCGAGCTTGTCCTCGCGTGCGAGCGCGGTGAGATTGCGCGTAAACTTAGAGAGCATGCGCATCTTTTTGCTCGCATTTGCATCGGCGCCTTTGTTGCTGCGGTATTCTTGGACGGTCGTGATGACTGCATGGCGATCGATCTTGAATCTGCCAAGCAGCTCTGAGGCTTGGTTGGTGACATCGAGAAGTGCGATAAAGAGGTGCTCGGTTGAGACAAAGTTGTCTTTCATTTCTGCCGCGACCTTCAGCGAGGTCTCGATCACTTGCGCGAGATCAGCTGTCAGGAACATCTGGTACGATGGCGCCACTGTGGTGGACCCTTCGGCTACTTCGATCGCTTCGAGGACTGAGTCGGTGAGCAAAATGGTATCAGCATCAAGCCGCTCGAGAAGCGTAATGACATTTGATTCTTCTTGGACGAGAAGTGCCGCGAGCAGGTGCAGTGTCGAGACGGAGTTTTGGCCACGCTCTATAGCAAGCTCATGCGCGCGCTTGATCACCTCCTTCGCCTTCGTTGTAAATTGACTAAGTGGTGGCATGTTCATGGTTGAAAAATGGAAAAAGTAACTGGAAATAAAGACGAGCAGAAAGGCAGACAATTACGCCGGACAGAAGATCTGAATACCTACACTATAGCATAAATGTCAAGACTTTTCTAGTTTGAGTGAAACATTTATTTGACATAATATAAATTAATGATATGGTAGGTAAAACTTAAATTATTTAAAATGAAAAAGATATGTCTCATACCTTGCTTATTGCAGCACTCTACACAAGTAGCAGATAATCCTAGAAAATTTAAAAATGTGGAATTTGAAAGGGTTATGCCGAAATTCACAATCAACCACGACGGATTATGCCCTAAAAATTTCAAGTATGATCAAATTTCTTCAGAAAACGAAAATTTTAATTCTGCTTTTATAGAACTAGAAAATAAAGCGGTAGATTTCTGGCTAGATTTTGCATCAAAACACCTTAATGAGAGATTAACAAAAAATCGACCAGAAGGAACGTGGAGTAAAGATTGGTTTTATCTTGATATCAGATCAGAATACAGGGAAGGTTTTGCATTTCTTGTAGACAAACTACCAGGTATCGCTGTACTGCGTTTTTTCATAGGATAAATGAATCAGACAGCCTTAGCTTATAAAACTCTCATACGGGAGTTTTTTATTTTTTATATTTATCGAAAATTTTCTTCAAAGCTCTTACCGTCCTATCCAGCTCCCCCTCCCTTGTCTTCCTCCCAAACGAAAACCTCACCGCTCCCCATCCTTTTCCATAGATAGATTCCACAATACTTGATTCTTGATCCTCTTCATTCTTGCACGCACTTTTTGCAGATACCGCAATTCCCTTTGCATCGAGTTCGATCACGAGCAGTTCACTGTCGAAGTCTTTGATCGCGACATGCGAGATGTGTGGTGACCGAGGGCTACCCTTGGCGGTGATATGTACAGGTCTTTCCTGTACAAGGGTAGCTTCAAAATATGTTTGTAAATCAGTGATGCGCTTTGCTTCTTCTTCCCTTCTCTCTTGTGCGTACGCAAGTGCATGTGCAAAGTTGTGAATAAGCTCGATAGGCTCAGTCCCGGGACGAAGGCCTCGCTCTTGCCCTCCACCTCGTATGATCGGCACGAGTGTTACGTTTCTTTTTTTGTACAAGATGCCGACACCTTTGTGCGTATAGAGCTTCGTTGCACCGAGCGTCATCATGTCGACACCGAGCTGATCGACGCGCAAGTTGAAGTAGAGCGGTGCTTGGGTCGCATCGGTATGAAAGAGGATTGTTTTGTCCGGATATTCCTTGCGAAGTTTGCGCACGCGCTTTGCGATATCCTTGATGGGCTGCACCGTGCCGATCTCGTTGTTGACGTACATGATCGATACCAACACTACCTTTGCATGCTCGGGAATAATGATGTGCTTGGGATCGATGACGCCGTGCTGTGCGGGAATAGTCATTGTGAACAATCCTTTGTCTTTGTACGGAGCAAGCGGCTCAAGTACTGCAGCATGCTCGAGCACGCTCGTGATGACTGCGATGTCGCTCAGCACAATTCCCTTCTTCAGGAATCCTTCGATCGCACCCACAAGCGCGAGATTGTCGCTCTCCGTTGCACCGCTCGTAAATATAATTTCATCTGCATGTGCATTGAGCGTCTTTGCGACACGTGCGCGGGCATCATTGATTGCCTTTCTCGCCTGTACTCCTTCTGTATGAAGCGCGCTTGGATTTGCCCCGATCACCGTTTGAGAAAGCTTGGGAAATGTACGATGCATTCGGGCATCTACAGGAGTACTTGATGCATAATCAAGATAGATTCGACAATGTGCAAAAAACTTGAAAAACATAGGAAAATCAGTATAATAGCGTTCTATGTTGGGCAGTATACCATCCTCTCTCCTTATCGCGTTGGCAATACTCGGGATTGCCATCATGGTGCTTATTGTTCTTGTGCTGCAGCTGCGCAAAAAGCTTGCAACATTTATGAAAGGCAAAGACGGCGCATCGCTCGAAGCAACGCTCGCCTGGCTTACCCAAAAAGCTGCAAGTACTGACGACACCCTCGAAGCACACAAAGAAGCGCTTGAAATGCTCGATGGGCGCGTCAAGCGAAGTATCCGGGGGTATTCACTCTTGCGCTACGACGCCTACGAAAGTGTGGGTGGCGCGCAGAGCTTTGCATCAGGGCTTATCGACGAACACCAAGACGGCTACATCCTCTCCGTCATCAGCAACCGCAGTCACATCGGTGTCTACGCCAAAAAAATAAATCGCGGCATCCCCGAAGTCTCGCTCACCGCCGAAGAAGAACTCGCACTCAAAGACGCCAAGAAAGCACTCAAATAACCATCACTAATTTATACACTTATGTCTACCACTACACCTCGCTCTCCAATAGTTGCCATCATGGGCCACATCGACCATGGCAAGTCCACACTCCTCGACTACATCCGCAAATCCAATGTGGTGGATGGCGAGGCAGGTGGTATCACGCAGCACTTGAGCGCGTACCAGATCACGATCCCGTACCAAGGATCTGAGCGCGGTATCACCTTTATCGATACACCTGGTCACGCAGCATTCTCAGGTATGCGCGAGCGCGGAGCCGGAGCTGCAGACATTGCGATACTCGTCGTCTCTGCCGAAGACGGTGTGAAGGCACAGACGATCGAAGCAATCAAGACGATTAAAGCCGCCGACATCCCCTTTATCGTCGCCATCAACAAGATCGATCGCCCTGAAGCAAACATCGATCGCGCAAAGCTCATGCTTGCCGAACAAGAAGTCCTCGTCGAAGGCTATGGCGGCACGACTCCATGGAATGCGATCTCTGCAAAGGTGGGTACGGGTGTGCAAGACTTGCTCGACACGATCCTCCTTGTCGCCGATCTTGAAGGTATGAAGAGCAATCCCGATGCCGAAGTATCAGGCATCGTCATTGAGTCACGACTCGATACCAAGCGCGGCATCGCAGCGACCATCGTGATCAAGGACGGCACACTCAAAAGCGGGCAGTTTGTGGTAGCAGGCACGGCACTCACGACCACGCGCATCATGGAAAATTTCCTTGGGAAAACGCTCAAAGAAGCCGGCCCCTCTACCCCAGTGCACCTCATCGGCTTTGACCAAGCGCCGCAAGTAGGAGCAACGATCAATGTCTTTGACAAGAAGCGCGACGCCGAAGACTATATCGAGTCTCTCTCCTCTCAAGACTTCTCTGATACGACACAGAGCAGTGCTGGCCAAAAGGTCGTCCCCATCATCATCAAGACTGACGTCTATGGTACCGCCGAAGCGATCGAAGGCGAACTCAAGAAGATCCAGATAGAAGGACTCCAGATCAAAGTCATCCAAAAGGGTGTGGGCGCCATCACCGAAGCCGACATCCGCATGGCGCAGTCTGACAAAGAGACGATCATCCTCGGATTTAATAGTGCTCCTGATGCACGAGCGCGCGATGTCAACGAATCCGTCGGCGCCACCATCCAAACCTTCTCTATCATTTACAAACTCACCGAATGGCTTGCAGAAGAACTCGAGCGACGACGTCCACGTGTCGAGACGCGCGAAGTGATCGGTACTGCCAAGGTACTCAAGTTTTTCTCTGCAACCAAGGAGCGCCAAGTGATCGGCTGCCGCATCGACAGTGGCACCATCACCACTGGCGCAAAGGTAACCGTGATGCGACGTGACTTCGCGCTTGCCCAAGGCACCATCATCGAGATCCAGTCTGCCAAGCAAAAGGTGCGCGAGATCTCTGAAGGCGAATGCGGCATGCTTGTCGAATGCAAAAACGACATCGCACCCGGCGACGTGCTCGAAGCCTTTGTCATGAAAACTGTCTAACTATGGAGCTATCGAGATCTGACAAAATAGCAACCCATATCCGAGAAATAGCCTCGCAGTTCATCGAGCGCGAGAGCAACAAGACTGCGCTCATCACCGTAACACGCGTCGAGATGACTGATCGAGATCGCGGTGCCACCCTCTACATCTCAGTCCTTCCCGAAAGTGGCGAAGAGAGTGCACTCAATTTCCTCAAGCGCAAGCGCCCAGAGATCCGCGACGCGATCAAGCGCGGCATCAACATGCGCACGATCCCCTTCCTCGATGTCGCGATCGACAGTGGCGCAAAAGCCGAGCGCAGGATAGAATCATTGTTGAAAGAATAATATAACGACCCGATGGCCAAGTGGTAAGGCGGTTCTCTGCAAAAGAACTATTCGCGAGTTCGATTCTCGCTCGGGTCTCCAAGCTGGGATGATGGAATGGTAGACAGCGAGGACTTAAAATCCTCTGGTAGCAATACCGTGCGAGTTCGAGTCTCGCTCCCAGCACCATTGAAAAGTAGCTCAAAATCTTGTATTATTGCTTGCACGATTGCTGGGATGGCGTAATTGGTAGCCGCGTCGGTCTTAGGAACCGGTGGAGCAATCCGTGGAGGTTCAAGTCCTCTTCCCAGCACCATGCCCCTATAGCTCAGTCGGTAGAGCAGCTCCCTTTTAAGGAGACGGTCGTAGGTTCGAATCCTACTGGGGGCACACAAAGAAAAAACCACGACTGCTCGTGGTTTTTTCTTTGTGTGCCAGCCGGAGCTATGTCTTTAGACAAGCGAGGCGGGGTCGCGAGTCCTGAGCTTGCGAAGGAACTTGTGACCACAAATACCCAAAATCCCCTTATTTCCCAATCCTTTTGAACTATATATCCTACTTGACAAATCCTGTATATTTGCTATAATGTATTCAGAATCATTGAAGTGGCGTTGATTGATGAAGTGGTCCCGCTCCCCTGTTGGATGACTTCATCAATCAACAATTTATCAAAAATAAAAAACCATTTTATGAAAAAAAATATGTTCCTTGCAATTGCAATAGCTGCAACCTTATGTACAAGCTGTAAAAAAGGTATTGTATTTGGTCAAACAGTAACCGGTAACGACCCTACAACATTGGCGTCGCCACAAATTGTGGCGTACAGTGCTGATGCAAGTACTGCCACAGTACAGTATAACGGCAGGCAAATAGTGCTCAGAACCGTAAGTGTTAAAAACACAAACGGTACCGGCATATTGCTGGAGCCACCTACAAGACCTTCTCAGTGGAACGGTGTGGTGGCTGACGGCATGATGTTTAATAACGGCCACAGCGCTGATATGGCCCTTGTGTACTACATATATGTGACCTATCTCAGTGCAACACAGGTTACCTACGAAGTACGATCACGGTCAATGTACTGGGTCAATGCTCCTAATCATGCATCAGACTACACAGCCTATGTACCAGGTACTTTTAACTTAAAAGTAGGCTGGGTTGGCGGACCGCACAGCTTCTCGGCAGCGGCCGATGGCTCACTTTGGGTTCAGTAACAGCTATTGCACATCAAATTTCAAGCCTCCTTTAGCGGAGGCTTTTTCTTATGGAATATATTGACAAAATCATATTTTATTGCTATAATATATACAAATAAATCAACAAAAATTCTTTCACAAATAAAACTCAAAACTATGTTAATTCTCATTATTATCCTCGTGGTACTTCTTATCCCGCTTGGGTGGTGGCTTAGTACGCTACGATATGTAAAGACTCCTCCAGGTCAAACAAAGATGATTGCCTGGTTTGATGAGCCTATGCTTATCGTTGGTAACACGCTACCCAACATTGAAATTACTCCGGACATTATTGATTTACCAGCTGATGAACTTAAAGAGATTCAGCCCAAAATTGATAGGAAAGGAGCTATTGTATGGAAAATTTTTCCTATGGAAGAAAACGTTTTCTTTGATTATCGTTATAAACATTTCAAAACGATTAAAGAAATACTTGCAACCAAGGGAGAGATAAAGTGGCAACCAACAATCCCTTTGGGAGAAGATGGTAAACCTATTTACAAAGAAAATTCCACAGATACCATAGCACTTGGTGAGTGGAAAGAGATCGGTAAGCAGACACTGTTTATAAGAGAGCGTGAAAGTATTGTAATTAAATTCACCTCAAAAGACCCTATTCGTGGGGTTAAAAAAGCCTATATCAGATTTATCGTTTGGAACATGGCGCTTGCAACCAAAAGTCTGTATAACTCCAAAGAAGATGCGGAAAAGAAAATTACCGACATGTTCCAGGAATGGGCACGGACCAAGGGATACTTTGAAGATATTCAGGGTATTGGATTTGCATCTATTGATCACAACAACGTGACTGGAAAGCAGTTTATAAAAGACTTAAATAAAGAAATTTATAAATCTGGTGTTGTGGTTGAAGGGGTTGATCTCTTTGAAGACTTCATTGAGCCTGGATCTCAGGATGTGTATGACGCAAAGGAGAAAGAGATAAAAGGAAAATTACTACTAAAAGCAGCAAAAATTGACACTAGTATTGCTAAGGCTCAAGGACAGGCTGCTAAAGAAAAGCAGCTTGAAATCAACAAGGGAGAAGCGAATCGTCTTAAGATTACAAATGATGCTGAAGTAATCAAAGATAAAAAACTAAAGCAAAACGAAGTTGATCAAAACAAAAAGAATCTCCAGAACGAAAAAACTATTAGAGTTTCAGAGTTCAGGGAAAAAACAAAAATCGCAGTTAATGGAAACGGTAAGGTTATTGATAAAGTTATCAAGGCAAAGAAAACGCCTGATGCATCTACTGTCAAAAAATGGTCCTCGATTGAGAAAAGTAAGATAACTACTTTCGTTGACAATAGCGGTCGAGACTCTACTGATAATCTGGATGAAGACCTTACAGGTCACGTAACTGCTAATCTAATTACATTACCAAAACCAGAAGGAGGTAAATCATGATAACAACTAAAAAATACCTCCCGGCGATGGTGATCGGATTTACATCATTTGTAATTTTAATTATTATTCTTTTGATTTACTTTTATCCTTCTAAAAAAGGATCTGATGAATCCAAGGAAAGCTCTGAGTCAGTTACAAGTGAGGCTGTTTCTCCTACTACAACACCCATTTCGTATGTACAACCTAGTACGAGCGAATATGCAAATTGTGTGCCGTATGGGAAGTACACAGTCAAAAAAGGTGATGAGCTCACACTCAACATCAAAGAGAGCTGGCAACTGACCCCCACAAAAGCTGGTGACCTTGTATGGTACCGGTGCGAAAACCAAGACGGCAATTCTTCTTGGGAAGGCTGTAGTCGAAGAGACGCAGAGGGTACACCGTACGACACAACCACCCATCTCGTAGGATACAAAACTACCGGTATCCACCGGATCAAGATCCTACAGGGAGACGTTGAGGTTGAGTACAAACCACAGTAGTTCCTAACAACTAAAAAGACAATACCACCTGAGAAGGTGGTATTTTTTCGTCTATTTGGGAAGATTGAGTTCTTGGAGGTCGGGAGGAGTGAAGGTTTGTTGTTGATTGTCCACCTTTATACCTTTGATACCGAGCGTATTAGTCAGGAGTGTAATGATACCATACACCCCAAACATAATCACAAATCCTACAATCCCCCAAAGCATATGCTCTCTCCCCTGCTTGCGCTTATCTTCCCTTGCAGCACCACGAATGTATTCGCTTACTCCCCACAAGAAGACCACGAGTGCAACGATGAATGCAAATTCAATTGCGGGGTTAAGTACCTTGGCATTGAGCTTGAACAAGAGGTCGTCCATCGAGTCTGCGTACGCAAATATTATCATAGAGATACTTAACGAACAGTACAGCGATTGGTAGCTGCATTAAAGACAGTACCAGGAGGGCAGGTGAGACCAGGAGTAGACGCATTGCGTGTACCAAAGACATTTCCAGCGATATTGATAATGCCCCATACTGAAACCGCAATAAAGAGACCAATGATTCCATTGATCATTGCCTGTTTGTATTCTTTTTGTTTGGCGGCATCAGTAGTGCGAACAAACTTAAATACGTTCCACAAGAAGAAGAGGGTCATGAGCACCATCACAAGCGAAAGTGCACGTGAAAGCCACGTAGTTGCGGTGATGATCCATGAGTCAACATAGGCTGTATTTGGAATACCTGTAGTCTGCGCAAACACAAGAAGTGGTGCAAACAAGGTAGTACTAAATGAAGCAAGAGCTAATTTTTTCATACTAAAATAATTGATTAATTACCCTGATAATAAAGCGCGGGTATGGTAAAAGTATACCACATCCTAGTTAGGGTGTCTTTTTGAGCGAACTTGTCTGAAGTAGTGGGACTGCCGAACCAGTACCAAGTGTAGTGCCTATGATGTTGATGATCCCCCAAAGGCTTGTCATCACAAAGAGACCGACAAGGCCTGCAAAGATAGTCTTTTGCGCTTCTTTGCGCTTGGTAGAATCAGATGTCTGAATGTATTTGAATACTCCCCACATAAAGAACAAAGTTGCGAGTGCAAAAAGGAGCGGGATAATAGCCACGACAATGATGCATTTGATCCACACCAATATATCCAAAATAGATTTAAATTTGATTGCACTACATTCTTTGAGATCAGAAGCTCCCACTTGCGAAGTACCAGTTTGGGCAGAGTCTGACGAGTAGTTGATCACATTGACTGCCTTGACCGTAGGAGTGCCATCGCTTCCCACGGTAATATCCCCTATCGTCTCATACGTTGAACATCTACCGATATTTTGACTTCGATAAAACGTCTTGCAGCATGAATCGTAGTTGAATCTATCGATTGTGCCGCACTGCGGTCCACCAATAAACGGCTGCTGGGTTTGCGGTTGCTGGGTTGTTGATGTGCCCCCGTATCCATTGCGGTACGCATTGCATGCAACCTTGTTAGGATCATTCGGATCACCACTACAACAATACGCCTGATTTTGTGCTGTAACAGTTGAACAGTTTGGTATTGTCTGAGCCCTCAAACACATTATTGGCAAAAAAGTTAGGAGCAAACTGTATACTAGTAGATTTTTCATATTAATTTACAATCGAGTTAACAGTGCCGATAATTGCGTTCGTAATAGTCCATGCTCCAAGTATAAGGAGGGTCCCAATGATTGTGTACCAAAATATATTTTTTGCTTTTTTGATTTCTTCGGGCTTTCCTTGTGCAAGGACAAACTTAAGTCCTGACCAAATAAAGAAGAGTACAATAACAGGAAGTGCGATCTTTATCAATGTATTGACGATGAATTTAATCGCGTCCTCAATAGTATCCACCTTAAGTGGGTTTTTGAGTTTTACATTAAGCAAAAATCCCGACGCCTGTCCGCTTTTATTTGTAGAGTTTTGATCGGTGACAACATTACCTGTTTGACTTGTGCTCGGGATAGGAGGCGTTAGCTGATTTCCTGTCTGGCTCGTACTGGGGATAGGAGGATTTTGCGCCATTGCAGATTGTAGGTTGTGACCCAGTACCAGAAACAGTGCAAGCGATAGTAGGATTGTTCGAATCATGTGCATATAGTATACCCTAGTCTTCGAGTAATTGAATACTGCTTTGCTTAAAATCTTCATTGAGCAGCGTGGTCATAATAGTCCGAACAATAAGCCATGAACATACAATGAGTATGATACCCTTTCCAAAATTAAGAAGTAGTTTTTTGAGGTTTGCTTTCTTACTGGGATTACCTTCGGCGGTAAGGTATTGCCATCCTGCATACATCAGCATAATGATAAAGATCGGGATAAGCAGTGTTTTGAAGAAAAAAGAAATGATATTGTTAAGTAACCGAAATACATCACTGAGAGTGCACTTATCGGTACATGGGATGATTGAACTGACGACGTCATCAGCAACTTCCTGTGTCGCACTTTCCGAAAAACAGCTCGGGTCAGGCTCTAGATCAAGGATGCCATCCCCTTTATTTACTCCAAGCCCATAGTCCTTACCATCATTTATTTGTTTATCTAGACCATATCGGTCAGCCTTGCCGTCTCCGTCGTTGTCTTGATTATCAAGACATTCATTAGACGTACTTTTTTCTTTTTGTGGACTATTAGAGTTGGTAGCAGACACAGCTGGAGCTCCTGCAGGTGCGGGATTGTTTTTGGTAGTGATGCCGCCCGGATATATCGCTGTCTCAAACCTTCTGTTTGACCCCACCTCAGTACCTGTCATGCTGAGTGAATAGGTGGTGTTGGGATTGAGATTGAAAAATGAGAGCAGGTTGTACGTTTGCCCAGCTCCTACGAGGCGTGTTTCTGTACCAACTACAGTGCCTGATGTCGTTTTGAGAGTGACTACTGCATTGAAGTCCTTGATGCCTGTATTTTTGATCGTGATGTTGTTAATCGCATCAGCAGTAGTGGTAGGGGTAGACGACACAAATGATACATAGAGTGGACGAGGTGGGAGGTTTTGCTGGGGTTCTGCTTTGGTAGTTGCGGTAAGCTCTTTGGTATTTCGAGTCGCACCTTCTTCTGCAGTGATCGTTATCTTGTACTGAGTGCTCGGCGCAAGGTTGGTGACCACCACATCACGACTTTGGCCACCGGCGATATTTGGGCCTGAGAAATTGTAATCGACTACATTGGTGACCGTGTTAAATGCGCTGATACGAGTGGAGACAGTGCTCATGTTGCTTCCAGTCACACTGATACCTGCAGGCCCCGTATTCTTTATGAGTACTACTACTGAGTTGGTGGTAGTAGATTTAACTTCAGTAACAATATCCGCTGCCGCATGTGCAAAACCAGTGAGTGTGAAGAGTAGTACGAGTGTGGCAAAAAGGTATTTCATATCTTATTGAAGCTTAGCATTTGCATCGTATATTGCCGTTGCGGCATCAGTCCGGCCGCTCGTAACTGCAGTTACCATATCCTTGAAGAGAAGGTTGGTCTGATCCGGGTTTGGATCAGGCCAAGAAAACGCCGAAAGTGCCGCAGTAAAAAATACCGATACATATGGGTTGTCTTGTCGTGCAAGAAGCAGGCTTCGCTGCACAGGAGGTAACGAGACTATTTTTGAAAATGTATCTACATTTGTTGGGTTAGAAATTGCCGTGAGTCCCGCATATGCTGCAACAGGATTTGGTGCATTTTTGAGCATACCAATCGCTATAAATGAGCCAAATGTGACGGAGCGAGTATTTGCACCAGTCTGAAAGAGCTCCATCACATCAAAGTTGAGATTTGGGTTTTGAGCTTGGATGGTAAAGAGTTCACTTGCGCGTCCGATATAAAACGCTGACTTGCCAGCAAGGAAATACTCGAGACTCGACGGAAGTGAAGAGTTCCACGAATAATTGGCATTGGCTGGGTTGCTGAAGCTAGTATAAAATTCAAGCACTTGTGCAGTAGGTGCCTGTGCACTTCCTGTAGGTATTGCACCCAGTACTGCAGTTGTCGTGTCAGTTGACGAATCGTACTGCACAATATTGTTCCCCGTCTGCAAAAACAGCGCGGAAAGTATATCTCGAGCATGCGTGACATTTGATGCAGTACCAAGCGCTATAGCAGATTGGGTGATTTTGTTGCGTGCATCACGAGTACTCAGAAGTGGGATCGAAAGCTTAAGATTTGACCAAGTTACAGGTGGTACAACGAATTTTGATTTTGCAATAACATCTTTATTGTAATACACGACAAGTGGGTCGACTATCAAAGGAAGCGCTGCAGCACCTTCTTTAGTTAGAAAAATTTGAGCACCATCGATATTGGTATCGCGAAAGGTCCTCTCTGGGTAAACGGCAAACGGTATCTTGTACAATCTGTCTTTAAACTGTGTAAATAATTCAGATGAGATAAATATAAGATCTGGCGGCGTACTATTAGCAAGAGCGAGAATAAGATCTTGCTGCATTTGAGATGGGTCGTGCTCTTGATAGATCATACTATAATCCCCTGTTCCTATATCAACAGAATCGAGATAGGTTTGCATTTGCGTCTGAGGTAGAGTACCCCATACGACGACGGTGCCAGTCGGGGTCGTCGTATCGGCCTTCTTTGATCCAAACGAAATAAGTCCGGAAAAGATAAGAATTGCGCCGATAAATACTGCACCAAAGACGACGAGCAAGATTGTTTGGAATGACGACTTCATGTGAGATTAGACTTTCCTAAAAAGTATAGCATAGTGATGCTCACCTGCAGGAAGTGTATCGTTTTGCACTTGAAATCCATATCGAGTTGCAAGCGCCACTGCCATTTCTTTGGTCACAACTGCTTGGGGTCGTGGCCCCATACCTCCAAAGGATTCACTCCAGTCGACGACAAGCAGCCTTCCTCCAGGTTTCAACACGCGTACTGCCTCTTTGAAACATCCGTCTTTGTCTTCGAGATGAAAGAGAGTGTTCGAGATAATGACCATATCCATACTTGCCTCACCAAGCTTGGTGCCGCCCGACACTTCGATATCACCCCAGAGCGGATGGAGATTCTTCGTGTGTGCATCGGCTGCCTCCCGAGTAAGTCGGGCAACGATGTCGCGATTGATTTCTATGGCAAAGACATTGCCTTGCGGCACAAGCTTGGCTGCAGCACGCGCCACAAACCCAGATCCTGCACCAAAGTCAGCAATACTCTCACTAGAATTGATATGACACGCACTCAAAAGTGCACCAGGGTCCATGAACATGGAGTAAGTATACAACGATCTCTATAAAACAGATAAGAAATCAAAACAGAATTTTCATACATGCAATCCTCACAAATCTGAGCACATACGCCCTGCGCGTGTCGGGCTACCGCCCTCCGAAGGTGCTCGGTCGCATGTACTCAATTTGCTTGGATTGCAATCGCAGCCGAGCGAACAAAAAATATGTTCCGAGAAAAGCGCTTTTGCTCGTTTGCGATGTTCGATCGAGCAAATTGAATACGTATGATCGAGGACGTGTTCGAAGGTCGTAGACCAAGGCCCGCAGAGCGTACGTGTTCACATTTGCGAGATCGAATGCGATTAAAGAAGCGTAACAGAAGCAAGTGTATCTCCGGCTCGGAGCTTCATAATCGTGACCCCTTGTGTCTGTCGTCCAGACGAAGGGATCGTTGCGAGATCGACGCGGATCACCTGGCCTTTCTTGGACATTGCGACAAGCTCAGTGCCATCGTGTACTACCATTGCGACCATGAGAGACCCTGTCTTGGGTGTGACTTTGGATGTCTTGATGCCGCTTCCACCGCGACCCTGGATCTTGTATTCACTGATTGCAGTCTTTTTGCCGATACCATTTGCACCCATGGTGAGCATGTATACGCCGTCTTCTCCTACCACAACATTTGCCCCGATAATCATATCGCCCTTGCCAAGCTTCATACCGCGGACGCCGCCTGCAGTGCGGCCCATTTCGCGCACATCCTTTTCGTCAAATCGTATTGATTGACCCTGACTACTTGCAAGGATGATACTTTGCCCCTTTTGGACGCGAAGCGCTGCCTGAAGCTCATCTTTGTCGTCGAGACGGATTGCGATGATACCGCTTCGACGTACATCCTTGAAGCTGTCATACGACATTTTCTTGACGGTGCCGTTTTGGGTCACCAGTACAAGTGAGGCCTTTTCTTCTTTTGCCTTTTTGGGGACCGCGAGAACACTTGTCACCTTCTCGTCTCCTGCAAGCGAAAGGTAGTTCATGATGGACTTGCCCTTGGTTGCGCGCTTGCCTTCAGGGATGTCGTACATCTTGATCTGGTATGCCTTGCCTTTGTTGGTAAAGAAGAGTAGATCTGAGTGTGTGTCAGTCGTCAGAAGCATGGTCACAAAGTCTTCTTCTTTGGTCTCGAGATCTACGACGCCGACGCCGCCGCGCTTTTGGATTTTGTATTCACTTGGATCGGTGCGCTTGACGTAGCCACCTGCAGTCAGTACAAGCACTGATTCTTTCTCCGGGATCAAGTCTTCGTCGCTGATCATCTTGGTACCGCCCGCGATCACCTTGGTCTTGCGTTCGTCCGCATACTTTTCTTTGATGTCGCGGAGCTCATCTCCGATAACCTTAAAGATCTTTTTGGTACTTGCAAGGAGCGCTTCGAGCTCTGCGATGAGGTCCTGCTTTTCTTTGAGTTCGTTCTCCACTGCCTTGCGCTCGAGTCCGGCAAGCTTCTGAAGGCGCATTTCAAGGATCGCGTCAGCCTGGAGGTCTGAGAATTTGAACTCCTTCATCAAGTTGAGCTTTGCAGTTGCCGCATCTTTGCTCCCACGGATGAGTGTGATGATCTTGTCGATATGGTCGAGCGCCTTTTTGAGACCGAGCAAGATGTGCTCGCGCTCCTTTGCCTTGCGCAAGTCAAACGCAGTACGACGCCTCACGACTACTTCGCGGTGGCCGATAAATGATGAGAGGATAGACTTAAGCGACAATGTCTCAGGTACGCCATCGACAAGCGCGACCATGTTGTAGTGAAATGTTTGCTCGAGCTGCGTGTGCTTATACAAATAGTTGAGTACCTTTTGGGGATTGATACCGCTCTTGAGCGTGATGACGATACGCGTGTCTGCCGCCGAGAGATCGTCCATTGTCTTGATGCCATCGATCTTCTTTTCTTGGTGAAGTGTCGCGACTTGTTCGACGAAGTTGGAGCGGACGACTTGGTATGGGAGCGACGTCACCGTGATCGTGTAGACACCGCTCTTGGTCTCGGCGATTTCTGCTTCACCTCGACACACGACTCCTCCGCGACCTGTCGCAAATGCATGTGCAATGTCGGCTTTGTTAAACACGAGTCCGCCTGTCGGGAAGTCAGGTCCCTGTACGATCTCGGCGAGGTCTTCATTGCTTGCGTCGTCGTTCTCGATCATATGGATACATGCATCCACGATCTCGCCGAGGTTGTGCGGCGCGATGTTCGATGCCATACCCACCGCGATACCGAGCGTACCGTTGAGGAGAAGGCTTGGGACTGCAGTCGGCATGACTGACGGCTCATTGATCGTCGCGTCGTAGTTGGGGCGATAGTCGATCGTGTCCTTCTCGATGTCGCGGATCATTTCCATCGCGATCTTGGACATCTTGGCCTCCGTATAACGCAT
>CAYYXE010000004.1:20007-41132 GCA_964475655.1 uncultured Candidatus Saccharibacteria bacterium | reverse complement strand
CCGGGCCTTATACAGGGTCCGGTTCATTTTTTATAACGTATATTCTCCAAGCTTCGTCCGCTTGATCTTGTACGCAAGCGCAGGTACTCCAAGTTGGTCGCCCATCCAGGCGGCGATCGAGCGCATGTAGGTACCGCTTGAGGCGGTGATGCGGATCGTCGCGATCGTCGCAATATGTTCTTTGTGCGTTTGCGTGCATTTCTGCCACTGCTTCATAATGATGAGTTGGCGGAAGTCTCCTTCTACCCGACCGATGTCGGTGAGCACATCGCGCGCGATGGCTTCTACTGCTACCGTGCGCGTATGCAACAGCGTCGCCTCGGTGATCTGCACCGTCTTTACGGGCACCTGCACCTTGGTGCCAGCACGCGCATAGGTAAAGAGCGGCTTGCCCTGTACGAGCACTGACGAGTACGGCGGGTACGGGAGCTCGGTGATAGAGGCAAGCGCTTTGAGAGTATCAGTGATCGCGACTCGGGTGATGGGACGATAGAGCTCTCGCTCGATAAGTCCGAGCATGTCTTGGGTGTCCGTACTGATACCGAGGAGGACTTCGATTTCATACGTCTTCCCGAGCTTCAGATACTGGTCTTTGTGGTGCCGCGCTTCGCCGACAAGGAGAAGCACAATGCCTTCCGCCATCGGGTCAAGCCGTCCGGCATACGTGATCGGTATCTCTTGGCCAAGCCCTTGCTCAGTACGGAAGCGTCGCACCAGGACTGCCAGTGTCTCGCCACGTTCCTTATATATAAGGTACCTGCCAGAATCTGCGTCTTCTGCGACCATCTGAGTGGAAAGAGCGCGAATTCGCTTTGTTTTGTGAGAGGAGATGGATTGACTAAGGCCTTCTTCTTCTGTATGATGCACTGACATACACCCCACTATACTCTCGTGAAGGAAAGAATCAACAACCAAATCCGTGCAACTGAAGTCCGCGTCATTGATGCAGAAGGTACCAACCTCGGCGTCTTCCCTCTTGCAGAGGCGCTCACTATGGCACATGACCAAGGCGTCGACTTGATCGAGATCACCCCGCAGGCCTTGCCACCGATCTGCAAGCTCATGAACTTTGGCAAATACCAGTACGAGCAGAAAAAAAAGCTTCAAAAGGCTCGCGCCGGTGCCAAGACCACTGAGACCAAAAGTATCCAGATCAAAGTCGGTACTGGTGACCACGACCTCGAGCTCAAGGCAAAGACGGCTTCAGCATGGCTGAAAGATGGCCACCGCATCAAAGTGGAGCTCTATCTGCGCGGCCGCTCCAAGGGTATGGACGACAAATTCCTCCGAGAGAGACTTGACCGGGTCTTGCATTTTGTGACAGAACACTATAAGATAGCTGAACCGCACAAGCGCTCTCCCAAAGGTCTCGCCGTCGTTATCGAACGAGACAAAGGGGGTAAGGACAAGCCGGCTCCTGAGCCGACAGCGCAGGCATAATACTGCTATGAGCACCAAGACCAACAAATCATTTACCAAGCGCCTCAAGGTCACCTCGACCGGCAAAATCCTCGCGCGCAAGCCCGGGTTCAACCACTTCAACGCAAAGCAGTCTCGCGTCAAGCAGCTTGCCGGCAAGAAGCCCGTGGAGTTCAACATGACCAACAAGGCAATCGCCCGATTTATTACGAAATAATTTAAACTACTATGACACGCGTAAAACGAGGAACCATTGCAAATAAGAAGCGAAAGAATATCCTGAGTCAAGTAAAGGGGTACCGATTTGGTCGTTCTACCAAAGAGCGCATGGCAAAGGATGCGATTGCGCACGCTGGCAGCTACGCCTTTGCACACCGCCGCGACAAAAAAAGCGACGCGCGCAAGCTCTGGAATGTCCGCATCAACGCCCTCGTCCGAGCAGAAGGCGGCACCTACTCTACCTTTATGGACAAGCTCAAGAAAGCCAACATCGAGCTCGACCGCAAGATCCTCTCAGGCCTTGCACAATTTAATCCTGAGACATTCAAGCGAGTATTCAATAAAGTAAAATAACAAAATCCCCCGGCACTTCGGGGGATTTTGTTATGAGAAAATTCCAAACATCCTCTAACGTTCGGAGGAGGTTTGAAGACTACTCACTCACCACTCTGAGCACCTCCTCTATCGTCGTCTTGCCTTGCACTGCCTGAAAGATGCCGTCTTCGAGCATGGTCATCATGCCTTCGCTCTTGGCCTGTGCTTCGATCTCGTCAGGTGACGCATTGCGCAAGATGAGCTCCTTGATCGCCTGACTTACCGGCAACACTTCGTGGATGCCGATGCGGCCTTTGAAGCCATCGGGGCTTTCGTCGTTGGGTTTGGGTTTATAAAAGAGAATAGTATTCCACGTTGCCGCAGGTTCTACTATCTTTTCTGCCTTGAGGTACGCGAGCATACGATCCATGTCGACTGCATGCGAGAGTGCCGTGCGCTCCGCATCTGAGAGTTTGTATTCTTCTCGTACTGATGTAAGTCGGCGTACGAGACGCTGTGCGAGGATAGTCTTGGCAGTTGAAACGATCAAGAATGGTTCGACCCCCATATCAATGAGACGCGGGATCGCGCCGGCAGCACTGTTGGTATGGATCGTTGAGAGCACGAGGTGGCCGGTGAGTGCGGCATTGACGGCAAGGCTTGCGGTCTCGCCATCGCGGATCTCTCCGACCATGATGATGTTGGGGTCTTGGCGAAGAAGTGCGCGCAGGCCGTTGGCAAAGGTCATGCCGATCTCGCTTTTCACTTGCGTCTGATTCACCCGTGGCATTTGATACTCGATCGGGTCTTCGACGGTCGAGATGTTTACTTCGGGAGTATTCAAAATATCGAGGAGAGTATAGAGTGTCGTCGTCTTGCCGCTTCCGGTCGGGCCTGAGGCAAGGACGATGCCGGAGTGCTGCTTGAGTCCGTCATGGATGCGCTCAAGTCCTTCGCCATGAAAGCCGAGTCCTTCGAGTGTAAAGCCATGTGCACTCTCGCGCAGTATACGGATCACGGTCTTTTCGCCATAGTAGGTCGGAAGGGTTGAGACTCTGAATGACACGGGCTGCTCATCGAGCACCGTCTTAAACCGCCCATCTTGCGGCAAGCGCTTCTCGTCGAGCTTGAGTCCCGCGAGCACCTTGATGCGGGCAACCATTGCGGCAGCTGCGGCAGACGGAAGCTTCATCACATCATGAAGGATGCCGTCGATGCGGTAGCGGATGATGAGCTCCGTCTCCCCTGGCTCGATGTGGATGTCGGATGCATCTTGGCGGATGGCGTGTGCAATGAGCGAGTCGACGATCTTGATCACCGGCAGATCCTGCGCGACTTGCTTGAGCGTCTCTTCGCTTGCCTCCGCATCGACCTTGCTAATGTCCTGCGCTTCCTTTTGGATGATCGTATCAAACTCTGCTTGGAGCGACTTTTGATACTGCGTGAGCACTGCCTTGATACTCTCAGAGTCAGTCATGCGCGGCTTGATAGAGAGCCCGGTCTTTTTGCGGATGAAGTCGATGGCGGGCAAGTTGCCGATGTCGAGAAGTGCAATCTCGAGGTCCATGTCTTTCTTGCGATACGCGACGACATTGTAGCGGCGCGCGATGGGCTCGGGGATGAGCTCGAGTACGTCGTGTGCGATATGCTCGCGCGTGAGCCCGATAAAGGGGATGCCGAGTACGTATGCTTCGAGACGTTTAAGCTCACTTTCTTTTACCTTCCCTTCTGCCACCAAAAATTCTGAAAGCGTCTGCGTCCCATGCTCTCGATCAAACCGATCGAGGTCTGCTTGTGAGACAAGGTTGGTGTCGCGAAGTAAGTTGCGAAGCTTTGCCTCGTCGATGATCATATGCACTTAGTGTATCACGGAGTAATGGCACAAAATAAAATCCACCGACATATCGGCGGATTTTATTTTACTGACACAATTGGATTCCTGATGAGCTACACAGCGGTGAAGTCCCGGCTGGACATACTCCCCATCCTCCGCCAGTAGGTCCGGATGAGTTACAACCGAGTCCGATCGTACCTGGATTAAGTTGTCTACCATCAGAACTAGTGGGGATAGCACATGGTAATGAACCTGTTGGGCTACACGTTGGTGCACCAGAACTAGCTGCAGTTTTATTGTGAACAAGATATCCATCAGCAAAGTACGTGTGGTCTCCATCGAGAACAAAGTTATAAAGCTGTGTTGAAGCAGGAGCAGCTTTGCTTGCAATAGTTTTGATCTTTACAAGACCCTTATCAGTGACCAGTATATCTCCGACTTTGAGTGGTGTTACCGTGATACCGATGTGTTCTTTCTTGGTTTTGGTCGGATCGATAGATTTCCATCCAGTCGTCGTAAGGAACGGGTGTTCTGCGGTCACAAAGTAGTCGCCCCCATTGAATGCGTAGAGCTTATTGTCACCAAGCGTTGGCTGGTGAAATCCGAGTACTTTGTTGTTGGTGGTATCTCCCTTAAGAATATCTCCCATTTTGACATCTTGAATCTTCTTTTGAACGCCGTTTGCAAGGGTAACCATGGTGTCTGCAACAAAACAACTTGCATAGTAGACAGGTCCAGGCGGGACGGGAGGGTTGGTTACTGTAGTAGTTCCACACCGTACGACCCATCCGGTATCAGTTGCACAAAGCGTATCAAGATTGGAATTGATGAGGTTGGTTGCACCGATCGTTTGGCCTGAGTTTATGTTGCCATTGACAGTCGTCACTACTGGAGTACTGACACTTCCGATCTCAAGGGTTGGGTCACTTGAACCTGGATCAATCGCCTTGACTGGACCCCGCAAAAACGCCTGTTGCTTGAGCTGGCTGTTGCCAAGCGCTGCAAACGTATTTACTGAGAGACCTCCCGGCTTTTCTTGATGATAACTGAGCACTGTGATAGGGGTATCAAGACCAGTGGGCGGCTGCTGCGTCGGTGCGGTCCATGTCGCTGCATAACTCAGCCCTACAGAGAGCAAGATGCCAGCACTAATGAGTTTGAGGGAAGATGAAAATTTGTTCATAACTATACTCTGATTAATTACAAGCTTGAGCACTAGGGATAGTCAGTACGTAGTTTGCACTTTGTGTATTATATTCAAATATCGCATTTCCAGAAGCATCGACATTGCTCGGGAAAATACAACTTACCGGATACCCTGTCGTAGGGGACACGTTACCACTAGAGCCTCCGACGGGTATCGTAATAGAAGAAGAGTATCGGGTAAGTGTACCAGCTACGTCTACCATACTTTCAATATCCATAAATGTGACTGCCTGGGGCTCAGGCACTGGCAACTCAAGCGCAATATTGATTCTTCGAGCAGTAAAACTAAGTGTACCATCGATTGTGGGAATACTCAGTGGTGTAATAGGTGTTGACCCAGGACAGATCACGATTTCACCGTTTTGGAGTGCACAGAGCGATTGATGCTTGCCAGAAGGAGCTGACTCGAGTGGTGCATAGAGTGCGCCTGCCTGTGCATACGTCGTACCCGCAATGTCGACATCGACGATGTTGTTTTGAGCGCTGGTCGCAGAAAACTTTCCGAAGCAAAGATTATTGGACGCAGACGGATTATTTTGACAATCAAGCGCAGGATTTCCTGTAAGGATACCTTGGATTCCAAGATCTTTGTCAAATGCTGCATTTTGCATTGCAACAAACGATCCTCCGATCACGAGCCCTCCGCCAGTCGTAGCAGGACCAGTCGCACCCTTGATCTGCATGTAGCCTCCCGTCGTCACCGGAAACGGCGTATTGCCGTTGGGGAAAGGAGATGTCGCGGGAGCAAAGGGGTTGCTTGCCGTCACGCTTCCTGCAAGGAGCGCAATGCCAATGAGAAGTGCTGCAGCGAGTACTGTGTGTTGTGGTGATTTCATATAATTATTGACATTTAACTTGTAGTCCTACGCCTCCGTCTTTGGGCAAGGTAAACGTACTTGGAGTTGCACTGCCCGTGCCACTGCTGCACTCTACCCCTACTTGATAGGTGCCGTTTGGCAGATTGTCTGCCCACTTCACGCCTGATCGGTCGAGGTCGACGCCGTATCCGCCAGGAATGTATACATTGACGCGTCGTACATTTACTGCGCCGCCATTTACCACATAGGCGGAGTTTTTGACCAGATGGAAATCTACAAGCGTACCTGGAGAATTTGCGTCATCATTGCTGAGGATAAGCTTGTACCCATAGGGCACCTTCATATCATCGATCACGAGCCGTTCGAGTGGAAGAAGGTACTGGAGATGTGTCCTGATCCAATCCATATCATAGAGTTCATTTGGACGAACGCCTGGAGGAGGTGTGACACCGACTCCGTAACTTGGCGCGCCTGCATATCCACTTTGTGCAAGCAATGTCGGAGGGATCGATCCTGTTTGATCATAATAATTTCCACTGAAGGTTCCCTTGGGATCTCCTATATACCAAACATTTGATCCCTCAGCCGGTATCCATTGTGCTATTGCATTATGTACACCATCCCATCCAAGGTATCCTGGATGACCTTGGTTGCTACTAAACCAACTACCGTACTTCCATACGCCATACGGAAGTGATGATCGGTAGGGATAGTCAGGGAAGAATTTTTCACACACTCCTACTGCAGTGCTTCCAAGATAATCATTTGGATCAGTAAACAGTCCGCTTGCATAGCCGGGACCTCTCTTGGCACAAAATCCCCATTTAAACCGGAGCGGCGTGGTACTTGGCCAAGCAGTGCGTCCCCTATCACCCCCGATCGAAGTAATCGTGATGTTTTTGACATAAAATCTAGCCATGTATGCAGTGTTGGCCATATTGAGCAATGCATGATTGCCATGAAGGCCCGCGTAGATGGTCGCGCGGATGACTTGCGTACAAAAAGTAGGCTGTGAAGGGTCTTCGATGAGGATATCAGGGTTCAGCGGCGCAGACTGGACACCGTCGATATTGCTACAGAGATCTGGTGCCGGTGTACAGCTGCCATCGGGGTTGCGGATCATACCTGGTGGAATATCAGCCTGTAAGCCCGAAATATTGTTACAAATATCAGTACAAAAGACGACGATGCCGTTGCTGTCTCCGCAGACCGGCTTTGGAGATGCTTCATTGTGGCGAAGCGATGCGGCAGAAAGGTGGTCGAGCGAGTGGAGCTCGCCGGTGGCAAGGACATTGCTTGCAATCTGTACGCGAGATACTCTGTCGCCTGGCTGTCCGCCTTGTGCGATGCCTTCTATAGCAAGATCGGCCTTAAAGTCGGCATTGCCTCGCGCAAAAAACGGAAATACCGTGAGCGATCCTGCTTTCCATTGATCGGCGATCCCTGTATCGATCGGCTCGACTGTGTTGGCTGGAAACGCGCTCGTCGGCTCACTATATGCAAAGGTCCCCACTGCAGCAGCGAGCACTGCGAGAATGAGCGTGAGGACAAGGGTTGATTTGGAAAACATGGATCGCATAGGTATTACTGTAAGTCTTGTAAAATCTTTTGATATTCGGCAGGGGTCTTGGGTGCCTGCTTTTTATTGGTAGCCTCAAGCTTCTTCATTGCCTCTGCGCGTTCTTCGGGAGTGCTCGTCACCGGAGCCGAGGTTTCCTGAAGTACAGTAAGTTGTCCTTCCGGAGTGCGCAGATATGCTTCGCGCGCCCGCTTTTGCCTGATCGAGAGTACAACTACCAACACAACGACGATCACCATGATCAGCCCTGTCCACTTCAGTGCCTTGTGGGGAGCATGCCCCTCTGTTTTGGTAGGCTGTATATCAAATGTGGGAGTGGTATCTTTGGGCATAGTAGTGTTGTATGAAGTATAGCAGTAATTATTTCTCCTGATAGGTAGGTCGTACGCACATCAGCTCGGCATTCAAGATATACCCTGTCTGACATGCACATCGTCCATTTGCAAGCTTGCGGTAGTGGTGAAGCGAGAGCTCGCTGACATCGGTGATCGGCGGTGTCAGCAGTGCCAAAAATTCATTGGAAATATTGCTGCAGATCTGGGTGTCTGGATCAGTGGTACACACTCCCCCTGTATCTACACCTGTTTCGTTCTGGTTTTTGATCCCATCAAAACACGTGCCGGGGATACCACACACACCTCCATAGTCGATATCGGTTTCGTTTTGGTTTTTGATCCCATCAAAACACGTGCCATTTGAACCATTTCCACACACTCCACCAGTATCTACACCTGTTTCATTTTGGTTACGAATACCATCAGAACAGCTTGGTCCGCCAGGACAGTTTTCGTCAATAAATCCGTCACCGTCGTCATCGGTACCGTTGCCACAAATCTCTGTACCAGGAGGACACGGGAGATCTGACCCATTTCCGTCTTCGTCGATGCCGTTTCCACATATTTCAGTGCCGGGAGGACAAGGCAGATCAGAACCGTTGCCGTCTTCGTCGATGCCGTTTCCACAAATCTCAACTCCTGGGTCACCTACCGCCACCTTCACTCCCGTAAAGTTTACCCATCCCACGACTTCTGATCCCCACCCGCGGCCAGTTGCGACGCCAGTGCCCGTATTGATCTTTACGCCATAGTTGACGCTGTCAGCAGTATTGCTATCTCCGAGAGAGATAAAGCCATCCCATCCACCAAGCGTCAGGCCGGTTACTCCGCCGTTTTTGAGCGGTGTCCCTGAAGTACATCCGTTCGCAAATACACCACAGGCGCGCGCAAAGCCTTTGACAAGCACCGCTGGTCCTCCGTTTACACCCCACTCAACGCGAGGCTGACAGTTGCCCGTAACACCAACAGGACACTCAGTGTTGTTAAATGTTACCCATCCGATGTTGCTCGACCATGCGTACCCCGAAAGATTGCGAGTTGCGCCACTCATTGCAAGCTTCACCCCATATGTCGCCCCAGCATTTCCAAAGTCGATCCATCCGATGTTGCTCGACCATGCTTGTCCGGTGAGGTCCCCCGCTGCTGCAAATGCAGTTGTAGCCTTGGGCAGTGCAACGATCATCATAAGTACCATCACCGCACCTGACGCACACCACAAGACAATAGATTTCATACAATATAAAGTATAGTCTATATACAATCACGCACGCAAGAGATTATCCACAAAAAGAAAACCGAGCAGCGACTCGGGCTTTTATTTTTGACATGTATACGGCGTGCCTGCTATGGTTGGAGAAATAGTGCTCACCTCAAACATATCTCTATGGATCAAAAAATATCCAAGCTCGACAAATGGTACCGCCGTAAAACATTGTGCATTCGGGCTTCCGCATGGCTAGTGGTGCTAGTACTTGCTTCTTGTGGCAATCTGCCCCGTCAGGAATCATCTGTAGCACCTGGTATTATTGCCATGTTTTTTATACCACCATGCCTGCTTATTTTTATCTTATTTATCTACACAGAAAAAAGAATTAGGAGGCTGTACGCCGAAATCGGAAGCTTATAACAACCGTAACTGCCCTCTCGTGGCAGTTTTTTCTTGCCTCATCCCTACCTGTATGCTATATATAGTGCATAACTGTCCGCCTCGAAAGGGTCGGACGTTTGCGTTAGGGATTATAAAATTACATAACAATACAATATATGTTGGATATCAAAGCACTAAAATTGGCAATTGAGCAGCTCGAGAGCGAGCGCCGCATTGCGCGCGACAAGCTCATCGATGCGATCGAGCAGTCGCTTGCCGCTGCCTACAAAAAAGAATATGGCAAAAAGGGTCAGATCGTGCGCTCGCACATCAACCTCGATGCCGGGACCGTCGACTTCGAACAGGTAAAGACTGTTGTCGATGACACACTGGTTCGCTTCCTCGAAGAAGGCGCAGAAGACAATGAGCCGCTTGCCGAAGGCGACGAGCGCGAAGTGTACAACGAAGAAAAGCACATCCTGCTTGAAGACGCACGCATCATGAAGGCAAGCGCACAGGTCGGCGATGAGATCGTCTTTGCACTCGAGCCCAAGGATGACTTTGGACGTATCGCCGCACAGACTGCAAAGCAGGTCATCATGCAACGCATCCGCGAAGCAGAGCGCTCCTCTATCCTCGACGAGTTTGGCACCAAAGAAGGTGACATCATCAGTGGACACGTCCAAAAGGTAGAGCGCGGCATGGTCTACGTCGACTTCAACAGAGCGACCGGTGTGATCCCTCCCCAAGAACAGATCCCCGGTGAGCGATACACCCAAGGCGCACGCATCCGCGGCTACCTCTACCATGTCGAAGAGTCCCCTCGCGGCATTACTCTTCGTATTTCTCGCACACACCCGAAGTTTCTCGAGAAACTCTTTGCATACGAGTCTCCTGAAGTAGCAAGTGGCGTCGTCGAACTCAAAGCGATCGCACGAGAACCCGGTAGTCGAAGCAAGATCGCGGTATGGACCGAGGACCCCAACATCGATCCAGTCGGCTCATGCGTGGGTCAAAAGGGTGTGCGCGTCTCGACCGTCATGAACGAACTCTCTGGCGAAAAGATCGATATCATCGAGTGGTCACCAGACCCCGAAGAATTTGTCCGCAAATCACTTTCTCCGGCAAAGGTGCTCGGGCTTGAGCTCAATGACGACGAGCACAAGGCAACCATCGAAGTCACTCCCGACCAGCTCTCACTTGCCATCGGCAAGGGCGGCCAAAACGTGCGCCTTGCTGCCAAACTCACCGGCTGGAAGATCGACATCAAGGGCTCAGAAGCCGAAGTCACTACCGAAGGCGAGAACATTGAAGGTGATGATTTCACATCACTCTCAAGCCTTGGTGCAATGACTGATCCTGCAGCAGATGCAGATACTATGGATAGTGAAACGCCCGCTGAAGTAACAGAAGAAGATGTACTCTCAGAACTCCCCGACGCAACTACTCCGGTCGAAACAGACAATCAGTCAGACCTCGAAGGAATTGCTACTGATGAAATTATTACTAATGAAATAGAAGGAAAGGAATAATATGAATCTCCTCCACGAAATTACACCTGGCAAAGATGTACCCAACGTCATCAATGTCATTATCGAGATCCCCAAAGGATCAAAGAACAAATACGAGCTCGACAAAGAAACCGGCCTCATCATGCTCGACCGTGCAATGCACACCTCACAAGACTACCCGTTTGACTACGGCTTCATGCCGCAAAGTCACTGGGAAGACGGAGATCCATTGGACGTAGTTGTGCTCACGACCTATGCACTTGCTCCAGGCGTACTCGTGAAAGTCCGCCCAGTCGCAATCGTAAACATGATCGACGACGGAGACTCAGATGCAAAGATCATCGCAGTCCCCGACAAAGATCCGCGATGGGATGACGTGAAAGATCTCTCAGATGTAAACAAACACACCATCAAAGAGATCGAACACTTCTTCCTCACCTACAAACAGATCCAAAAGAAACCGGTCTCTATAGATAGTATTGAAGGAAAGGATAAGGCCCTCGAAGCAGTACTCAAGTCCCAAGAGTTGTATAAGGAGAAGTTTCAGAAATAAGTAACAAAAAACCACTCGATCTGAGTGGTTTTTTGTATTTAATTTTCTTGATCAGGATTGATTTCTATAAGAAGCGAGTTGAATCGTTGCTGTAAATGTTCAAACTCTTCTTTATATTTTTTTATTTCTATACCATTGAGTGTAATCGTGGTCATGAATTCGTGAATTTTCTTGACTTCACCTTTCGCAGTTTCTATTGCTTGCTCTATTTTTGAGATATCTTCTGATGAATATTTCTTGCTCTTTGGTTTTTCAAATCCTTCTTCCTTAGCAATCTTTTCAAGTAAAGCATAGCCTTCATTACTATCGCGCATATGTTCAAGATACTCTTTATTGAATTCAATATACTCAATTTCTTCTTTGAGATCTCTGAGTGAGTCCCCAAGCCATTGTTCATTTTCTTCCAAATGTTGATCTATTTCTTTGAGTGATGCTTCAATTTCAGGACTTACGATCTTTGGTTTTTCGGGATTGTTTTCCATGCACCAATTATACCATTTATCGCAGCTCCTCAATCAACTCTTCCAAATCTTTGTGCCGCTCTTGGATGGTTTGGTTTTTGATCAGCCAGAAGGTTTTGTGTTTGAGGTCCGTGATAAATTCGTAGTCGTGAGTTACCAAGAGAATTGTTGCTTTGGAGTTGTTACACGCATCGAGCAAGATCTGCCAGGTGACTTCGTCGAGGTGGTTGGTGGGCTCGTCGAGAATGATGAAGTCGGGATTGGTACCAAACACTATGGCGAAACGCAGCCGCATGCGCTCGCCTCCCGAGAGCTCGCCGGTGCGGGTGTCCATTTTGTCGGATGCAAACTTCATCGCACCAAGTGCCGCACGACTTTCTTTGTCGGGTTTGCCGAGTGCTTCGATGACGACCTGGAGCGCGGTCTTGTCAGGATCAAAGCTTGCATGCTGGTCAAAGTAGCTTGTCGTCACTCCTTCGGCCCATGTCACAGTCCCAGTATTGAGCGACAGATTGCCCGTGAGACCGTTGAGAAATGTCGACTTGCCGGAGCCATTGCGACCCAAGAGCACGATGTGGCTTCCGGTACGGATGTCGAGCGAGATGTCTCGAAATATGTATCCTTTGGCGCCGTCATACTTGAACGCAGCATCGGTGATCCGACAGAGGAGCTTGCCGTTGTGGAGGTCGCTCGTGCTCTTTTGGAGTTTGATCGAGGTACGCCGGTCGTCTGCTCGTCCTTCTTCTTTTTGTTGCTGTTTCAATTCTTGAAGTTCGGCCTTGCGTTTGAGATATGATGAGACCTCTTTGCCACGGAACGCCTTTGCTTCGAGGATCGGCAGCATGCCCTCAAGTGCACGAATGCGCTTGGTCACTTGGTCATACGCGCGCTGGAGCCCCGCGATGCGCGTGAGCCGAGAGTCAATGTAGTCTTGGTAGCCACCTTCACTGATAAATACTTTTTTCTGCGCAACTTCGGCGACTTTGGTAGCAATGCTGTCGATCATGAGCCGGTCGTGCGAGACAAAGAGTACGCCGCCGCGATAGGCCTGCAGGAGCTTGATGAGCTCAAGGCGCGAGACGATGTCGAGGTGGTTTTCGGGTTCGTCGAGAAGCAGGAAGTCGGGAGAGGTTGCAAGCCCTACAGAAAGTGCGAGGATCTTTTGCTGGCCACCAGAGAGGAGTTTGCATGACTTTGCGATATGTTTCTCAAGGTCAAAGCCGAGCGTTTTGCCAAAACTAAATATCTTTTTATAGAGCGTCACACTTGCGTGCTTGAGTATGTACTCTTCGATGGTGCGCGCGAGGTCGTCGTGTGAGAATTCTTGGGTCACATAGTACGTGCGAACGTGTCCAGTCGTTGCTACCGTGCCGCTTGTAGGCTCGATCATACCGGTAATAATCTTCAGCAGTGTCGACTTACCCGTCCCATTGTCGCCCACGATACAAGTGCGCTCATCGTCATCCAGGCGCAGTGATACACCTTCGAGAATGGATTTCTCAAGGAATGCGTGCGATATGTTTTTGAGTGAGATTGTTTTCGTCATAGCAACTATATTTTATAGCCAAGGTCTTCGAGTTCACCATCATACGATAGTACTTGCCTTGTAGTTGTAGACGAGAACTTGTCCGAGATTTATAGCATACCTATATAGAACACGCCACTTTTATTTTTTCTTCTTCTCCGGCAATGCTTTTGCGATTTCTACTAATATCTCAGATAGGTTTTTGATGGCCGAAAGCTGATGCTCTTCGACGAGGTAGTATGGCTTTGCGCCAGGGTATGGCGCGTCCTGCTCGCAGATATCAGCAAGTGCACTGCTTGCTGGGACGATCTTTATATACAGCTGATCATCACAGACAAGCGCGACGACTTTGCCGTCTGCATAGAGTGCGTACTCTCCAAACATCTTGCGCGTCGTAAAGCGGTCATAATCGCCAAGTTTTGCGAGAATGAAATCGATCGTATCGGATTGGGTGGACATATACTTATGCTAGCAAATTTGACTTTTTCAAAAAATAACGTAATGTTTCAAAAAACTTACACAATATGAAAAAATTAACATTAGCTGAAATACTGAATTATCTTTCTATGGAAGAGATAGAAGATGTAGTGACAAAAGAACTTGTTCATACTAGCACTGAAGATTTTTGGAGAATATCAATGAAGAGGAGCGCTGGCTACGCGATAAGGAGATATACATATCAAATATCTATGCTAACTTTTCAAAAAGGAACTGGATTTTTTATAGAAAACAATTCCAAAAACTTACACCAAAAAAACTTACTATTAAAAGTGCTTCCATTTCTTGTATTTCTGGTATCGAAACCATTACATCACTTGAATCGGTTGAGTTCGGTGACGGCTATAAACTGAGACTAGAAGAGCATGAGGTGCTGAGCATGCTGAAAGAATGTTTCAAATTACCGAATATCAAACAAATTACCCTATTTGTTGCAGACAAAGGTGGCGGAAGTGCAGCAGACCACCAACGCTACATTAATCGAATTTGTGAATTTATTGCAATACACAAGCCCAATACACAAATTGAAAAAGAGTACAGTAAAATTGACATTAAGCTCTGAATTGCAAAATCCCCTCATCGCTGGGGGGATTTTTATTCCTTACGCTTACTTACACTCCGTCTTCACAAAGACTGGTGAATTGTCATACGAGAGCTTGGTCGTATCCTTGAGCATTTCTTTGGTGCCGACGGTCTGGGTCTCGCCAAAGCCGCGGACGAAGCCTTCGGGGGTCTTCTTGAACGCTACTTGTGCGATAGAGTCCGTACCTTCGGAGCTAAAGCTATAGTCGCCGAGGAGCATCGTGCCGTCATAGACGCCGGTGAGCGTACCTCTAGAGCTATCCTTCTCAAAGTTGTTGTACGCAAGGGTGCCTGCTACTGCGAGCCCGTCTTGAGACGTGATCTGCATGCTGTAGACATCCTTGGCAATCGTAGCTACATAACAACCAACAACTGAATCAGTCTGAACTACAGGGGCCGCTGCCTTGTGCGTGGGCCAGACCAAGATAGCGATAAGTCCGATGACAATGATAGTGAGTACGAGTTGTGCTGTTTTCATGTATACAAGTATACACACAAGCTGACTGTAATCCTCTCGCCAGAATGTCGTCTCTATGGTATAGTTACTGTATCCATATGAAAAAGACCCTTATTTTTATCCTCATAGCAGCCCTCGTGATCCCTACGGGGACCTCTGTTGCGCAGGTTACCGGAAGTGACCTTGCGGCAAGCGCGACTTCTTCTACATCTGTCGCTCTTCCCGAAAAACCCCTTACTCTCCCTGAAAAGAAAGCAAAGGCCGAGACCGACCTCCGCGCCGTGGAAGCAAAATTTCGCCTCTTTGTCTCTCGCACTCAGATCACGATCGATCGCCTTGCTGCAAAGGGAGTAGATACCAAAGCTGCGCAGACCGAACTCGATGCGAGCCTTGCCTCACTCGATACTTCAAAGACCAACCTTGACCTCTTTGCAAAGATCTCACTCACCGATGATATGACTGACGAACAGGTAGAAAAGGCGGGCGTCAAAGCAGCCCTTACCAAGATCCAAGACGCACTCAAAGAAGCGCGCACCCACCTCATCACAAGCCTTACCGAGCTCAAAACTGGCGTCACCCTTACGACGAGCCAATAATCCCTATGCACACGCCTCGGGACCACTCAGACCTACTGCACGAACCCCGAAAGAGCTTGTGGGCTCTCTGGATCATCCTTTTTGTACTCATCGCCTTTGGCATCTTTTGGTACAGTGAAACACACAAAGCACGAGATCTCTCTCGTACGTCTACCTCTACCCCCGCGACTTCTCCGGTCGACTCCCTCCAAGCCGCTGTGATCAATAGCGAGATACCTGATTTTGCACAAGGCTTTTAGTTTGCAGGACACTTTGTACTAGTTACTACTGATGCAACCTGTTTTGATGCACCAGTGGAATCCACACAATAATATGCTCCAGTACTCAGGCGAGCAGACGCTGCATACTCACTAGCAGTATCAACACACGTGAGACCATACTTACTACGTGCGCTATTGAAATCACCTGAAGTACACACACCCTTATATTGATTGCCTGCATTGTCGTAGTAAAGCTCTGCACTTGCACGGAGATTTGAAAGTGTTGCTTTGGTGAGCGCGTCAGCCTGAAGCTGTGACGAAGAAGATGACGTAGTCGTTTCAGTTACTGGCATCCCTGCAAGCTTTGCAAAGAGCTGCTCAAATGTCAGTGTCTTTGCTGGCTTTTCTACCGTAAGCGGCGCATTCCAATCTTTGAATATACTGGTGATAGATACCTTCACTGTTCCTTGCTCTTCGATAGGCATGCCAAATCCGATCACTACCTTGCGTGGCAGCTTGTCCGCTCGCGCGATCCACAACTCGCCCGTAAAGTCGGTGATTTCATTGAGCTTTTTGGTATACGTCGTCGGATCAAAGCTTGAAAGTGTCGAGTCGTCTTTGCCGACTTCGTTGATATACTCCTTCACTTCTTGGAAGTACGCAGCGATACCTGCTCGATCGAGCTCAAACATAAAGTGGTATGAGAGATCGCCCTGTATTTCTTCGGGCGGGAGGCGCTTGGTAATCGTGATGAAGTGCGCATCTTTGGTAAGTGCACCAAGGTGCGCCTTTTGTTCGTCAGTAAGCTTCTCAATGATAGAGGGGTCGACACCGACAAATGAAAATGCGGGGCTCTGCGTGAGATGTTTGGACTCGGATTTGTATGGGAATGCGACCCACGTATTTTCGGCCTTGGCAAGTGTCGGGATAAAGGCGATCACCGGCGCTTTGGTGAGCTGCATATACGCAGTACCCTCGATTGCTCTAAACTCAAGCCCGAGCGCCGTCGAACCGAGACTGAGCGAGAGTGTTGCGTTGATCTTTGTATTTGCAGGGTCACTAAAGTCATACGCGCCTTTGGTGGTAAAGGTAGAATTGCCCGCAAACATATCTCCGAGCGGATTGACCCGACTTGTAGATTCCTTTTTGAGTCCTGACGTATCCACCGTGATAGTCGTATCAAAGGTTGCACCTGTTGCGTCTTTGGCGTGCACAAATGCATCCCGCGCCACCTGCTCCAGAGAAGTAAAGTATCCTGCAAAGTATGCATACGCCGCGCCCCCAAGAATGACGAGTGCAAGCACTACCCCTATCAGCACGCCGATACGTTTGGGTTTGGGAGAAGGAGTAGTATAAGAATAGCCGGGAGGAGTAGATGAGTACTGATCAGTGCTTGTAGGTACGGTCTGTTGTGTGTTGTCCATGTATATATAGTATCGAGAAAGCATGCTTTTGTATATACAATCTCTATGCTAAAATCCCCGAACTATGAAAAACACCCACCCCTACACCATCACCAAGAAAGAGCTTCCCGGAAGCACCGTTGAGCTTGCCGGCGAAATCACCTGGGAGCACCTAGCATCGTTTGAAGCAGAGGTATTTGCCAAGCTTGCCCAAAAGATCCAAGTAGATGGCTTCCGCGAAGGCAAGGTCCCTACAGACATCGCAAAGAAGCATATCCCTGACGCCATCCTCCTTGCCGACATGGCAGAGGCGGCGATCAACAGCGTCTACCCCACTATCCTCACCGAGGAGTCCATCGACGCGATCGGCCGTCCCGAGGTAGCTATTACCAAACTCGCCCGTGGCAATGCGCTCGGCTTTACGATCACCGTTGCAGTCGTCCCCATCATCAAACTCCCCGACTACAAAAAGATTGGCGCAACTATCCCACAAGCAGATGCCAAGGCAGTCACTGATGAAGATGTCGAAAAAGTGATCCAAGACCTTCGCCAGATCCGCGCGTACGGCCATGTACACGAAGAAGGCCATGGACACCAGCACAACGAACCGCTTCCTGAAGTCGACGATGCATTTGCGGCGTCATTTGGAGAGTTTAAAAGTGTGGCAGAGCTTCGCGATAAGGTGAAGGAAAACCTCATCAAAGAAGCCGAGCACACAGTACACGACAAGCGACGTGTCGAGATCATGGAAGCCATCATCAAGGAAACTTCGTTTGAGGTGCCGGAGATCGTGCTCAAATCCGAGACCGACAAAATGCTCGCACAAATCGAGGCAGATGTAGCACGAAGTGGTGCAAGCCTTGATGACTACCTCAAGCACATCCAGAAGACGAAAGAAGAACTCATGCAAGAATTTGCACCCGAAGCCGAAAAGCGCGCACGCTTCCAACTCGTCCTCAACGCAATCGCCCGCGATGCCAAGGTGCTCCCTACTGAAGCAGAAGTAGAAGCTGAAGCACAAAAGTACATGGCCATGTACCCGACGGCCGACCCCAATCGCACCCGCGCCTACGCCGACATGATGCTCACCAACGACAAAGTGCTCTCGATGCTTGAAGGAAAGTAAAAACAATCCCCCGCTTATCGCGGGGGATTTTTGTTCAATTGCCAAATGCAGGGACATCTTCAATGCATTCATCAATCGGAATAATAATTTCTTCTTCATACTTTGTTTCACTGTACAAATAAGTAAGTGCTTCTTTTTCCTGAACAGTAAGTGTCTTTAGTTTGAGCAAATTTTTAAGGTAAATTTTTTTCTTTACAATATATGCATTTGCTTGTTCTACATACCGAGCAAGAACCTTGATTGAATCGTGTTGGTGAAGAATTGATCCTTCATTGTAATTGAATAGTACCTGAAGACAAGAAGACCGGCTAGTTTCCAAAATAATGGTTTTCATTGCAAACAATTTTCTATAACTCTAGTACTTTTGCAAAAAATGTCAATCAGGCGTATAGTGTGCACGTACTGCATTTCCGATTTCTGCCTTTTGCCGCACTCTGCGATTCCCTATTTTACTATTATCTAATTCTGCTAATTTTATGATCATTCCCACCGTTATCGAAAAGAACCCCATGGGTGACCGCGCATATGACATCTACTCTCGCCTTCTCAAAGAGCGCATTATATTTCTCGGCGGTCCTATCAACGACGAAGTAGCAAATCTCGTGATTGCACAGCTGCTCTTCTTGGCCAACGAAGATCCCAAAAAAGATATTTCTCTCTACATCAATAGCCCGGGCGGCTCTGTCACTGCAGGACTTGCGATCCTCGACACAATGAATTTCATCAAGCCTGACGTTTCAACGATCTGTGTAGGTGTTGCCGCATCAATGGGCTCCCACCTTCTCGCAGGCGGCGCAAAAGGGAAACGATATGCACTCCCCAACTCCGAAGTGATGATTCATCAACCTCATGGGGGATTTGAAGGGCAAGTCACTGACATCGAGATTACTGCAAAACAGATGATCAAGCTTCGTCATCGCCTCAATGAAATCTTCTCCAAAAATACCGGACAAAAACTTCCGCAGGTAGAAAAGGATATGGAACGCGACTTCTTTATGGATGCAGATCAGGCCAAGAAATACGGCATCATCGACGCAGTCATTACCAAGCCAGTAGCTACGAAGTAACATGAACGAGTACGTCCTTGCACTCGGCATGTTTGCAGGCGGAGCGCTCCTCGGCTACGCCGTGCGCGCCGTCATCTTTATCGTCCGCAAAAACAGCCTTGAGTTTACCATCAACGAAAAGCTCATGCGCGCACGCGAGGCTGCACAGTCGATCCAAGATGAGGCACATGCCAAGGCCGAAGCCACCGAATCACGCCTCGTCAAACGAGAGTCTCTTCTAGATATGCGCCAAAGCGAGATCGACGAACGCGAGCATGCGATCGAACACGCCGCAGAAGTGCTTCTCGCCAAAGAATCCGCAGTCGAAGCAGGCGCGGCAAAGCAGCGCGAGATACTCGAGCACATCAGCGGCATGACGATCGAAGACGCCCGTGAGCTCATCCTCAAAGACGCACAAGACGTCTTTGCCGAAGACCTCGCCGTGCGCAGTGCCAAGCTCGATACGACCCTTGCCGAGACGATCAAAGACCGTGCACGCGACATATTGCTCAGCACGATCCAGCGCCTCGCCGTGCCCGCAGTTGCTGAGCTCACAACGTCCACCGTCGTACTCGAAAACGACGACATCAAAGGCAAGATTATCGGACGCGATGGCCGCAACATCCGCACGTTTGAACGATACTCAGGCGTGGAGCTCCTCGTAGACGAGACACCAGGGGCCATCGTCGTCTCCTGCTTTGATCCCGTGCGCCGCGCGATTGCGACAACTGCACTCCAGGCACTGATCAAAGACGGTCGCATCCAGCCGGCAAAGATCGAAGAGGAGCTCGAAACTGCAAAAGCTGCAATTCACGACGTCATCAAAGCAAAGGGAGCGGACGCAGCATACGAGTGCGGCATTTACAACCTCGACCCGCGCCTGCTCGCCATCCTCGGACGTCTCCACTACCGCACAAGCTACGGCCAAAACGTGCTCGCACACTCTATAGAAATGGCACACATCGCGGAGATGCTTGCTGCAGAAGTCGGGGCCGATCCGTACATTGCCAAAGCAGGTGCGCTCGTGCACGACATCGGCAAGGCCCTCGATCACGAGTTTGAAGGGACCCATATAGAAATCGGAGTCAAGGTGATGGAGCGATTTGGCACCGACCCACGCATCATTACCGCCATGAAAAGCCATCACGACGACTGTCCACACGAGAGCCTCGAAGCAGTGATCGTGCAGACTGCCGACATGATCAGCGGCGCGCGCCCTGGCGCGCGCCGCGACAGCGCCGAAGCCTACCTCAAGCGACTCCATGAGCTCGAAAGCGTCGCCTCACGATATCCTGGCGTCGAGAAGGCGTACGCCCTCCAAGCGGGACGTGAGATCCGCATCTTTGTGCATCCTGAGCGCATCACCGACCTCGAAGCCAAACACCTAGCCCGCTCGATTGCGCTCTCTATCGAAGAGGAGCTCCGCTACCCCGGACAGATCAAAGTGACGATCATACGCGAGACGAGAGTTACGGAGTACGCGCGTTAGGCGCGCAGATGTAACCATCGTTCGATAGTGTGAATGATTTTAATAAATCTATTCTTGTCCTCAAGTATTTTTTCAGCTTCTTTAAATTTTGCATTGATTTCTTCTTCAGACTCTTCTGCAACGACACGGTCTTCATCGGTGAGCTTGTGTATGGTAAATGAAGTTTCGAGCTGTGTGATATTTTGAAGCTTTTGTCGTACCTCTTTGATTTTCTCTTGTTCTTGTTTGAGTGTCCTATAATCATGCTGTACCTCTGCAAGCGATTCTTGCTTGAAATCATGCTGTAACACTTCCTGTGCAGGAGAAGTGACAGGTTCGGGCTTTTTGCCATAAAAGTATTCGTTGTGGTCTTTGGGTGTTTGACT